>CAZOTR010000437.1:0-2280 GCA_964582755.1 uncultured Methylococcaceae bacterium | reverse complement strand
GTTAAGTTAAGTTTTTCCCGATCAATCGGTGCCAACACATCCTCATGAAACCGGCCATCCAACCGGATAGCTGGATCACTATCCCCTTCGGGGCCAAGCAGGATGGGAAACATCGGCCACACGGCGCAACGCCCCACATGCCAAGCGGGGTCAATCTCCCCTTGCTGTTCAACCGCCTGCCATTCCATTTGCAGGGTTTCACGCTCCTGTTTCGCATAGCCGAAGTGGGCGCGTAACCAGCGGAGGCTTCGTTCCCAGTCATGCGCAAGACGGAATCGAGGTTTGAGGAAAAGTGTGATTTCGGTTCCCTGCCGTTTAAGAGTGCCTTGCTTAAACCAGAATAAATTCCCCGGCCCGGAAATCATGACATCATGCGCCCGGCGTTCATTGTCATCGGCTCCACCGGGCCGGGTTTTCACAGAGATTTCGTCCGCCAGCATGAAGCAGGACAGAAACCCAATGCCAAACTGGGAAATGGGCGAGATGACGTGGCCGTGCTGGCGGAATAACTGCTGTTCGCGCTCATAATCCGGTGAGCGGTAATAGCTCTTGCCTAATTGGGCGAAGAAGTGTTCCAGCGTGTCCCGCGTCATGCCACAACCGTTGTCCCGCACCCGGATAAATTCCCGGCCAGTATCGGCATCACGGCCCCAGTCAATGTTGACCTGGAGTTTTTCCCCACGGCGCAAGGAATCGGTTTTTTCCACCCCTGCATCGGGATCATCATCCAAAACCCTGAGGCGCAGATCGCGCAGTTGCAGCGCGTCGAGAGAGTTTTGGATCAATTCGCGCAGGCACAAACTGGGATCGCCGTATAAGGACTCTCCCATCAGCAATTGCTGGATTGCGTCTTTGTCCAGTTGAAATTGCAGGTCGTGATAAATATAGATTGGCTTGCCATCGTCATCCAGTGCGGCGTGAATGTCTGGTTTCACTTTTCTGGGCAAGCGGATTTGATAGCGTTCCTCTCCTTTGAGGAGGTGGCGTTGATAGGCCAGTTCTTCATCCACTTGGCGAATTTCATGCTCAATGCATTTCACAAACTCGCGGATTGTTTTTTCATAAGCGGGATGTTCGCAGGACTCAGCCGCATAGAGAAGCTTGTCTTCATCCAAATTCCAGCCGCTGATTGCCATGTGTTTGTTCCATTCTTCACGGCTCAACTTGTCCACGATGCCGAAATCGGTATAGAGAATGCGCGGTGTACGGGTGGCATCGAAATCCATGATGTCGGCCAGCCGCACCAACAAGCTGGGAAAAGCCAGATTGGCCATTCCGCCATCGGTGGGTCGGCAAAATTCGTCATACTTGCCCAATTCCCCGCGCAGCCAGTCAACATTACGGTTATGGCTGACGCCGATTTTGGCGAGATGCTCCTTGAATGGAAACTTGCCATAGTAAAACAGGGATTGATTGTTAGCCGCCTTTTCCATGCGAGTCAGCCAATCACGGACAATTGGAATTTTCGCATGTTCTTTTCGGATGAATTCCGCCAGAAGATAGCCTTCAAGATATTTGATTCGTCCGTTTGCCTCGGCTTCGCGGGTACGGTCAGTATCCCGAATTTTCTTTAAGCGTTTGATTTCACGAAGCTGTTCCGCATAACCATCACAATGCCTCAGCCACTCACGGTTTTCACGAGTGTCATTGGTTTCCAAATATTGCTGTATTTTTTCGTCCGGCCATGCCATTCCACTATCATGGGTAAACGCTGCCATAATGCAAAGGGCGCATTCCAGTGGCGTCAACTTTTTTATGGTCTTATCGGGCAGCAATGCCTCCATGATGGAAAGGACGTTCCAGAGATGGGTTCCCTCATGGAGGGTATATTGATGCATGTGCCGATTGATTTGAGCCGTGATTTCTTTGGCTTGCTCTATGACTTCACGAACATTGCCGGCAAGCTGGTCGCAGGACTTGTCATTATTCGTTCTGGCAGATTTTAAATGCTTAAAAAGCTTTGATTCTTCAATCTGCTCGAATTTTCTTATTGTTGCCATTGCTCTTTTTCCTTTGCTCACGTCATGCCATAGGAACAACCAAGTCCCCGGCTATGTTAATAATCATGTAGCCATGTGGCGGGCAAGCGTTGCTTGCCCGCCGATTATGCCGGATTCCGCATGGGCAAACGATAGAGCCGTTTGCCCGCCCTGCCAACTCTGGCAGGCTTGCCCTATCCTGGAAAGACGGAATCCTGCGGCAGGGTTTGGCCAAGCTGCTAAACTGTTGCCGCCAAACGGAAGTTTGGCAACGAGCAAACACCGCAATCAATCGAAAAGG
>CAZOTR010000436.1:0-2281 GCA_964582755.1 uncultured Methylococcaceae bacterium | reverse complement strand
TGGGCCTCACCCATTGCCCGAAGCCTTTCGCGGCCACGGGCCGCTCCTACGGAAAATACCAATAAATCAATTAAACCCACCTCCCCTGCGGGCGTTTCGCGGCCGAATCGTGAATCTGACGGTGATGTAGGCGGGTTCAAGACTTCAAGCCCGTCCCCCGCTTCAGCAGCCACAGCGTCCACAGCAGCAACGCCAGGATGAAGCCGACGATGACCAACAAAGACTGCCCGACGCTGACATCGGACACCCCCAAGAAACCGTAGCGGAAGGCGTTAATCATATACAGGATGGGGTTGCCCAGGGAGATGAGTTTCCAGGGATCGGGCAACAGGTCGATGGAATAAAACACCCCGCCTAGATACACCAAGGGTGTCAGCACAAAATTGGGGATGATGGAGATGTCGTCGAAGCTGTTGGCGAACAGGGCGTTGAGGAAACCGGCCAGGGAAAACAGTATGGCGGTCAGCAGGAATACCAGTATGACCACGCCCGGATGGGCGATTTTGAGATGGGTGAACAGCGCGGAAATGCCCATCACCACGCCGCCCACCGCCAGCCCCCGCGCCACGCCGCCGCCGACATAGCCGGCCAGCATCAGCCAGCCCGGCACCGGGGCGATAATCAACTCTTCGATATTGCGCTGGAATTTGCAGGAAAAAAACGAGGCCACGACATTGCCGTAGGAATTGGTGATGACTGACATCAGGACGACGCCGGGGACAATGTAGTCCATGTAGGCAATGCCGCCCATCTCGCCGACGCGCCCGCCAATCAGCTTGCCGAATATCAGGAAATACAAGGAAGTCGTCACCGCCGCCGGCAGCAGGGTCTGCGGCCAGATGCGGAGAAAGCGGTAGATTTCCTTGAAGAAAATGGTTTGGAAGGCGATGAGTCGTTGCATGGGGCGGGCCGGTGGAATTGATTGGCTGGCGGGGAGTTGCGTGGGAATGGTCCGCTCAGGTGGAAGGAGAATCGGCGCGGCCAGTTTCCACCAAGTTCAAGAAAAATTGTTCCAGGCGGTTGGCGGCGTTGCGCAAGCCGACCACCTCCATGCCGTGCAGGGCCAGCACGTCGAACAGGCCGTGGATGCCCAATTCGGCAGGCACTTCCGCCGACACGCTGCGCTCGTCGATGCGCGTCAGCCGGTAGCCGGTGAGCGTGGGCAGGCGCTCAAACGGCTTGCGAAATTCCAGGACGAAGGCTTGCACATCCAGCTTGCCCAGCAGCGTGTCCATGGCGCTGTGTTCGACGATCCCGCCATGGTTGATGATGGCGATGTTGCGGCACAGGCTCTCCGCCTCTTCCAGGTAATGCGTGGTGAGGATGATCGTCGTGCCGTCTGCGTTGAGTTTTTTCAGGTATTCCCACATCGAGCGGCGGATCTCAATGTCCACCCCGGCGGTTGGCTCGTCCAAGATCAAAAGGCGCGGCGAGTGTGCCAGGGCGCGGGCGATCATCAGCCGCCGTTTCATGCCGCCGGACAACTGGCGGGCCGTCTGTTCGCGCTTGTCGGTAAGCCCCAAGGCCTCCAGGCATTCGTCCGCCCGTTGTTGCGCCAGTTTGCGCGGCAGGCCGTAATAGCCGGCCTGGTTGGCGATGATGTTGCGGGCCTTTTCGAACTGGTTGAAATTGACCTCCTGCGGCACCAGCCCGATGCTGCGCTTGACCGCGTCGGGTTCGCGGTCCAGGTCGTGGCCGAACACGGACACTTTGCCCGAGGTCTTGTTCACCAACGAAGCGATGATGCCGATGGTGGTGGACTTGCCCGCGCCGTTCGGGCCGAGCAGGGCGAAAAAATCGCCTTCCTCGACATCCAGGTCTATGCCTTTCAAGGCTTCCACGCCGTTCTTGTAGACTTTTCTAAGGGCGGTCAGGGAGAGCGCTTTCATCATTACCCTTTAAACTCGTTTGAAATTTTCCCTTTCAGAGGGAATCAAGGATTTACCCGCACATGAAACACCGCTATCCTTTTTTGCAAGCGACCCGTTCACGGGAAGCCAAACTCGCCGGCCTCAATCCGTCGGCGGTTTCATCTCCCGGCGGACGAGGCGGGAGTGGATTGAAACAAACAAACAAACGAACATCGCTAGGTTTATCCGTGCGGGTATCGGTAAAATAGGAAAAACAACCAGTGCCGGCCCGGCATTTAAGCGATTCTACCAGAAATCTCCGGCCGGCATTTTTCCCCTCCAGCAGGAACCGACCGTGCCAAACGCCTCCTCGCCTGAACAAGTCGCCGCCATCGACCTTGGCTCCAACAGTTTCCACATGATCGTCGCCA
>CAZOTR010000435.1:0-2334 GCA_964582755.1 uncultured Methylococcaceae bacterium | reverse complement strand
ACTGACCCCCCGGGAAAAAGACAAGCTGCTGCTGTTCACCGCCGCCCTGCTCGCCGAGCGCCGCAAGGCCAGGGGCTTGAAGCTCAACCACCCGGAGGCCGTCGCCTACATCAGCGCGGCGATCCTGGAGGGGGCGCGGGACGGGCGGACCGTCGCCGAGCTGATGGGCTACGGGCGCACCCTGCTGACCCGCGACGACGTCATGGACGGCGTGGCGGAGATGATCCCCGACGTGCAAGTCGAAGCCACCTTCCCCGACGGCACCAAGCTCGTCACCGTCCACGAACCGATTGTCTGAGAGGCCAGCCATGATCCCCGGCGAAGTGATTACCCAAGAGGGCAACATCGAGTTGAACGAAGGCCGCGCGCGCATTGCCCTGCGCGTCGCCAACACCGGCGACCGGCCCGTCCAAGTCGGCTCGCACTACCATTTTTACGAAACCAACGCGGCCCTGTTATTCGACCGCGAGGCCAGCCGGGGCTTCCGGCTGGACATCCCGGCCGGCACGGCGGTGCGCTTCGAGCCGGGGCAGGCGCGGGAAATCACCCTCGTCGCCTACGCAGGCAAGCGCGAAGTCTACGGCTTCCAAGAAAAAGTCATGGGCGCGTTGGAGGATCAAGCATGAGCCGCCTCTCGCGCAGGGCCTACGCCGAGATGTTCGGCCCCACCACCGGCGACAAAGTCAGGCTGGGCGACACCGATTTATTCATTGAAGTCGAAGCCGACCTGACGATTTACGGCGAAGAGGTGAAATTCGGCGGCGGCAAGGTGATCCGCGACGGCATGGGCCAAAGCCAGGTCACCAACGCCGGCGGCGCGGTAGACACCGTCATCACCAATGCCCTGATCCTCGACCACTGGGGCATCGTCAAGGCCGACATTGGCATCAAAGCCGGGCGCATCGCCGCGATAGGCAAGGCCGGCAACCCCGACGTGCAGCCCGACGTGGACATCATCATCGGCCCCGGCACCGAAATCATCGCCGGTGAAGGCCACATCGTCACCGCCGGCGGCGTCGATTCCCACATCCATTTCATCTGCCCGCAGCAAATAGAAGAAGCCTTGATGTCCGGCGTCACCACCATGGTCGGCGGCGGCACCGGGCCGGCCACCGGCACCAACGCCACGACTTGCACGCCGGGGCCGTGGAATCTGCACCGCATGTTGCAGGCCGCCGACAGCCTGCCGATGAACATCGGCTTTTTGGGCAAGGGCAACGCCAGCCTGCCCCACGCCCTGGCCGAGCAGGTCGAAGCCGGGGCGATGGGCCTGAAGCTGCACGAAGACTGGGGCACCACGCCCGCCGCCATCGACTGCTGCCTGGCGGTGGCCGACCTTTACGACGTGCAAGTCGCCATCCACACCGACACGCTGAACGAATCCGGCTTCGTCGAAGACACCCTCGCCGCGTTCAAAGGCCGCGCCATCCACACCTACCACACCGAAGGCGCCGGCGGCGGCCACGCCCCGGACATCATCAAAGCCTGCGGCCAGCCCAACGTCCTGCCGTCCTCCACCAACCCGACGCGGCCCTACACCGTCAACACCGTGGACGAACACCTGGACATGTTGATGGTCTGCCACCACCTCGACCCGGCCATCCCCGAAGACATCGCCTTCGCCGAGTCGCGCATCCGCCGCGAAACCATCGCCGCCGAAGACATCCTCCACGACCTCGGCGCGTTCTCGATGATCTCCTCCGACTCGCAGGCCATGGGCCGCGTCGGCGAGGTCATCATCCGCACCTGGCAGACCGCGCACAAAATGAAGCAGCAGCGCGGCCACCTGCCCTCCCCTTCCGGCCGGAGCGCCGAGGGCGTGGGCAACGACAACTACCGCGCCAAGCGCTACATCGCCAAATACACCATCAACCCCGCCATCACCCACGGCATCGCCCATGAAATCGGCTCCGTCGAGACCGGCAAGCTCGCGGATTTAGTGCTGTGGAACCCCGCCTTCTTCGCCGCCAAGCCCAGCCTGGTTTTGAAAGGCGGGCTGATCGCCGCCGCCCCGATGGGCGACCCCAACGCCTCCATCCCCACCCCGCAGCCGGTGCATTACCGCCCCATGTTCGGGGCGTTAGGCGCGGCCTGCCAAGCCACCTCGATGGCGTTTCTGTCGCAGGCGGCGGCGGAGTCGGGCGTGGCCGGCAAGCTGGGCTTGAAGAAGCTCATCGGCGTGGTGTCCAATACCCGGACGATAGGCAAAAAGGATCTGGTCCACAACAGCTACCAGCCGCTGATCGAAGTGGACGCGCAAACCTACCAGGTGCGCGCCGACGGGGAGTTGCTGGTCTGCGGCCCGGCGCAGGTACTGCCGCTGGCGCAGCGGTA
>CAZOTR010000434.1:0-2349 GCA_964582755.1 uncultured Methylococcaceae bacterium | reverse complement strand
TGGCAACCCTGCCGGGTTGCCCAATGCGCCGCATTTTCGTCATCGGCGGGCATAGGTGGCAACTTGGGTTAATATTACCCAAATCCGCCAAAATCGCCGGTTCCCGCAAAAAAGCGGTTGCGTTCCGGGAAATGGAATGGCTATGCTTGAACTCGATAAGGCGCAATCTGTAGGGCGCAACGCGAAGCCATTGCGCCGTATGGCAATTCTTAATCCGGCACAATGGCTTCGCGTTGCGCCCTACGCGAGCTACGGGTACAACTCTAATGGCAAAAATAGAGATGCACGGCCCTGATGGCAAAAAAACCGAGAAAGTTGAATCGCCTGCGCTTAGAACCCTCGGCGCAAACCAAATTCCGGTCGCGTGGTGGAACCACGAGGACTTCCCCTTCAGTGCGCCGCAGTGGCTGCGCGCTATCCAGCCAGCATCGCAGTATTCGCGGTGTCGTACTGGGCCTTCTTTGAATGGGAGAAGAAGGCTGGAAAGGTTGGGTTGGTGGTAGGCGTTTTTTTCGCCATCATCGGTCTGGGCTTAGTGCGCGAGCTATTCTTGGGCATCTTGAAGCTATTCTTGGGCATCTGGGGCGTGGTGGAGCTATTCGGCTGGGGCATCTTGCTCGTGTTCATCGCCCGCTATGTGTTCTTGCCGCTCTGCGCTGCCGTTGCTGTTCTCCCAGTCAGCGTTGCCATCCTCATTGGCGCAATCATCATCGCGAATGCTGTGCGCCGCTGAACGCGGTGGTAACGCGATAAGCCCGGTAGGGTGGGCAAACGGCTCTATCGTTTGCCCACGCGGACACGGCAACGATATCCGACAGAATTGCTGGGCAAGCAAAAAGACGCTTGCCCACCCTATAGCAAATCCAGCAAGCGAGATTCATTTATGGGAATACCCACACAAATTGATGTAAGAGTCATCGCCAAAGATGGCAAGTATCTTGGTAATGACATAGGCGGGGCGTTGGTGACTGTCCATGATGTCCACACGGGGGAGTTGCTGGCGCATGGCACGACAAACGGCGGCTCAGGCCAGCAAAACCTGATGGATCTATGCCTGACCCGCGCAGAAGTTTTGCCGGTTGACGAAGCCTCGGTCTTCACGGCATCGCTCGATTTATGCGAGCCGCGCTTGCTTCGGATAACCGCCCTCGGCCCGCTGGCGGCACAGCAATCCGCCAATACGGTTTCGCTTACGCAGTGGGTTTATCCTGGGAAGAATATCACTGGCGGGAAGAATGGCGGGGGATTCCTGCTGGAGATTCCTGGGCTGGTGGTGCAAATATTAAATCCGCCCACCCACTATTTGCCGCAAACCGCGCCTCCTTGCATCGAGATCAGGGCCAATGTGGCAATGATGTGCGGTTGCCCCATCGGCAACGGCCATCCGCCGTGGAATCCCGAACAATTTGAGGTGATGGCTGTCATCAAAGAGGGAGGATATGCCCCTATCGAGCTTCCGCTAAAGTATGATGAAAACGCGCCCTATGCGATACCCAGCCAATTTTTCAATAATTGGTTGGTGCCAAGGAATGACACGGGACAACCGCAGATCTATGAGATTGCCGTCTTCGCCTTTCAGCAGAAAACCGGCAACACCGGGCTGGACAAGGTGACGATTATAATTCCGCCAGCATTTTAATGCGGTGGAAAAGGCCAGAATAAGCCGCGTCGGATGGGTTTTGCCAATTTAAAGTGATTCCGGCGCGGAAACGCCCGTCACAACGCCGCAACAAAGGCCAACACCGCTATAGGCGGGCTTATTCCGGCCTACGTCGTTAAAATTGGGCTAAGTGGCAGTCCAACAATTTGCCATCCATGGACGCTGGATTCCGGCATCCCTGCCGGAATGACGGGACACCCTGCCCTATCCGCGCAACGCGCTTCGTTATTACGCTTTCATCCCATTAAGTTCCTCTTCCTTTATTGCCTGCCCTGGCGCTTCTTCAGATCCAGATATATTTTGGACAATGGCCGGAATTTCTTTGATCTTGCACAGAATCAAACCCGATTTGCGGCGGACGCCAAGCCGGTGTTCGGCGACAAAAGTTCCATCCGTCCAGCCTTCATAGTCAAAGGCGACGGACCAGCGGCCATGGGGCAGCGCAAAATCAAGATCCACGCCGTCCTCGCCATTGATTAGCACACAAGCTTCCTGCCAGCTTTCCCCTTCCAGCCCTATGCCATCAATCCAATACACCAAGGATTTTTCATTCGGCGCGGGCAGGAAACGCAGGCGCTCGCGGATTTCCTCCGCCGTGCGCAGGCGGAACAAGGGATGGGTTTTCCGCAATTGAATCAAGTCGCGGGTGTAGGCGAACAAGCCGGGATTCTCGGCTTTCAGCGACCAAT
>CAZOTR010000433.1:0-2363 GCA_964582755.1 uncultured Methylococcaceae bacterium | reverse complement strand
CCGTCACCAATCTGCTGCGCCTCAACGACCTGCACCCGGACGCCAAGGATCTGCTGCAACAAGGCCAGATCGAAATGGGCCACGCCCGCGCCATCCTCAGCCTGGACCGGCACAAACAAGGCGATGCGGCCCGGCATGTCGCCGCGAAAAGCCTCACGGTGCGCGACACCGAAGCCCTAGTCCGCAAACTCCAGGAAGATCCCGCCCCGCTGCTGGCCTCGCAGCCCAAGCCCCGCGACCCCGACATCGCCCGCCTGGAAGAGCGCGTCACCCTGTCCATCGGTGCCAAGGCGCAAATCAAGCACACCGACAAAGGCGCCGGCAAGCTCATCATCAGCTACGACAGCTTGGACCAATTGGAGGGGGTTTTGGAAAGGTTGGAGTGAGGTCTGGAGCTTGAAGAATTCGCCTGCCCTGCTCAACAGATAAATTGCCAACCATGAAAATAAAATACTTCCAAGATACTGACACGTTGTATATTGAGTTCCGTGCGGTTGCGGTTGCCGAAACCAAAGATTTTGACGAAAACACGCTTGTGGATCTCGATGGCGAGGGCAACAATGCGGCATCACGGTAGAGCATGCGAAAGAGCGGGCGGAGATACCCGCATTTTCTTACGAGCAAATAGCGGCCTGACACACAGGGCTATGGGTTGGGCTGAGGAGCCATGTGATGGGTAACCCTTACCGGCTGTAAGCAACAGCCTTCCTCTGCTTCCCACGTTCCAGCGTGAGCAATAGTGTGCGATGTTCATTCCATACCAAGGCAGGCAATGAAAAGTCTTCCCCATCCGATTCAATATCAAGGCAGCAAGCGGAATCTGGCACCTGTCATCCTGCGGTATTTTCCTAAGGGGATTAACCGTCTGCTGGAGCCTTTTGCAGGCTCTGCCGCGATTAGCATCGCGGCGGCGGCTCAAGGCTTGGCCCGACAATTCTGGATAAACGACTTGAACCAGCCCTTGGCGGAGCTTTTACAACGGGTTACGGAAGAGCCAGAAGAATTGGCGGCATTTTATGGGCAGCTATGGAATCAGCAGCATTCCGATTCCATAAGGCATTATTATCAAGTAAGAGACGAATTCAACCGGACACAAGACCCACGCTTGTTTTTATATCTGCTGGCCCGCTGCGTCAAAGGGTCTGTCCGCTATAACTCCGACGGCCTGCTCAATCAAAGCCCCGATAAAAGGCGGCAAGGCACCCGCCCGGAAACCATGCGTAAAAATATCATGGGCGTCGCGTCTCTGTTGCAGGGCAAGGCAGATTTTACCTCATTAGATTATAGGGATGTGTTGAAGGCGGCTGAACCATCGGATTTGATTTATATGGACCCGCCCTACCAAGGCGTTTGCGGAAACCGCGATGCCCGCTATTATTCCGGCATCAGCCATGAAGGATTTGTTGGCGCGTTACAGGAACTTACGTCCAGAAACATTCTCTTCATCATCAGCTACGATGGCCGGCGGGGAGATAAAATGTTTGGGGAATTTCTGCCGGATAGCCTCGGCATGACCCGTATCGAAATAGAAGCGGGACGCTCTAGCCAATCCACCCTGCTTGGGCTTCGGGAGGTTACTTTTGAGTCTTTGTACCTTTCCCCTGCGTTGACGGCAAGACTGGGTGATCCTGAGCACAGAGTGATGGAATTCGGTAGGAGCGCCCCATGGGCGCGATTGCGGCATTGCCCGCCCTATCCGCCGCTCCGGTCGCGGGCTTAAGCCCCGCTCCTACGGAAAACCACTCGCAATTCAGGATCGCCAGATTTTTTATCGTGTCCGGCTCAAGGTTTCTTTGCCAACACAGGCTCCAGGAAAGCCCCCACGCATTCCGCCAGAAGGCGGTGACCGGCGGGGCCGGGGTGATGGGCAAATTCTTTTTCCAGGTCTATGCCCAGTGCCTGGGCCTTGGCCGAGACGCAACCATCCGTATCCACATAACGCACATCCGCCTTGTCCCATTCGCCGCGCCGGACCAAGCCTGACGCGGCCAGTTCTATGAGTTTGGCGGACCCGCCAAACTGGCGGTAATTGGTCAGTTTGACGACCACCACCGGTATTCCCCGCTCATGTGAAAGCCGCGCCAAACCCTCTCCGATATGCGAATATAAGCGGCTAAAATAGTCCGCCGACCAAGCCGGGATATAATGTTCGCTGTTGTGGAAGTAATAGGAGGCGAACCACCCGCTGAGATGGAAACCCGAGCGGGCCGCGTCATAGCCTGCATGGTAATCCTTGATGCCTTCGGCCAACGTTAAATAGGTATTGGCCCCGGAAAAATGGAATTTGGGCTTGGGCAGGCCGAAATTAAAATCGCTGGCCGGGCGGAGCAAGTCGTGCGGTATGTAGGCGAAGACGATGGCCG
>CAZOTR010000432.1:0-2364 GCA_964582755.1 uncultured Methylococcaceae bacterium | reverse complement strand
TCCGCCGCTACGCCGACAACGCCCCGCCGCCCGAACCGCAAGATGTCCGCGCCCACCTGCTCGGCGGTGTGCCCAAGGCCGAAATTGCCGCCAAAGCCTTGCTGTTCAAAGCCCACGGCTTCGACCCGAAGGCCGTGTTCATTGAGCGTGACGCGGCTTATCTGGATTTCCAGCCTAGCATCGCCAGCAAGCAAGCCCTGAAACCCTTGGTTGAACAACACCCCGGCCTGAGTGCCAAAGAAACCGCCATCCGCGAAGCGTTTGAGACTTGGTGGGCTGCACACAGCGGCGGCATCGTCAACTTGGCCCAGGCGCAAAGCTTCGTCGCCCTGCGCCATGAACTGCTGGAAAGCTTCAGCCAAGCGCTGGAACAAGTCGGCATGTTGGACGAATTCCAAGTGCGCGGCATCATCGCCGGGTTCTGGTATCAGGCAAAATATGACTTCCTCACCTTGATGGCGCGAGGCTCCAAAGGCGTGGTCGATGCCTGGCGCACCAGCATTGTCACCGCGCTGGAAGACAAAGCCAGCAAAGACAGCCCCTTGGAACACAAGCTGGTCAAATTCCTGATGGGCAGCTTTGTCGAAGAACTCGCCGAGTTGGACGCGAAAAAGGCCGAACTGGACAGCCAAATCAAAGCCGCCACGCCCAGCACCGACGAAGAAGAAGGCGAAGCGGCGGAAGCCGAAGACGCCGAACCGGTGGACGAAGCCCAGCTCAAAGCCTGGAAGAAGCAACTGGCCGATGTGAAGAAGCAGCTCAAAGCCAAGAAAGACGCCTTCGAGGCCCATCTACACCAGGCCGTGGACGGCCTGACCGACGAACAAGCCGCCAAGCTGTTGCTGACCATCCTGCACAACGACATGCGGGCCATCGTCGAACGCTACATCAGCCGACAGCGCCAAGACATCGTCGCGGCGGTGGAAAATTGGTGGGACAAATACAGAGTCACGCTGGACGAGATCGAGCGGGAACGCGACGCGGCGGCGGCGGAGTTGCGGGGGTATTTGCAAGGGCTGGGCTATGTCTGAGGCAAGCAAGCGACAGGGTGACGTGCAAAGTGATAGGCTTTGAAGCCCAACCATAATTTAATAGGACAGCAACCGTGAATGTCTCTTTTTCTGTGAACGACGATATTTTGCTATCCCTGAAAGAAACCGCCGAAGAGTTTACCCAAGATTTGCGCTTTTTATCCGCTTTGATGTGGTATCGCAAAAATCGCTTATCTTTGGGAAAAGCGGCGGAATTGGCAGGGTATAGCAAGCTGGATTTTATCGAGCGCATGAGACTGGAGCGTGAGCCGATATTCGATTACGGTGAAGCAGAAATGGCGGAGATATTTGCAGACGCTGACAAACTGCCATGAAAGTTGTCGCCAATACCACGCCGATTATTTCTCTGGCTTCCATTGGTCACTTGGATTTACTCGCCAAATTGTTTGGCAAAATCATCATTGCCGAAGCGGTGTATCAGGAGTTGAAAGCCAAACCGGCCTATGGTCACGATCAAATTGATTGTGACTTCATCGAAGTGCAGGCGATTCAGGGCAAGCTTTACAAACAGCTTTTGTTGAGCCAGCTTGATTCCGGTGAAGCAGAAACCATCATTCTGGCAAAAGAAACGCAAGCCGATTTTGTGATTATTGACGAGAATATCGGCTATCAGTTTGCCCGCAACGCCGGGCTGACGCCCATCAGAACCTTATCGCTGCTGCTGAACGCCAAAGAGAAAGGCCATGTCCCGCTCGTCAAACCCTTGATGGACGACATGATGGAAAAAGGCCGTTGGTATTCTCAAGCGGTTTATCGAGCATTTCTAACTAAGGCAGGGGAACTATGAAAATCCCATCTGTAGGGTGCGCATTGCGCACCTTTTTCAATGGTATGGATTCATTAAGGTGCGCGATGCGCACCCTACAAGACTGATGCGTTTCGTTTTCGTCTTGAGAAAATAGCGATTGGCTCTACAAATAGCCATACGCGAGCCAATCCGAGAGAAACTCTACAATGGATTGTGCCAAATCCACCTACGAGCGAGAAAATTGCTATTTCTAAACTTCTAGGAAATCTAGAAACGGCAATTCGCAAAACCGAAGCCATCATCGAAAAGCTCAAGCAGATCAAGCGGGGATTGCTGCACGACCTGTTGACCCGTGGCATAGACGCCAACGGCGAACTGCGCCCGCCCCCGGAACTCGCCCCGCAGCTTTACAAGGAATCGCCGCTGGGGTTGATTCCAAAAGACTGGGAAGTTGCTGCTATTTCAGACTTGGCGAATAACCTCGATGGACGAAGAGTTCCTATAAAAGAAGGGGCGGTCTCAATTTTGAAGCGCAACAGTTTTCGTTAGTTTAAGGATTTCCTC
>CAZOTR010000431.1:0-2378 GCA_964582755.1 uncultured Methylococcaceae bacterium | reverse complement strand
TTCGCGCAAGGCGGATGACAGGGTGTTGCCTTCGCGCCGGGCCTGCCCCAGCACGGGAAGCACCCAGCTTAACGGCATGGGCTATGCCTCAGACTGGATTGAAAGCCAGCTTGCCCACATCGACCAAAACGGCGTGAGGCGGACTTACAACCATGCCAGCTACTTGGAGGAGCGGCGGAGCATGATGCAGGCATGGGCCGATTACCTGGACGGGCTGAGGGCGGGCGGAACCGTGATTGTCGGAAAATTCGGCACGGGCCGGTAAGGCGGGAGCCGAGATAGAACACCATGGCCACGCGCACCAGGCGCGGGCCATCACCGAAAAACCACGCCTAGCCTTTGGCCGGGCGAACGCCGGGACACCCTTACCCGGCTGGCGTGGTTCCCATCTTGAGGGCTGGCGTTCAAAAGGGGGCGCTGTGGCAAAACCCAACTGGGCTATCTGGGACACGCTCCAAGAATTGACAACGGATGACTGGGCTTACCTTTGGAATGATTTGGAGCCTTCCAAGGATTGGGGAAGCCGGACGGCGGGGGTTCTTCATGTCATGAATATGCTTTATGAAGCCGCTTCAAGCGGGCGTTTAAGGGCGCGTGATTCATCGTATTCCATGGAATACGAAAGCGAAAGAAGCGAACGGGTAAGATCGTTTTATGTTCCCGGCGATACTTACGTTAAACGGAAAGACCTTAAGGCATGGTGCGAAGCGAACGGCTACCGTCCAAAGTGCTTGTTTACAGAGGAAAGACCGGGAGAAATCAAAAAAACGCCTTTTGAGTGGCTTGGAAAAAGGGAATCAGATTCATGGACACCGGCACTTAGAGATTGCGCAAGGTCGTTTCATTCTGAGCTTGGGTTTATGCCAAATGTTCATCAACTCTGGGCTAGGATGATTGAAGAGCCGCCCACCGGGTATCGAATAAAGTACGACGAAGAAACGGACACGCTAACCATGCCGGGAGAGGCAAGACTTACAAAGTCGGAAGCAAGCGAAAGGCTGAAAAAGTTCACAAAGCCGTAACCCATCACAAGCCCCCTGTAAGCCCCTGCAAGGGGTTGTAAGAGGGGCAAAACAACCAGCAAAGCCAGCCACAAAACCCTATAAGGGGTTGTAAACATCTGCTAACGCATTTCTTCTTATCGCCATTGCATCCTATGGCCGTCCACATTCAACGGAGACCATACAATGCCCAGCACTTCCGTAGCCGCCACCAAGCGGCCATCATCCCGCAACCCCGTACCGGCAACACTCCCGACAGAAGGCTATTGCCGCTTGCCGCTGGTGCTGGCCGTCCTGCCCATCGGCAAAACCACATGGCTTGACGGCGTGAGAAACGGGCGCTTCCCCAAGCCCGTCCACTTAGGCCGCTCTGTTCTCTGGAAAGCGCATGAAATCCGCCGCGTACTGGCCGACATCGAGGCCGGAACCTTGCCGTCGGCCACTCCTAAGCACGGCAAGGATGCAGCCGACCAGGGCGAACAGCAAGGGAGCAAAGGAAAGCGGAAAGGAGGGAAGGCCAATGCCGCCGGTTAAACCCTCGATAGAACGCCTTCCCGCCGACCTGAGAAAGGAGCTTTCCAGGCGGATTGTTGAGGAGGATTACGAAAGGATTATCGACCTGTGCCAATGGATTGAAAGCCAAGGATTCGCAATTTCCAAAACGGCGATGCACCGCTACAAACTGAGTCTTGCGGGTTATCACCCCTTGGCAGGCCGCGAAGCCGCCATCCCCACCCAATCCAAGGAACCCGGCAATATGACGCGGGCCGAATTGGAGCGGGAAAATGGGTATCTGTCCGCGCACCTGGCGCAACTGTCGGCACAGCAGGCGGCGGCACAGAAACGGCAGGCGGCGGTACAGAACGAGCTGATCCGGCACATGGGCGGCATTCCCGCGATGCCTTCCACCGCGTCGGCCAAGCCGATGCCCGCCCCATGCCCGATAGCCGACAAGGCGAAGAGAATTGATGCGGTGAAGGCCGCGCTGTTGGCGCGGGAGCCTGTTGACCAGGTGGAGGCGAACCGGCGCGGCTGGGGCTTGCGCTTGGCCGCGCTGGTCCACAAGCTGCAAGGGCAAGGCTGGCCGGTTCGCGCCGAACGCGACCACGGCAACGGCATGGCCCGCTACAGCCTCCCGGAAGGCTGGGAGCCACCCAACCCTACCCCGGACGCGAAAAAGCCCCTGCGGGCTTCTCAGGCGGGTGCAGGGGCTTTTTCAGCGGCAGGCATTTGAAAAACAATCCGCGCCGGGGCTTGCAGGTTCCGGCGCGGGCCTTCGGCGCGGCAGTCTGGTTGTTTGCCGGCCGGCGGACGGACAGGAGTATATAGCTAAACCTACACAAATTGATTATATTTAGCGGCCACGTGCATTTGGGC
>CAZOTR010000430.1:0-2379 GCA_964582755.1 uncultured Methylococcaceae bacterium | reverse complement strand
AGACCGCCTCGACGATGCGGCGGCGCGGGTGCTTGCTGGCGCTGCCGCGCCGGTCCTCCGGCTGGAAGTGGTGTTCGATCAGCTGCCACTCCCGGTCTTTCAAGTCGCTCGGATAGCCCAAAACCATGCCCTCAAAAGCCGTTGACTTTAACAGAAAGATTTTTGCCAGACAGCTTCTTAGCTTTCTCCCCAAAAAAAACCTCCAAATTTCCCCAAAGCCAAAGCGCCGACCGTCTTGATCCCTGAAAGGCCAGAAAAACGGCCCGGACACGAGCGGGCAATCGCTCCTAAACCTGAACAACCATCAGGAGGTGTGTCATTGGCACTTTATTGTTCATCTTGTTCCTCGCGGGCGGTGTTTACCTCGTCCGCAATAAAGGAAAACCGAACCTTGAGGAGGGCCAAATGCTTGGAGCCAGTGACTTCAGCGACAGCTTTGGCGGATACCTCGAAATCTTGAAAGAAAAACTTACCGGAAATAAAGGCATGAAAACGATGAAAATTCTTCCCTTGGCTTACTCGAATGTGGGCAAGACATTCATGATAGGTTCTTTGTTCACACTAGCCCATAACCCCGGCAGCAATGGCTTTAGCGTCAGGCCGAAAAATTACACTGAACGCAGCGTAGCCCAGGCCGTGTTCGATGATGTGAGAACGGGCAAGCCGATACCATCCAACATGAAAATCCACGACATCGACCTGTTGTTGAAGCAAGGCCCTGACACGGCGTTGGAGATCGAGCTGAAAGACATCGTCGGCCAAGGCATTGCCGCTGGTTTGGACGCTGATGCGGCGAAACGGATTCAACGGGAAGTCAGGGGGTCGGATGCTGTCTTGCTGGTGGTTAACGCCCCTGGTGCGCAGTCCGACAAAGACCGGGCCGATTTTGGCTCTCCGGCGCAACAGTTGGCGCAGTTGTTCAACTTCATCGACGACACAATCAAAGGGCGGGATGACATACCGGTAGTGTTGGTCATCAACAAGATCGATGCCATGCCGGGGGCTGAAAGCTTGAAGAAGAAGTTCGAGCAGGAGCGGCAGGAAATCGAAGCCCAGCACAGCACGCGCCAAGAGCGTAAGAACGCGCTGAAAAACAAACTAGGGGCAAAGGTCAACGCGCATGTCGCCAAGCTGATCGAACGCAATGACGAGCTGCACGATTTGATCGACTTGTTTTACCGCTACCTGAAAGGCTCGCAGGTGCCAAAACGGGTGTTCCTTTGCACATCGACCGGGTTTGGTTATGAGGAGGGCAAGTCCGCACTCAATCCGTATGGCACTTGCGCCGCGTTCTTGTGGGCGGTGTATGCCCGCCTGAAAAGCCAGCAACCGTCCACGCCGAACAGCTTGCTGCCGAATGTCGCCGACAGCCTGTTGCCCGATATCATCGAGCTTTACACCTCGGGGCAGGCGTATTTCAACGATGACAGCCAAGACGAGATTTGGCACTTGCGCTTGCTGAACCGTCTGCACAGCAATGAGTCGTGGGGGTGAGTGATGGAAAGGCCCGTATTCCATTGGCCACTGAACGCGGCCGGTACCCACTATGCCGATAACATCGTCTACACCGAGGATGCGCCCTTTACGCAAGCCGACAAGAGGGCTTTGCGCGAGTTTATCCGCAACAAGCTGTTGGAGCTGAGTTTGGGCCGAGATGAGACCAAGGACGTGCCTTTCGACACTAGCCAAGGCACGGTGCGCATTCGGGTGGCGTTGCATCCGCAATGGCAACGCTACAAGACGATTGAGGGGTTCTTGGCGATTGAAGAGCGCCCGGTCGAGGTGGAGGAGCCGGCACGGCCGATGCCGGTTGAGGCTGCCCCGGTCGAGAAATCGCCGCAAGGCCCAAGGTTGAAAAAGTTCATCGTGCTGCTTGGCAGCGGTCATGTTGAATTCGAGGCCATGCGCAAGGAGGAGCAGGAAGAACGCTATGTGTTCTATGACGCGGAGGGGGCGGTCTCGGCGTTTTTCTACAAATCGGCGGGGGTGTTGGCGATCATCACCGATGGCAGCTTTGTCCAACTACCCGGCAAGTCGGTGAAGCATCTGCTCAAAGACCTCATCAGCAAGAAGCGATAAGGCCTAAAGTTTGGGCGCAAGGCCGACGTGTTTTGCGCCCAAATTGCAGACCGCAGCGAAAACATGGAGCATGAAGCTTTAGATTGCTGGCCGAGCCGGGACATCCCATAGTGCTTGCCATCTCGCCGCCGTGGCGTTACGCGACGGCAAACCGAAAGAGCGCATAGACCGCACCGTCCAGCCTCGCAGCTACCCCTTGAAATCAGGTTTCGGAAAAGCCCAGCCCCAGCGTGGCGGCCAGGCCCGCCAAGCGTTTATCCCTAGTCCATAGCCGGGCGTCGCGGCGTAGCGCGACCGCCG
>CAZOTR010000429.1:0-2381 GCA_964582755.1 uncultured Methylococcaceae bacterium | reverse complement strand
TCCAGGGTAAGTGCCAACGTTCGGAAATGTTGGGGTTCGCGTTGCCCACCCCAACCTATGGCCCTTTTTGTTGCCCACCGTTTATCCGAGTATCGAGGCGGGTTTCGCGTGGGCAAACGATAGAGCCGTTTGCCCACCCTGCTCGGCTAGCCTTTCTGTCATTGTTTCACTGCATTCCTATGGTTTTTTCTGGCTCCCAAGCTCCAGCTTGGGAACCCAAATCTTGGAAGCTCCGCTTCCCGATACCTCACCACGCACGGCTAACCTCAATCAAGCCTTCCTGTCCAAGATCGTTCCTGGCACTGGAATACCGCCAATGCTCCGGTTTGTCCACATAGCCGCGCTTGACGGGATTGTTGTGCATATAGTCCAGCTTCTGCCGCATCATGGCTTCATCGCTGATAAGCTGTGGATGGTTGCCCTCTTCCCAGACTTGGTGGACAGATTCGGTTTTGTGTGGGCGCTTGAAGAAAGCCAGCATTTCCAGGATTTTCGGCGAGCCGCGCTCTTGCAGATAATCGACGATGGCCCTGGCCGTGTAGGATTTGAAGCGCCGCATGTCACGGCTTAAATCCGGGGATGAGGCGATCAGGTGCAGATGGTTTTCCATGATGACATAGCCGTACAACACGAATCCGGCCTCGCGTTGCAGATAACGCCAGGAATCCAGCACGATATTCACCGTGTCGGGCCGGGTGAACAGGGGAAGCCAGTGGTTGATCGTCGCCGTCATGAAATGCGGGCTTTGCTCGGCGACGACGTGGTAACGGCTACGGGTCATGGCAGTATGCGGATGGGGTTATGTGTATATTCTCGTTCCCAAGTTCCGCTTGGGAATGCAGTCTGGCAAGCTCTGCTTGCCGGAGTCCGGGGAGGCGCCAGGAAGCAGAGCTTTCAAGACTTGGGTTCCCAAGCAGAGCTTGGGAACCAGAACAACGGTCCTTTATTTTGTGAGCCACCAGCAAATTATCCCAGCGGTTATATTCATGATGAATGAAAATGCAATCGAGGCCAAAAGTTTAAGTGTGCTATTTTGTGCTTTAGCTGCCTGCCTAGTTTGACAGTCTATATCACCGGTAGTAAGTTGAAAAAGGCTAACATGCTTTGAACTCATGGCCCAATTTGACATCTTCTGAGCTAATCGTTTAAATATGTTTTGAGCTATTTGAAAAATAGCTATATTAATTGGTATTGAAACCAGAAATGCTTGCTGGCTTAAGTATTTCAACGAACCAAACGCTAGCACACAAGTTAGCATTAGCGGAAACAGATTAAGACTTAGTTGATCTATTTTCCATTCATGCCTTAAATAAAAGGCATGGACAGGAAAAAACGAGTGAGGCTTATATCTCGCGTCAATCCATTTTTGCACCCTAAGAAAAACCTCGTCGGCAAAATTCTGTTCCGCCCCGTTTACTGTCACACAGGTTGATCCCATTTCAAACTCAAGATTATCAATGTCGGCAGGTGATTTTAAAAGTGCTGCTTGCAAAAAAATTAAAGGATTTATAGGATTGGAAATTCTAATGGTAATAGAAAGCTCGTTTTCAATCTCATCTATAAGATGGTATATCCTCCAGCTCATAACAACCCTTTCGGTTTGCTTGCCTGTTGGTATTTTTGTTTTTGAGAAAAGATCAACCGAAACCCCATCATGGTGCGTTTTATCCGAATAGGATATCAAAAACGAAAATGCTGGACTTCTGGTTGGGGTAATAAATGAAATTTTATCACTTATGTCGTCGAATATATTATGCAAGGCTTCTATATTACATATATATTGGTCTTTGTATATTTTAGTTATAGCCCCAAGCCTTGATCTCGTAATTGAATAAGGTTTTCCTAAAATCGCAACAGTATCAACAAGGTTAGTCATTTTCCATGCCTCAAGAAATACTTTCAAATCAGAACCCGTGAAGTGGTGGGCAACAAAAAACCGTTGCCCACCCTACGTCAAAAACCAGTCTTACCCAACCAACTCCTTAACCTTCCCCATAATCCCATTAGGATCAAGTCCTTGGTACGGGAACTGTTCCCACAGCCCGCCGCAGCCTTCTTTATGGGTTCCTAAATACCCATATTTCGGCGAGTAGCCGCGTTCCAGCAGCCAGGAACCCATGCGGCTGCCCAAACCGGTCTTCCTATTAAACGCCTCAACCACCAACACAAACGGCGCTTTGCCCAGCACCGCCATGCAGTCTTCATCGACGACATTCAGCGTGGTCTTGTTGATTAAGCCGACGTCGATGCCTTCTTGCTTCAGGCGTTCGACGGCGTCCAGGGCGCGGTGTAGGGATTCGCCGAAGCTGACGACATAACCCGCCGCGCCTGCGCGGACGATTTCGTCTTTGCCGGGGACGAACTTATAGTCCGGCCCGTAC
>CAZOTR010000428.1:0-2392 GCA_964582755.1 uncultured Methylococcaceae bacterium | reverse complement strand
TGATCTCATCCGGGCTGGCTTTGCGGTCTAGCCCCATGGTCTTGTAATAGTCTTTATATTTCAAAAAGATCACCAAGTGTATGATTATTAAAAGTAATTTTTGTGAACATAAACCATGTCAGAGATGTCGGCGCAAAGTGAAAATTTCCGGCGGATACGGCAGACCATTGCCCCATAGGATGCCCAATGCGCGGCGCAAGATCCAGAGCGCCGCCAGTTCCGGCGATGACGGTCAGGATTTCAGGGCTTCCGCGCACCAGGGTGTCAACAATCTAGGTTTTTTTGGGGGGCGGGCCTGCGCCCAGCCACAGGCGTCGCGCATGATGTTATCTAGCGCCTTGCTTGCTGTCAGAATTTTTTACACTTGTATAAGTGGCAGAGCTTGGGGATTGGCTTAACTTGAGCCTCTGATTTGCGCTATCTAATGACATCAACGGCTTGTTTGCTATGTCGTAGCTTTGCATGAATTGGCATTTATATTGCTTAGTAAAGTCTCCTAGGGTTAAGAGCGATGTGTCCGCATAATAGCACTGTCTAATTTAACGATATTTAGGGAGTATATTCATTGACTGCATGGGGGATTGATAATTATCTCCAACTTGATCCTAGGCCAAAAAATGACGGGTCGTGTGATCTATGGAAAGTAGGCGCTAATTTCTACTCTCCAGGGTTTTGGGTTTCTCTAGCCGCTCGCGCTCGCGCTAATGGCATTAAGTATGAAGATATTCAATTCTCTGATGAGAAACACCGTGGCTACAGTGAAACAATCAAGTTGCCGTGCGCACTCAAGAGCGCTGACAATTACCCTTACATAAGACGGGGAGAAGGGGGGAATTACAGCCCGCTTGTCCTGCTTGAAAGCGAGGAATCTACAGATAGTGCTACAGAAAGAGTTAATTCCTGCATTAGGAGCAGTCGTTTGTGCGGAGGTTTGGGTGTTGACGTATTTGCTAACGACCTTTGCGCAGTAATAGGCGATCTTCATGATAATGTTTGGTCTCACGGAAAGAGTACGGGATTCTCGATGGCCCAGCGATGGAAAAAGCCATACACAGCGTGTCGCCATTTTTTGCGAAACCTGATGGGACTTCCCAGTCTCCATCAGGAGCAAAAAATTGGCGACAACCTTGCCTGCGGCGGCCCGCGCCCGTCCTGCGTCCGCCACGGCATCGAGACTCCGCTGCGCTTCGCCTCTCGCCATGGCTGCCACACTGACTCTACGCCGGTTCGGTTGCCTTATGTTTTGTCTCCGCCTGCGATGGAGCCGCAGACTTCGACAAAACATCCGGCCCTCCGGCTACGCGGGGGGCGTCGCACTTCCTGTGCTCCTTCTCGGAAAATGACTTCTTCTTTGAGTTTGGGCTTGCGGACTGTGGACTTGGTTTTCTAAGGGAGTTGAACCGGGTGGGTCTCCCTATTGCAACTGATGCTGAAGCAATTAAGTGGTGCATCAAAAAAGGAAATTTATCCAAATTAGTCAAAAACATGGTAGACGATGGTTGGACGCAGAGGCTTCCTCTCGACATAGTGGGAAACCCCATGCCTGGGTTTGGCAAAATCAAAGAATCCGACAATCATCACCAAGGATTGGGTCTTGCAAAGCTGATTTCGCTTATTGAAGCTTACAAAGGTAAACTATGGTTAGTGACCGGGAATACAATACTTGCCATGGAGCCAGAAAGAAGCGTCTTTAAACACCTGAAGCTTCCATGGAATGGCGTGGGTATTGCTTGTAGATTTGATAGTTACTTGGTTAAGCAATCTCAAAAGACAGAAGAAATTGATGAAGTTACCAGCACACTAATACAATTATTGGGAGATGACGATGGAAACAACACTACTTAGCCCTATAGGAACCGACCTTGCATCTCGCCGGTCGGCAGCACAGCTACGCCACAACGTTGTATCTGCATTGAAATGTGGTAACAAGGTGATATTTGACCTATCGGGTGTTGTGAGCATATCTGAGTCATACGCTGATGAACTTTTTGGTGTTTTAGTGCTTGAATACGGTATAAAAGATTTCTTCACGGTTGTATCTATTCGCGGTGCATCTCCCAATGTATTGCGCCGAATTGCCGACGCTATCAAGGAGCGATCAGAGCATCAAAAACTTCAGGATACTATTCAAACCCTTGTCGCAGCGAAGCATGTAAAGCGTCACAAGTTTTGTGGAATAAACTCTTAATTGGTTAGCCGTAGGTTCGCTTCCTACATGACCCGGCAATAAAATTAAAGGCTTGTCAGATTATTCGGGCAAGCCTTTTTTCATGGGGCTACGCTGCAAAAAACCGCCAAGGTGGGCGGTCTTTCTAGTGCTAGACGGGATCGGCTAAGGTTATAGCTAAACCTACACAAATTGATTATATTTAGCGGCCACGTGCATTTGGGC
>CAZOTR010000427.1:0-2403 GCA_964582755.1 uncultured Methylococcaceae bacterium | reverse complement strand
TGTCGGGTAAGGAAACGACGTTACCGCCGTTCCCTCCCCTAAGAACCGGACTTGAGAGTTTCCCCTCATCCGGCTCAAGCCTCTTCAAAGCCCCCTTACGGGAGCCGGTTTCGCTATCTTCAACTTCTGGCTATGAAGCCGTCTATGGCAGTTGGGATGCAGCAACACCAAGTTGGAAGAATTGTCCGACCCACCATCTCCACGTTCATGGATGTGGTGGGTAGCCCAGCCGGTTTCCTCCGTGATCTTTTCCTTGCACATCGGACATTCTTTGTCCTGACTCCACCAGAGTTTCAGCCATTTCACTTGACCAGTCATGCTCCTCTTCATTTTCCAGCCTAGCCGGTCTTCAAAGTAGGTTTCATGTTGTGGGTCGAACGGGTTGGCATCACCTCTGATTTTGACATGCCGTTGGATTTTAGTGTCGCTGGCTGTTACCAGCTTAACCCTTCGTGCATCTCCTTCCGGTGTATTGATGTCTGCCGCAAACACCCAATTTCGGTTTCCATCAGTCTTAAAGTATTTCTCTTTAATCCATTGGCTCCCCTTGTTCGGGTGTCGGCGTTTTGCCCATTGCCATAGGGCTTTCCACATTTCTCTGTCTACCTTAGCGAAGGTTTCCTTGGCGACCGCACCTTTGTGGTAATTTACCCACCCCTGAATTTTCGGGTTGAGTATTCCAATCAGATATTCCTGTCTTGCCTGCTTGTTGGCCTTCACTGTCGCTCGGATGTCGTCAAGAAACGTTGTAACGTTCTTCTTTGATGGCTTAGTAAGTAGCTTGCCGTCGTATTTTCTTATGTTCCATCCGAGAAAATCGAACCCTTCTTCGATGTGCGTTATCCTGGTCTTTTCTTCCGAGAGGGTAAGCCCCTTTTCCTTGAGAAATTCTTCAACCAGAGGCCTGACCTCGTTTGCCAGCATCTCTTTCGATTTGCCAGTGATAATAAAGTCATCCGCATAGCGAACCAAGTTGACTTGGTTTTCCGAAGCCTTACGCGAGTTTTTCCGCCCGAATTTGGCTTCCAGTTTCGCTTGCAGCTTGTCGAGCGTCATGTTCGCCAATGTGGGCGATATAATTCCGCCCTGCGGCGTGCCCGCATACGTCGGAAAGAGTTCGTTTTGGTAGATATATCCTGCCTTCAACCATTTCTGGAGCATTGTCTTGTCCGTTGGGATATGCTCAAGCATCCAGTCGTGGCTGATGTTGTCAAAGCAGCCTTTAATGTCGCCTTCAAGTATCCATTGTGGGCGGTCTTTTTTAACCAATGCGATGAAGCATTGTTCTCTTGCATCCGCCGTGGATCTTTCTGGTCTGAACCCATACGAGTTCCTGTCCGCTGTGGTTTCCGAGACGGGTTCCAGTGCCAATAAGTGGAGCTTCTGCATAGCCCTGTCTTTCATCGTCAGTATTCCGAGCGGTCGCATCTTGCCGTTGCTTTTGGGGATATATACCCTCCTCAGCGGGAGCGGCTGGTAGCCGCGCCTTTTGAGAGACAACACGGCTTTGGACTTCGTTTCCGGGGTTGACCAGGTTTCCCCGTCCACTCCCGGCGTCTTTTTGCCTTGGTTTTCAGTTACTCGTTTCACGGCTAATGCCTTGCCGCTGAACGAGTGGGTTAGCAGCCATTGCAAGGCTTTCACCTTGCCGAAGCGGCCTTCCTGCGTCGCCTTCACGATACGCGCTTGCAGCCTTCTGACCTGTCGGTGGCATTCGGCCCAGTTGATGCCGTGCCATTCCACTTCCAAGCCGGAGGCCGCACACGTTGCTATTGCTTCGTTCATTTGCTTATCCTCCTGTGAAGATTAGGTTCTACAAACTCTCTCGTGCCGAGAGACCAGGCGGAAGTCTGCGCCGTTACCGGCGGGGTAATATCGCCTTGCGGCTCAACCCTTATCCACCCAATTACTGGGCGGCGTTCGCTTTTTCCGCCATCCTATGCCCGCCCTCCATGAGCTTTCCTTGCGGTTGGCTTGCCGTTTCCGGCGAAGGGTCGGGTTTACCGTGTTTCGTTTAAGTAACAAGAGTGGGTTAGGTTCTGTCTATTCTCCGGTGGTCATATTGTCCCTGTAATCCGAGGTGACAGCAGATTAACCGACCACATACCTTTTGGTTCAAGTCTGTCAGCGTATTTGACTCGTTCATCATTACGGAGTTTATCAACAGTTCACTTGCGTTAACCTTGCCACTCAGCCTAGTCCCCTTCCGCGTTACGCTCGCAGATACGCTTCGCCCTCGCGGGTTCGGTTTACCTCTTTCGAGGATGGGGTACATTGTCCCGCCAGCTTCATACCGCCCCGTCACCGGAGCCGCATGTGGCAGTAGGCTACTGACGAGGGAACGTCAGGTTTCTCTTCTAGTTTCCTAGCTGAAACGATTACTTAGACGACTTCACGTCGCAC
>CAZOTR010000426.1:0-2404 GCA_964582755.1 uncultured Methylococcaceae bacterium | reverse complement strand
TTTTCGCGGCCATGGGCCGCTCCTACGGAAAATATCAATAAATCAATTAAACCCAGCTCCAACCATTCGGCAAGAATGCCGGAATCCAGCATCCACGGAGGGCGCTGTCGATTTGCGCTAACCCGATTCCAACATTAGCCGCTTATTTTGCCAAGCATTGACAGGCAAGAGGACGGAAAGATAGATTGGCAGGGCCGCGCCAAACTGGCGCAGACATCTCGCGGTGTTTAACCAAACCTTAAGGAAACCTTGCACACATGGCTATTCAACACATTTTCCGCATCGGCTTCGCCGCTTTTCTCCTCTGCCTCGCGCCATCGGCACTGTTGGCCCAATCCGCTCCGCAGGCTATTTCAGGCATTGTCAGCGGCAAAGTCCAGCAGGTGGGCTTTCGCGCCATGATTCTTAAGCAGGCCATCCAGTACAATCTCGCGGGCACGGCGCAGAATCTCGACAATGGCACGGTGAAGTTTGGCCTGCAAGGGGATGGGCAGCGGATTGAGAAAGCCGTCGCGGCCATCCGCCAAGGCACCCCAAAATCCAGCGACGTGCAAGTCGCCACCAGCCCCGCACCGGCCGATGCGAACCTGGCAAGCTTCACCGTCATTGCCTGGACCTCGACCAGCCGACATATCACCAACCCTTATAACTTGGTCTTCACCCTGAGAACCGACGACAGCATAGTTTCCGAGAAAGAGGCCAAGGCGGTTTACCACAATATCCTCAAAAGCACTTTGAACCCGGAGGATTTGCAGAAATTGGATGGGAAAGAGGATTGACGGCGAACGGCGAGGTTTGTTCCCCGCCGCACCCTGCCGCGCTATCGAAGCTGTAGAGGAAGCGATAACCTCCCTCCAAGGGATATTATCGTTGGCTTGATGACAGCCAAAGCAGCTTGGGCAACGGCTGCATCGTTGCCCAACGATTGGGTTGTCATCAGAGGAATGTCGGGCAACAAAAAAACGTTGCCCGGCCTAGGCTACCGCATCGCCTGGGTCTAACAGCCCAAAGTTTGGCTCAAAACTTCCAAAACCGGGAAAATAGCCAGGATGCCTTGCCAACTTTTTCACCGCCGCCCAGTATCCGAGCAAGCCGGGCAGGGTCAACCCGAAACGGAGAGCCATTCCCCTCAAAAAAATGGTGGTCTCTAATGAGGTGGACAGCCAAGCCCGGCCCCCGCAGTTCTTCGCCGGTTTCAAGGTTGCGAATCCGCCATTCCATCGAACCGTAATCGACCCCCCCTCCCGCAGTGCATTGGCCCCGGTGGACATTGGGCGCCCACGGGCAAATTTGAAAGCCGGTGAACACCTCCAGCCGCACATGCAGGTGGCCCACACGCGCCGACCGGCGCGGGGAAGAGCTTGCCGCCTTAAGCAGTCCGTCCAGGCGGGCGGCAAGCTCTTCATGCGTCAAGCCCAGTTCCCGCAGGGTTTGGCCGTCGCGGGCCATGACTTCCGGCAAGCTCTCGTTTTCCCCCAAAAACCCCCCTTGGGACAACACGCCGGGCCGCATCCTGTTTTCCAATTCTTCAATGCTCGGGTCGCTCGAAAAAGATTCCACCATAAAACTCACCGGAGAGGGATGTGTCGATGGGCGCCACCCCAAAGGGCAATCATGTGCGGATCGGTTGCGCCATGACCACTTTCCGTGGCGGCATCAAGGCGCCGGCCGCTTTAAGCGCGGCCGGCACGACATGGACCGTTTTCATCACAAAGTGGCCGTCGGGCGAAATCAAGGTAACCGGCATGATATACGCCGGTTGCAAATATTTCTGGGATTGGCCTGCGCCAAGTTCGAAATATCCAAAGCGGCTGTCCGTCACTTCCAGGCGCCCAATGGGGGCGTCTTTCCAGTATTTGACCAAATGGTCTTCGGCGAATTTCGGCGGCGCCAGTTTTGCGAAGGGAACCGCTTTCACAACGCTGCCGATTTCCCGCCACATGCGCTGCACCCCCGTCACTTGCCGTTGGGGATTGATGAAAACCACCACCTTGCCGCCCGGTCCCTCGACCGGAACTTGGTTTACCAACCGTTGGAACACGACACCCACGTCAATAACCCGTTCCTCGCGGGTGCCTGCCACTTTGTCTAGCGTCCCCACGCGCAGCCGGGTAACACGCAACACGGAACACTCGGCCAAGGGCACAAGTTTCGTTTCCTCGATGTGCTTTTTGGCAAGCGCCACGGCCTCGTTATCGCCAATGTCCAAGCTTGAGTGGCCATCGTCCCGTTGCCAAAGGTTTTTGTCAATTTGGCGCAAGGCCCCGGACACGGAACACACCCTCAATTGGATGCTGCCTTCGCGAAGGACCAAGGCGCCCGGCAGCTTGGTCAATTCATAACGTTTGGGATCGCCCGTCAACCGGAAAAGCCTGCCGGAATCGACCAGGGATTTATCCGTCAC
>CAZOTR010000425.1:0-2427 GCA_964582755.1 uncultured Methylococcaceae bacterium | reverse complement strand
GCAGGATTGACTGCATGATGAACTGCTCATCTTTTAAGCACTCGCCGACAAACGCAAAAACGGCTTGTATGTCCTCTGCCCGCAGGTGGGGATAATTTTCTAGTATTTGGGGTTCGCTCCACCCAGAGGCCAGTAGTTCAAGCACAAACTCGACACTAATCCGCGTCCCTTGAATCCGGGGACGGCCTGCCAAGGTGCCGGGATCAGAGACTATATGTTCGCGCCAGTTCATGTGAATTCTCTCCATTCAAAGGAAGGGGGTTAATCAGTTGGCACATGCCATGCCATCCGCAACCGGTATGGCTTTCAAGGCATCCATGGATCAATTAAGCCCCATCTCCCGGATGTTGAATATTCTCTGGTTTTGGACAGGGCTGGTTTCTCCAGGTTGGGTTAAGATGAGCGATGCGCACCCTGCCGTTACCCCAAAGCCTTCCCAATCTCCCCCAGCACATAAGCCCCGCTAGGCAATCCCAAATCCCTTAACTTCCGCAAAGGCAGGCACACCACGTTGTCGCAGCGGTACATATGCCCGGCGTGGTCGATGCCCGGCGCGCCGACGGGGATATAAACCTCTGGCTCTTTCTCGAACACCATGCCAGAGCGGCCTATGACGATGGTCGGAACTGAACTGGCGGGCGGGGTTTGGCGGGCATTGATAGTCGCAATCCAAACCAAAACATCGGCTTCGCCATTGCCCAACAGACGGGCGGCGGAATTATGGTAGGGGTCGTATTCGGGGTAGCCTCGGGCGTAGCTGATCCGGGTGGGATAGCCAGTCTGCCAGGCGAAGACTTGGCTGGCGGTGCGGTCGCCGTCTTGGCCGCCCAGGGGCAGCACGGCGGAGCGGGTGGTTTTGTTCAAAGCGACAACGGCTTGGCAAAGCTGCTGCACGGTCAGTTCGGCATGGGCATAGCCCAAATGACCGGCGGCCCAGGTCACTACGCTGTACTTGGCGACTTTCAGCTTGTCCACCACGGCTTGCAAATCAGCCAAGGCAATGCCGCCTACGCTTGTGGCTTGCAGTTGGACGCCCCGCGCCAAGGCGTTGAGGGCGGCGGCGACTGCCGGGTAGCTTGCGGCGGGGCAGAGGAGGACTTGCGCCTTGCGTCCGGCGGGCGAGGTCGAGGCATCGCCGGACGGGGCGCGGCCTATATAAATGATTTCACGCGCCGAGGTGTCCTGGCCGAACAGGGTTTCTGTGTTCCAGACGAAGCGTTCGTAGAATCTGGGGAAGTCTGCTTCGATGTCGCTGCCGAAGACAACAAGGACTTCGACGCGGTTCTTCAATTCGGCCAGGGTGGTCGCCATCCAGCCGGTGTCGGCTAGCACGAGCAAGTTGCGCAAGCCGCCCTCGGCGCGGGCCTGGTCCAGCACCGCGCCGCAGCGGTCGGCCAGCGACAGGGCGGCGCGGGTGTCGTTGACATCGGTGCCGAAGCCAGAGAACAGCGGCAGGCGGGCGCTTCGCAAATAAGCGGCGGCGGCGGCGAGGGCTTCATCCAGGGAAACCGTCTTGCCGCCGACGCGGGGCTGGGTGTCGGTGGCGGGTTGCTCGAAGCCGACGGCGGTGACGGCGTCGCCGTGTTCCAGCACCTTGATGGCGTTGCCTGCGGCCTGGACTGTTAAGTCGTCGGAGGCGATGCCGCAAAACGGGCTGGGTACGTTTTCCCAAATTTGGCTGCTGCTGTCGGTCATGCCCTTCGCTCGTGTGTTGTCGTTGTTCGGGTGTGGTGTGAAGCCTCCGGTTCGGCGCGGAGGAACTTTTAATCGGGAGAACTTCGTGGCTGGGCGCGGGCCTGCGGCGTGGCCGCAAGCGCCGGCGCCCGGACAGTCGGCAAAGCATAGGTAATCCATGCCTTTTTTTCAACTTGCGATGGAATCGGTCTGTCCCTGGGGTCGGTTGGAAGAGTAAGATCAAGCCATTGTGCATCCCCCCAACCCCAGGAGACCCTTGCCATGGGCCAAAACAAGCTTAAGCCTTCCGCCAAGCCGGCGACCCCGAAAACTCCCGAAGCCGTTGCCGTGGCTGAATTCGCCGAGGCAGGCGTTCCAGACGGCCATCCCCTTGCCCCCAACCCGAAAGCCGCCGAGGAGATCGAGGCGATCAGCCACGAGCCTACCGCCCTGCTGGTCGCCAACGCGCCGCATGGCACGGACGAGGACAGCGACGACGCCGCCCTGCCGCCCGAATACCCCTATCCCAGCCGCATCCGCCGGCGCGAGTACGAGCGGCAGAAGAAGGATTTGCAGATCGAGTTGCTCAAGGTGCAAAGCTGGGTGAAGGAGACCGGCCAGAAGGTCATCGTGTTGTTCGAGGGCCGCGACGCCGCCGGCAAGGGCGGCACCATCAAGCGCTTCATGGAGCATATGAATCCGCGCGGCGCCCGCGTGGTGGCTTTGGAGAAGCCCAACGACGTGGAGCGCGGG
>CAZOTR010000424.1:0-2444 GCA_964582755.1 uncultured Methylococcaceae bacterium | reverse complement strand
GCAACGCGCGGGCGAAGCTCAACAATTGCCGCTGGCCGATTGAGAGGTTGCGGCCGCGTTGGCCTAGCGGTGTGTCATAGCCTTTCGGCAACTGGCGGATGAAGCCGTCGGCGCTGACCGCCTTGGCGGCGGCGACGACTTGCTCCAAGCTGGCTTCCGGCATACCGTAGCGGATATTCTCCAACACCGTTCCGCTGAACAGGAAAGGCTCTTGCAACACCATGCCCATCGTGCGCCCCAGCGAATCAAGGCTAAGGTCGCGCACATCGACGCCGCCTACCAACACGGCCCCGCTCCAAACATCATAAAAACGGTGCGCCAACGCGGTGAGGCTGGTCTTGCCGGAGCCGGTCGGGCCGACCAGCGCGACGGTCTGGCAGGGCTCGATGCGCAGCGAAATATCATGCAGCACCGGCTGGCCTGGGCGGTAGCCGAAGCCAACCTGCCTGAACTCGATGGAAGGCGGCTGCCGTGCCAGCGTGATCGCGCCGGGCCGGTCTTGAATCTCGACCGGCACGTCCAGCACCTCGAAAATGCGGTGCCCGGCCGCCATCGCGCTTTGCATCGTCGTGTATTGCATCGACAGCGTGCGGATCGGATCGAAGAAACGCTGCACATAAAACAGATACGCCACGATGACGCCGACGCCCAGCTCGCCGGCCAGCACTTTTTCGCCGCCGACCAGCACGACGATGCCCATCGCCAGCCCGGTCAAGATATCGACCGCAGGCACCATGATTTGCGAGGCTTGTGACGAGGCGATTTGCGCGGCGAGGTTCTCGCCCGCTTTGCGCTGGTAATGCGCGAGGTTGACCGCCTCGCGGCGGTTTTCCTGCACCGTGCGGATGCCGTTGATGTTTTCCGCCAGCGCGGCATTGGCGCTGGAAGACGCCGCCCGCGCGCGCTGGAAGCGCCGCCTGGCCCATGGCATCCAAGCCATCCGCACCAGCACCAACACCGGCAACACCGACAAGGTCAACAGCCCCAGCGGCAAATCCATCCACAGCAGCACGGCGGCGATGCCAAGCAATAAGAACAAATCGCCAATCGCCGAGACCGAATTCTCCAAAAACTCCTGCAAGGCGTTGACATCGCTTTGCAGCCGCGCCATCAAGCGGCCTACCTGGGTTTTTTCGAGGAACGACAGCGAGACGGCTTGCAGGTGCGCGAACATCGCCCGGCGCAGGTCGAAAATGACCCGCTGCGCGAGCTTGGCCGACAACGACTCTTGCCAATAACCCAGCCTCGCGTTCAGCAGGATCAACAAGCCGAAGCCCAGCAACACCGTATCCAGCGGCAAGGCCGACTGGCCGACCGCGCTGTCTATCGCATAGCGCACCGTCAACGGGATCGCCACCTGCGCCAGCGTCGCCAGCATGACGGCCAGCAACGCCCGGCAAAGTGGCTTGCGGTGCGGCCTGACAAAGCCGGACAAACGCCGCAGGATGCCCGAATCAAAGCGCGTCAACGCCTCGTCGTCAAAATGATGGTGCCGCCCCATGCCAAAGCCGCCGCCGTGTCCAGGTCCACCGTCGCCACGCATCGCGCTCATCACGCCACCTCCAAGATCTTGCGCGGCCTGCGTTGCGCCGCTGGCGCGGCTTCGCCCTGCTGCAAGGCCCACAGCTCGGCATAGACACCGCCTTGCTTCAACAACTGCATGTGGGTGCCGCGCTGGACGATGCGGCCTTGATCCAAGACCAATATTTCGTCGGCATGTAGCAGCGAGCTGAGCCGGTGCGCGATGATGATCGTCGCCCGACCGCTGACGGTCTGCCGTAGCGAGGAACGGACTCTCTGCTCGGTGGCGGTGTCAATCGCAGCGGTGGAGTCGTCCAGCACAATCACGGCGCGGTTTGCCAACAGCCCACGCGCAATCGACAAGCGTTGGCGCTGCCCGCCGGACAAGGCCACGCCGCGTTCGCCGACGCGGGTTTGATAACCTTCGGGCAGGCTTGCGACATGCTCGTGGATCTGGGCCAGCGACGCGGCTTCGACAACGCGGTCTTCGTCGGCCCACGGTTCGGCGTAGGCCACATTGTCATGCACCGACAGGTCGAACAGGAATATCTCCTGCTGTACCAGACCGACGGCCTGGCGCAGCGAATCGAGGCGGACATCGCGGATGTCTTGCCCGTCCAAGGTGATGCGGCCAAACGTCACATCGTAAAAACGCGGGATCAAATGCGCCAAGGTGGACTTGCCGCTGCCCGGTGGGCCGACGATGCCCAAGGTCCTGCCGGGGCCGACCTCGAAGCTGATGTCGGAGAGGACCTTGCGGCCATCGCGGCCTAGCCGGTAGGCGAAGTCCACGTTTTCAAAGCGCAACACGCCCGCGGTCAAGGCCAGCTCCTTCACGTCCGGCGCGTCGTCAATCTCAGGCTTGGCATCCAACACCTCGAACAAGCGGCTGCCCGCCGAAGCGGCGCGGGCGCTGGCGTTGA
>CAZOTR010000423.1:0-2445 GCA_964582755.1 uncultured Methylococcaceae bacterium | reverse complement strand
CAAGAAAAAGCTTGTAAGGGATTGAAAAACCCATGACAAAGCTGTTTAGTTTTTTCGGGATAACAAAGCCATTAGCAAGAATGGTGCGCACACAAGCAAAACAACTCCAATCAAAACCGGCGAGATAGTCAACGGGAAAGGCAATGCTTTGATAGGGTTGAAACCATATATGGCAGCGGCAAAGCAATAAGCGATAATTCCGATAATGGTAAATAAGCCATATTTAGTATCGTGTGACATGTCAAGTTTCCCCCATTAAAAGCAAAGCCATTGATAAGGTTTTGTCTAGTCGAAGCCATAAACCGAACCTTTCGGCACACTGGCGACCGCAAAGCGGCGCAAAAACGTACAGCTTTGGCTTGGGCGGCAGGCCAAGGCCACACAGCCAAGGCACCGGCCATGGTTTGCCCGTGGCATGTGGCAAGCCTTGGCCGGTTGCGACCACAGGATTTCCCGTGTCGGGCAGGCACTTAGCAAGGATGTTCTCCAATGTACCCTAACGTACTCTAACGTATTTTAACGTACTCTAACGCCACACAAGCGGACGCCATGCTTTCCTATCGGCACCTAAACCGAAGGAGGCCGAACATGTCCACTACCATCCTGCCAAGCACCGATAGATTCATCCGACTGCCCGAAGTCCAACGGCTGACCGGGCGCAGCAAGACCCAAATTTACGACGACAAGGGCTTTCCCAGGCCGGTCAAGCTGTCCCTGCGGGAAAGCGCGTGGCTGGAGTCCGAGGTACGGGCGTGGATGCAAACCCGCGTTGATCTGGCGCGGGGCAAGGCCGGGGAAGGCCAGCCGACGGAGGCGCGGGCATGAGGCGCTTGACGTTTTGCCGCAATGGCGTCCATACTGTCTCCGCCTTGGACGCATCCAGGGCCGGGCGTGAGAACCCGCGATTTAACGGCGCACCAGCGCCAACCATCGGGCGCTATTTTTTTGCCCGGTGCTTCACTATGGCGGCTTGGGCGGGGCAGGCTTCGGCCTGGCCGGTTTCCGTTAAGCCGGTTTCTCACCCCCGTTCAAGCCGTCGCCCTACCGCCGTGAGAAGCGGGCGCGTCGGCTCCAATCCTCATTAACGGAGCCATCCATGAACACCCAAAAACCCACCACGGGCAAAATCCGCCCACATTCCGCCACCAGCCAGCCCAAGCCGGTTTATGCCGCCTTCAGAATTCTCGGATTGCATCCGACTGCCAAGGCCGCGCTGTCATCGTTCACAGACAACCAGCAACAGATTGACGAGCTAAATAGTACGCTAGACACCCTGCCGATCTGCTGCGCGTACATATTTAGCCTTTCTGACATTCTATTCGGCGCGTCTTATTTCGGCGAGATAAACCAATGGCTATCTATTGAATGCGATAGCCCTATGTTTGACTCAAGTAAAAATGCTATTGCATACGCTCTTGCCAAACAGCACAAACACCGTAAGCGCAATGACATAGTGCCGCGCTATGTCGTGATGAAAAAAACCGCCGACAGATGGAATTGATAAGGGGAACGCGCCATGGCTGTCGTTTACTTAGAACATTACCGGGCCAAAACCCAAACCCGCAAGCCAGATTTGGAAAGGCCCGTTTCCCAAGCGGCAAAGGACAAAATAGCGGACTATGCAACTAACGGGCATGTCAGCTACCTGTCCAACATAGAAGTTCGCTTGAAGTGCATAGAAAAGCTTTCAATAGTGCTGTTTGACGCATTGCGGAATGGCGATGTCGGGCAGATAGCCGCATTAGCCTGCTCGATAGGCAGAGACTCAAAGGAAGCCATTATTATGCTTCAAGATGCAATGCACGGCGATGCTGCCATTGCGGAAAGCGGGGAAACACAAGACGGGAACGAACAATGAACGCCACAGACCAAAAAAAACCCGCCGACCTTACGGCAAAGGCGGCGGGAAAAACGGGCAAAAGCGCGTCCTATCTTTCCACAGACAAGACACAGGATAATTATATAGACATATCGCTTTGCTTGGAAGAATTCCGCGCCTTTATTGCCAGTGAATACGGCGTGGAATTGCAAGGCGACATCCGGGCGGATGGCGAATTCCACGGCCTTGGCACCGACCAAGACAAAAACGGGGAAGCGCCTTTCCGTTATTGCGTCCATTCGGATAGCCCGCAAAACGTCTATTTCAAGGACATGAAGCGGGGCTTTTCCGATACATGGTATCCAGAGGGCCGCGCACCGCTAGACCCTGCCGAGCGCGAACGCTTGCGGCGCGAGTTTGAGGCGGCAAAGGCGGAACGCGACAAGAAAACCCAAGAGTCCCAAGCCAAGGCGGCGGAAAGGGCGCGGCATTTATGGGAACGGGCGAAGCCCGCCGACCCGGAACACCCTTACTTGAAGCGCAAGGGCGCGGGCATCCACGGCATACGCCAACTGGCGGAATGGAAACGGCGCGTCTATGACGATGCGGGCGCTTATGAGACTGTC
>CAZOTR010000422.1:0-2448 GCA_964582755.1 uncultured Methylococcaceae bacterium | reverse complement strand
GCGGCTGGGTGTCGATGACGACGATGTCGTTGGCCTCGCTGGCGAGGCTGCCCAACACACTGGAGCCGACCTGGCCGGCGCCAAGGATGATGATTTTCATGGGGTTTTCACCAGATTGTTCGGATGCAGTTGACCCGCATAGCTTCGTGGCTTGCCAAAAAATTTGAGGCGGGTTTTTTTTTCAGCATTATTTTTAGAATTTAACTGCGCCGAACGCTTTTTTATTTCTTTCCTGGCAAGTGCGAGCTGTCTGTTTAATCCTCTATCTAAATGCCTGAGTTGGCCTTGGGCAATTGCCTGCGAGACGTGCGGTAATGCCAAGTTTTTAAAGCCAACGCACCAGCCAAATTCAGATTTGTCCATGCCAAGCTCTAAATCAAAATCAGGCCGCTTGCCTATGGCAGCGGCCCGCAGTCTTCCTTCCAATGATGCTGACAATTCACGTTCGGAGAAGCGCAAGGTCTTGCCGTTTTGTACAGTCTTGTTGATTCGTCTCAAAAATTCTTTACGTATCTCACGCTGTTTTTCAATCTCTTTCTTTAAAGAAGTGGGGCGTACTTTGACCATGCCGTCATAGCGCAACCTATACCCGACAAAAGCCAACCATGGTATAGCCCCATCATATTTTCTGGGATCTCCCCAAAGATAAGCCTCTTTGGTTTTTGCCTTCCAAAACCCACGTTTTTCTGTGCCCGAGTAGGCGCGAAATAGCTCAGGTTTATGATGCTTTAGCTTTAGTTTGCCAAGCTGCTCAACATAAGCATCAAAGGCTTGCGTGGTGATTTCTTTATTAAGGCTCGCTATGACCATGTCATCGCAATAGCGAACATAAACAGCGGTACCACCATGAGGTTTTAGGATTTCGTCTACCGCTACATCAGCCTTGTGGAGAATTAGATTGGCAAAAAAGACGCTCAACGCTCCACCTTGAGGAACGCCGTACTGGATTCCAGGGCGCAGACATTCACCAAGAGTTCTATCCCTGTCCTTCACTTTTGCTTCGACAGGCTCAGGGCAACCCCTTTTCCTTAATTCGGCAATGGCTTGGGTCCGGCCATACTCATTGTATGAATATGAATTCAGATAAGCGTCAACAACGCAGTGCGCTCGTTCATCAATAAAAATATTATGCCGCTGCTCAAGCTCGCAAACAGCTTCATCATAGCAAGACCGGATAATCTCGTGGTCGATAATATCAAAAAAACCTTGAATATCGCATTCCGCAATCCAAGCCTGATGCTTCTTGTCTTTCAGATTCTCTTTCCAAAAGTCAGCTAACCTCTCAAAAGCATCATGGTGCGTATCAGGCTCGCCACTCTCTGGTGATCGGAACGCATACGAACAATCCAAAAAATACGCATCAAAAGTGCGCCGGAGATATTTGGCGCATTGCCGAATAATAATTGAATCGACTAGGCTGGCATTATACTCTGCGATAATCCTATACTCTGAGCTTGTTTTATCTTTAGCAAGCGGGTTGATTTTTGGCGAATCCAGTGACATCTCGCAAGTCAGGGCCTTTTTCAGGGCTTTTTCTTGTATCTCGCCGATCAAATCGTCTTGTTTTTTTATCCACTTTAGATTTTCGGGGGATTTTCGATTTCTAAGATGCTTTACAGTCAACCGCAAGTCGTTATATTTTTGACGATGCGGTTTTTGACGTGCGCGAATCTCCCTGTGCGCTCTTTCCCATTTTGAGCGCGGAGGAAAATACTGCAATATCTCGCTAGAAAGATTAGACAGATTGCCGGAATTCAGTTTTGCAAAGAACTCTTTTTCGTGAGCATCCTGGCAAAACTTCATTCTTTGTCGGCAAAGAATTTCAATGATGGCTTCACCAGTGAAGAAGCTATCGTAGATTGACATGGTTAGCAGCAAAATAAAGGGGAGGGTGAACGCACCAACCCTTGGGCATGCCCTTGGGCATGTAATGGATACATAAAGACCGCAAAATGACGGGGCTCTACTGGCAATCCTAGTTGCAGCAGGGCAATTTCCTTTGCTGGCATCCTGTTGGCAATCCTTATGCCGCGACAGCCCTTATCTTTGTCCGTCACTCCTTTATCCGTCGAAATCTGCCTCACCATGCTAGCACGCCATGATAGACAGACAAGGATCGGCACGTTCAAAACGCATTATCCGCTACTTAGGCGGAATGTCAATTTCTTACTATGCAAGATGGGGCCTATTTTCTAGATTGTGTGTCTCTACAATCCAAGGCCATTAGGATGCGCTGAGCGACAGCGAAGCGTATCAATCGCAAGCGTTTCCTCAAGCACAATCTATGCGAATCAAATTCAAGCCACGCCGCCTCGGCCAAGTTGGGTAGGGTGGGCACGGCTCCATCGTGCCCACCAATTTGTCACCGGTTCTAGCCCGCCTCAATCCACTTAAATCAATCTTTCCCCCGCCAGCAAGGCCCGTTCGATGTCCGGCAAAAGCGGCGCA
>CAZOTR010000421.1:0-2461 GCA_964582755.1 uncultured Methylococcaceae bacterium | reverse complement strand
GCGGCGATGGCCTGTTCGTAAGCATCCTGCGCAGCCTTATGTTCAGCCAGCCTAGCCAGCAGGTTGGCCAGCCCTCGCAAAGCTTCGCCCCGGTTGTTATGGGCAGCAATAAAGTCAGGAGCGCGACGCAGCGTTTCGTCGTAAGCGGCGATGGCTTGTCTGTAAGCGTCCTGCGCCGCTTCGTATTTGGCCAGCCCGACCAGCAGATTCCCCAGTTCTAGCAAAATATTGCCCCGGTTGTTGTGGGCAGGAACAAAATCTGGGGCGCGGCGCAGAACTTCGTCGTAGGCGGCGATGGCGAACCCATAAATATTTTGTGCCGCACTGTACTCGGCTAGCCCCGCCAGCAGTCCGGCCAGCCCTAGCAAAGCATTACCCCGGTTGTTGTGTGCCTCAACATAGTCCGGGGCGCGGCGCAGGGCTTCGTCATAAGCCGCGATGGCAAGTCCGTAAAGCTCCCACGCCGCCGCGTGTCCGGTCAGCCTAGCCAGCAGGTCAGCCAGCCCTAGCAATGCACTGCCTCGATTCATGTGGGCAAGAACAAAATCCGGGGCGCGGCGCAGGGCTTCGTCGTAGGCGGCGATGGCGAGCCGATAAGCGTCCCGCGCTTCCTTGTGTTCGGCCAGCCCGGCCAGCAAGTCGGCCAGCTTCCACAAGGCAAGCCCTCGGTTGTTGTGGGCTTCAACATCGTCCGGGTTGTGCTGCAATACCCCGTCATAACAGGCCACCGCGTCTTGCAGATGGAATCGTGCCGTTTCATACCGTGACAGCGCCAACGCAAACTCCCCGGCATGGTAGGCCAGCAAGCCCTGGGCGAAATCCGTCTCCAACCACAGTTCGGGCCGCAGCTCAAGCAGGCTTGCGCAAAGCGCATAGCGGCTGTTTTGCAAAGCCGCCCCGAACACTTCATTCCATTCAACGTATCCTCGATACCACTCCCGCCGATTGGCATGGTAAATGGCTTCGACGATGGCGGTGTCGTCGCCTTCGGCATGGCGGGCGCGGAACCAGTCTTCCAGCGCCGCATCGGCCTTGGCCATCTGCTCCTCGTCGATTTCCCACAACACCCGCCGCAGCAGATCATGGATGCGGCCCCAGCCTTCGCCTTTCTTGGATGGCCAGACGAAGGAGAAGCCCATCAGGTTCTGGTAGCTGGCTTCGGTGGCGTGGTAATGGAGCTTTTCGCCCAGCGCGAAGAACAGTTCCCGGTCGAAGGCTCGGGCGGCGGCGAGGGCTTTGACGGCGTTCGCCAAGTCGGCATGGCAGTAGCGCAGCAGGCGTTCGATCAAGGCTTTCGCGGGGTCGGTCGCGGGCTGAAGCCCGCTCCTACAAGCCTGGAGGTCTTCGGCGAAGCTGGCCGGGTCTAGGGGCTGGCCTTGCCGGGCGGCAATCAGCGCGATGTCGCCGCACAGGCCGGCATACAGTGGATGGGCTTGGCCCGGTGCGACTTCGGCCTGCCGCACCAGGGCTTGCCTTAGCCCGGCATCGGCGACGCCGGCTTTTTCCAGATATTCGTCGGCGTCTTCGGGGTCCAAATGGCCGATGAGTTGGGTGTCTAAGTGGCTTAAGGGCAGCGCGGTGGGTTTGCCGTCTTGTGGGTTGATCGGCGCATCGGCCCAGCGCGGCGGTTCGCGCCCGGCCACCACGGCGACGATGCCTTTGTCCAAATCCAGCGCCCGCAGCAAACGGCGCAGCCATTCATCGGCGAGGAAATAACTGGCGGTGGATTCGTGGACGCGGCCCACGCCCCAGAAGGCTTCGTGGGTGTCGAAGAAGAGGACGATGCGGGGCGGCTTGTTTTCTGGTTCCCACGCGCCGCGTGGGAATCCAGTCGATCCGCGCTGCGGATCGGTGGCGCGGCGCGCTACGGCTGCATTCCCACGCGGCGCGTGGGAACGAGAAGAAAGGGCGGCATTGAGATCCAGCGCAAACAGCTTGGGCAGTTCAAAATACAGTTGCGCGTTGGGGTCCAGGCTTTCCAGCCGCTGCCATTCGGCTTTTTCCAGCTTGCGCTTTTTCAAATACAGGCCGAAATGCTCGCCGAAATGCGCGTCGAACAGTTTCAGCACGGCGGACACGCGCTCGACGGTCTTGCTTTCGTAGACGCAATTCAGCAGCTTGTCGATGAACTCGGCCTCCTCGGACGGGAACAGGGTTTTCGCCGAAGCGCGGGATTCGCCCCGGCCCTTGATCCAGTACAGCAGCAGCGCGAAATCGTAGAGCGGGAAGCTTAAGCCCTGCCGCCCGAGTTGCTTGCGCAACAGGCGCGGGCCGTGGAAGGCGTCACGCGGCGGGTTGTCGTGGTTGATGTCGGCGAAATCGAGGTAGGCATGGGCGACGGGCTGGAAATCCTGCACATGCTCGAAGTACCACGCGAACTCTTTGTCCGGCTGACGCTGGGCGCAGCGCCACAGTTCCGGCGGCAGCCGCTTGCAGTAGCGTTCGCGCAAGATGCGCAACA
>CAZOTR010000420.1:0-2466 GCA_964582755.1 uncultured Methylococcaceae bacterium | reverse complement strand
ATCGCGTTAAATCAGAGAAAGGAAATGTTGGGTTGCCAAAAAGACGGCAACCCAATCTACGCTGCTTACCGCGTTGTGAAGAACCAAGTGGCACCGGGTTGATAAATGCGGCGATAGTCGGGCATGGCGGTTGGGTTTTTCAAAGATGGCGGGATTTATTCCGGGTTGCCGTAGGGTGCGGTGAGCTTGCGAACCGCACCAGTCGCGGAGCATAGACGGCATTCGCATAGGATGGCCCATCCCGCGAACGGTGCGGTTCGTTCCTCACCGCACCCTACGACAGTAACGTTTTAACGCACCTTACCGCGTCAAAGGAGTCTCGGAATATTTATTCCATAACTTCGCCTCTCTAACTGATCAACCTCGAATATCATGTCTGAATTATTAACTTCTGATCCGATATTTGTTGATTTAAGTAAAAATCGAACCCAGATTACATCATAGAATGCAATATATGCCTGAATTACACCCCCCTGAATGGTTATGCATACATGATGCTTGGCACTAGGTGAAAAGCTACTCCAAACAAGAAATGCTAAAGGATTAGAGGCAACCTCAACGGAAGATATATAGGGTATTGGACTTATTTCCCTAAAGGCAATTGCACGAAGAGCGTTTGCACTATTGGAAGTAACGAATGCCTCTGACAATCCGCAACAAATGCCGAGTGTAATTTTGGCTGCTTCCCAAATAAATGACTCAGGTTCATCTGTTGTTTCAGAGGGATAGGATCGAATTGGATTTGCTGTCCCAAAAACATCAATCAAATCTTGATGAATATCACCAATATTTTGATCGTTATCTTTTTCTAAACTTAGCCTTTTTCCATTTAGAACCATTGTATTGGCAATCTCCTCCATTTGAGATCGAATGTCTTCTGAGATAGTGCTTGACTCAGATGCGGTATAGTATTCGACATAAACATTACCTGTGGTTGTTTTAAGTCGAACAAAGAAAAAAGCACCCATCATAAACACATGCGCCATTTCAGGTCTCTCCCATTTTATCCGACTAGGGAATGGAAAAAGAGGAGGTCTCTTCCCCCGATTTCTTGTATTGGCTAAAGAACGTAGAGTCGTAATGATGGTAGTTTCAACAAAGGGTCTGTCAATTGTCTTTCCAGCTAAGATATTGCATCTATCGCAAACTCGATCAGTAAAGAGAAGTGGTGGAGCTGATCCAGTAAATTCCCTTGTACCACCAATCGCGGTAGGTATAATGTGTTCAATTTTGTCGCTGAATATAGCAGTTTGCGCACAATAAAAACATAAAGACATATTAGGCCTAATTTTTGTTGAACAGTTTAAAAAACGATAGTCTTGAAGAAAGAGCAAGGAACGCAGGGTGGGCAAACGGCCCTATCGTTTGCCCATGCGGAACCCTCCGCAACCTTCTGAATCATTCGGCGGGCAGGCAAAAAGACTTCTGCCTACCCGGCGGGTAGCATTTTTCAAACCCCCTTCACCGCCACCTCCAATACCTCGCTCCACTGCCCCACGCGCTCGTCTTTCAGGCGGTAGATGGCGCGGTAGCGCCAGAGGGCCGTCGCGCCGGTGGCGGGGAGCGGGGCGGTGTCGAGGTAGCCGGGCTGGGTGTCGATGGTGAGGAGGGCGAAGCCCGCGCCCCGGTCCACCTCGATCTCCAGCGCGTCCATGCCGGCCTTGGCCCAGTCTAGGTCGGGCCGGCCGTTGTTGAAGCGGTGGCCCAGCGCCGGCCTCAGGCTGGACAAGTCCACCGCCGGGGCTTTGCCGGGCAGGATGTCGAGAATTTGGCCGAGGGTGTCGGTGTAGTTGCGGTGGCGCTTGAGGACGGCGATGAAGTCGGCGAGGAAGCCGTCCACGTCCTCGAAGGGCGGGCCGGCGGGCGGGGCGGGCAGGTTCAAGGCGGGCAGGGCCAGGCTGCCGGTGGCCGGGCCGTCGAGGATGGCCGCTTTCAGCGCCGTCGCCGCCGCCGCGCCTTTCTTCATGGCGGCTTGGTAGTCGATGGCGTATTGCAGCCAGGCCGCAGCGTTGCCTAGGCGGGCCAGCGTGTCCTTATCGACGTCCAACTGGGCGGCGTAGGCGGGAAGGGTGGCGCTGAGATGCTTGAGCAAGGCCAGCTTGTCGGCGTCGGCGCGGGGAATGGATGTGGGATTGGCCATGGCGAAACCTCCAAATATGTCCATAAAACGTTGTCATCAACCATAGGGGCGGAGGGATTGTAGGCCCGCCAAGGCGGAATGGGCAAGAAAAACAGATTTTTCTAGGCTGCGGGGTGTGTCCCGGCGGGCCGGGGGTTTGTCTTTCAAGGGGCGGGGTGCGTCGCCCGGCTTGCGGGGTGTGTCCGATGGGCGGCGGGGTACACCTCGCCTTCAAGGGGGCGCATCCCCCGGCTTGCGGGGTGTATCTTCCAAGGCGCGGGGTGTATCCCGAAGCCCGCATAGGATGCGCTGGTCGGGGCAATTCGCGGCATTGCCACACCCCTTCG
>CAZOTR010000419.1:0-2469 GCA_964582755.1 uncultured Methylococcaceae bacterium | reverse complement strand
CTCTTAAAATCAATAGATATTGTCCAGCCATGCCCGGCATGGTCTGTTCCATGGAACCCGGCGGCAAGAGGCTATGGCAAGAACATGAATGCAAAGGAATTTCCTAGCAGGGTGGCGGCGGCGGATGCGGGGCGGGCAGGCCAAACCCCAGGATAGTTAAGGGTTCGGCAAGCCGGCCAAGGGGGTGGCTTGGATGGGCGCTGGCTGGAATCCAGGCTGTTCCTTCAAGATCTTTGCGGAAGGCGCCAGCCTTCCAGATCTTGCGATTGCGCGGCCTGAAGGCCGCTCCTACAGATGATTTGTTGACCTATCCCGCAACTGATTAGGTGGCGAGCTTCCAGCCAGACTGTCGCCAAACCGATTGATGAAGTGGGCTTGCTTGTGGTGGGCGGCTTCAACCCGCCCCGAGCGGCTTGAAGCCACTCCATCCGGCCAGGCCGAGGGACAAGGCTGGTGGGCTTGGCTATCATCGGCGGGAACTCTGAGCTGCCACCCACGTCCCGCCGAGCGTGGTTCACCCGCCCCGGTCGCGGATGCCGACGACATTGGCGCGGGAAAGGAGTGCAATGCCGCTAACGGCCAATCGGGTATAAAACGAAATGGGGGCAGGTCTAAACGACGCCGAAAATCCTAGCCTTTAATTCCCGCCTTTCGACGCCTTCAATCAAGGCGTCGATAAACTCCTCGGCGCGGCGCTTTTCTTCCGGCGACAGCCGCCGGTAAATGGGTTGGTAGGCACGGTTGAAGCGGAGAATGTCTTGCAGTCCGTAAGGCCGTTCAAAACTCTGGAATAGCCTATGCAAATTCGTGAATTCCGGGGAGCGGATGGGGATGATCTTGGCTGTGCGCATGTGGGTGGTCCTGCAGGGTGGAGAATAGGCAAAACCTTACAAGCAGGATCAGCGCCAATAATTTTATTCTTTGTATGTCAATTATTTACCGACTTGCCCATGGCAACATCACAGCGCGGTCGTGTGAAATGCCGTAACGGGAAAGCGCAAGCCAGCGCTTTGGGAGGCATAAGGGCAGGGGCGCGCCTTCGACAAAGCGACGGCGGGGTTCCGCCCAACGCGCAGGCGCCTGGCCGCACCGGCTATTTCGGGCGCAAATCAACGTAACGGCCCAAGCCTGGATTGCTCTTGGTGAGCATGTCCTCGCCATTGCTGCGTTGTTCCAGGTATTTGTTCAGCAATGCCGTTTCCCGCATGATGCCATACCGTTCATTGGCGACTTGGCGGTCATAGCGGAATTGGTTCTGCCTGGCTTGAATGGCCCAATCCTGGGTGATGATATTGGTTTGCTGGATTTCGGCGTCCGTTCTCCTGGCATCCAACTTGTGGTCCCGGCTGTGCATTTCGGCCTGGCTTTCGATCTGCCGCATGGCTATCTCCTCGTTGGCCTCGATAGACCTTTGCTGCGTGTCTATCCGCCTGCTTTCCAATTCCAGCCGCCGGTTTTCCAATTCGACTTGCCTGCCCTCAAGGTCTTGTTGTTGCCGGGCAATATCCATCCGCATCTGAGCCAGCGCCTCGTTTTTTTCCGCAACCACCGCGGCCATGGCCTTTTCGGTTGCCGCAAGCTGGGCCTCAAGCTGCCGGTGCTTGTCTTTTTCGACATTCCAGAAAAGGACCAGCCCGAATAATGCCGCCAACAACAAAAAGAAGGACGGCTTTTGCATGAAGCCCGACAGGCTGTCTGCCAAAATAGGCTGCGGGTTTACTACGGCTTTGCGCCGGGCGAGTCTGTGTTCGTATAAAGCCATGTTCGTAGCCTCCCTATGGCAGGAAATTTTTACCGGCAAGCGCCTATGAGGCGGATGGCACCCCCTTGTGCGGACGCCCCGCGGGCCAAGCCAAGGATGCCAGCATCAGAGGATGGGCAGGAGGAAAGATACCGCGCCCAACTTAAAATTGGCTTAAAAAGGCAGATGCCCGGCATCACCCCAGGTTAGCCGACCCCCCGCGCTTTCGCCGCCGTTCTGTAGTAAACTACGGCCCATGGCGCAATATTTCCAAATCCACCCGCAAACTCCACAGGAACGCCTGATCCGCAGGGCGGTCGGCGTCATCCGCGAAGGCGGACTCATCGTTTATCCCTCGGATTCTTCCTACGCCTTCGGTTGCCAAATCGACAACAAGGATGCGCTGGAGCGCATTTGCCGCATCCGCCAATTGGGCCAGGAGCATCGCTTTGCCCTGGTCTGCCGCGATCTTTCGCAGATTGCGTCCTTTGCCAGGATCGGCAACGAGGCGTTCAGGCTGATCAAGTCGCTGACGCCCGGCCCTTACACCTTCATCCTCAAAGCCACCAAAGAGGTGCCGCGCAGGCTCCAGCACCCCAAGCGCAAGACCATCGGCATCCGCATCCCCGACAGCCCGGTCGCGCAGGCGCTGGTGAAGGAATTGGCGGAGCCCTTGTTCAGCTCCACCTTGATCCTGCCCGGCGAGGACGGGGCCATGTCCGATCCAG
>CAZOTR010000418.1:0-2470 GCA_964582755.1 uncultured Methylococcaceae bacterium | reverse complement strand
TTAAGTTAAGCTGCGTTGAGTTACCGCGTAGCGGTTTATCGAAGGTAGCCGGGGGATTCATCCCCCGGCGGAGGCGCAAAATTCTTCTTATGCGTCGCGTAGCGACGTTTGAACGGCCCTTGCGCGGCGGTTGGTAATCGTCGCCACGCGACGAAACACCCGGCGCATCCTTCTGGGGGTTGAAACCCCCGGCTACCCTCAAATGCCGCTACGCGGCTTCGCCCTGGCTGTGCCCTGCCTAACTTAATGGCAGTGGGCCTGTGAAGGTCCCCTACCCAATCAGCTTCAAGCCCGGCGGCAATGCCTCGCCGAAAATCCGCTTCTCGTCCGCCTCGTCCAATTCCTTCACTTCCGCCACCATGCCCAGCCAAGATTCCGGCGCTTTGGCGGCGCGCAGGCGCTCGATGACTGTCTTGCGCAGGGCAGGGGAGATGTCGCGCTCGCGGTCGCCGGTCATGCGGCTGATGAGGGTCGCGGCAAAGCCGGCGGTGGCGGTCTTTTTCCAGTCGAATTTCAATAACTCGGACAGCCATTCCTCGGCGGTTTCGCGGGGAATCACGCTTTGCAAGCCCGCGTGGAAGGGAATCCGCGCCCCGACCCGGCCCAGCGCCCAGCCGGTTTCCGCAGGTTCCCCGCTTTTCCCCAGCCGCGCCAGCAGCCAGCCGCCCAGCGCGGCCTTGTCGGCCAGCGGCAGGCGCTCCAGCACGGCGGCCAGGCGCAGCATGTCCTCGTAACTGCGTTTCTTCGCCAGCGCCGGCAGGTTGCCGCGCTTGGCCTTGTCGGGGTTGATGAAGTCCGCCAGCGCGGCGAACAGCGTGGCCTGCGCCCCGGCGTCCAGCCCGCCGGCGATGCGCCGCCACAGCGTCCACCATTCCGCCCAGTTCTGCGGCTCCATCTGGTATTGGATGCCTTGCGCGTAGACCGCCCAGATCTGCTCCACCCGCCAGTCGTCCAAGGGATAGCCAAAGCCAGGGCGCAGGCAATAGCCGACGAGGCTCAACCATAGCCGCTCATGCGCGTCGGAACGGCGGCGGTGCGGCAAGCCTTCCAGCAAAGCGCCGAACAATTCGCGCAGCAGCGGCGTGTCCCAATCCTCGCGCTTGCCCAGCAGCTTTTCCAGTTCGTTGCGCAAGCCTTTGATGCGCTTCGGGTCGATGATGCGGGTCTTCTTGCCGAACACCATCTGTAGCAATTCCACCGCCTCCCCGGCTTTCGGATGCAAGCCGCCTTCGGGCTTCAACGCCGGGGCGGCGCGTTGGCGACGCAATTGAAATTCCACGTTCCAGCGCCGCTGCGGGTCCGCCGCGTCCACGCACTGGATTTGCAAAGTGCCGACTTCGGTCAGGGACGCGGCCAGCCGCACTTCCACCTCGCCCTGGCCTTGGCTGCTGGCGCGGTCGAAGGCCACGGCCAAAGGCGGCAGCGGCACGAAGCGCTCCTCGTCGATCTCGGCCAGATCGCCCGGCTGCCAATGCGTGTCAGCGACCGAAGACACCAGATGGAAGCGCACTGGCTGGCCCAAGCGCAGGGCAAAACTGCGTTCGGCGAGGAACACCTCGTGGCCTTCGTCGCTGCCACGCGGCAACAGGCAGACACCGCGCTGGATCTCCGTCTGGCCCATGTCCACCACCAAAAAATACGCCCGCGCCGAGCCGCCGCCGATTTTTTTCACCGACAGCCCGCGCCGCGCCAAGCCATAAGCCACCGCGCCATGCGCCACGGCTTGGTCGGGACGGTCGTTGCGCAGATGCTTGGGGGGCTTGCCGCCGCGCCAGGAAGCCAGCAGTTCCAGCAGGCGGCGGGTGATGGCCGGGCTGCGGAACAAGCCGCCGTTGAGCAACACCGCGTCGGGCATGGCCGCACCCCCAGTCCCCAAGGCTTCCCGCATGGCCTGCTGGTGTTGCTGGAGAAAGGCCGCGACATGCTTGCTGATCGCCGGGTCCGGCGCGTAGGGCAGGCCGAATTCCACCACCGCGCTGCGTTTGCGCTCGGGCATCTCGTCCAAGCCGGTTAGCGGGAAGAAGCCGTCCAGCACGGTCTGCCGGACTTTCTCCTGGCTCAGTTCGGTGAAACGCGCCCCACCGACCATCTTCGCGCCCGCGCCCAGCAAGGTGATGGACGCGGCGTCCGGGGCGTCGTCGCCGAGCAGGTTTTCCTTGGCGGCGCGGCATTGCTCCACCACTTGCGACAGTTCCGCCGTGCCTAGGCGGCGGTCGCGCACCAGCCGGTGTTCGACCAGATGGGCCAGGGTCAGATCCAGGTTGTCGCCGCCCAGCATCAAATGGTCGCCGACGCCGATGCGGGTCAACACCGGCTCGTCCGCGCCCGGCTCGATCTTGATAAGCGTCAGGTCGGTGGTGCCGCCGCCCACGTCCACCACCAGCAACAAGCGCGCGCCGCCCAACTCCTTGGCCAGGCGCTTGCGGTGCCGATACACCCAGTCGTAACAAGCCGCCTGCGGCTCCTCCAA
>CAZOTR010000417.1:0-2477 GCA_964582755.1 uncultured Methylococcaceae bacterium | reverse complement strand
CCCGTCGCCCTGTTGGAAGCCTTGGCCGTCCACCGCAAGCTGACGGTGTTGGGCAAGCCCGGCAGCGGCAAAAGCACCTTCGGGGCCAGCGTATTGCTGGCCTTGGCCCAAGCCCGGCTGGGCCATCCGCAAGCCTTGGACAGCCTGGGCGAAGGCTGGACACACGGCCTGTTGCTGCCCGTCCGCATCACGCTGCGGCGCTTCGTCGCCAGCCTGCCGCCGGGGAAGGAAAAGGCGCGGGCGGCGGATCTTTGGGACGCCATCGGCGCGGAATTACGGGCCAGCCATCCGCTGTTGCCGGATAACACCATGGACGCGGTGAAGCGCCTTGCTAACAAAGAAGGCGCACTGGTCTTGCTGGATGGCCTGGACGAATGCGGCGATGCGGAGAAACGTGAGCGGGTCATGGCCGCCGTGGATGATCTCATCGACCATGCCGGGGACAACTGCCGGTTTGTGTTGACCGCCCGGCCCTATGCCTGGACTACGGGGGCAGAACCCAGCCTGGGGGTTTACCTATTGGCGGATTTGGAGGAAAGCCAGATCGGGCAATTCATCGCCCAATGGTATGAAGCCTCCGCCAAGCAACACTGGTTCAGCCCCGGCGAAGCCGCCGCCAAGCGCGATGACCTGCTGGCCTCCTGGCAGCGGCCCGGCTTGCGGGAACTGGCCGGCAACCCGCTGTTGCTGACCTTGATGGCGACCTTGCACAGCAACACCACCCGCCTGCCCGAAGACCGCGCCGATTTGTACAACCAGTCCGTCGATCTGCTGATGCAACGCTGGAACCGCCGCATCGGGGCCGAAACAGCCCTGCTCGAAGCCTTGGACAAGCCCGCGCTGACGCTGGACCATCTGCGCGGGGTCGTGGAAAAGCTGGCCTTCGAGGCCCATAAAGACAATATCGGCGCGGAGGGGGCGGCGGACATCGGCGAAGGCAAGTTGAGGCGGGCTTTTTCCGCCTTGCTGGATGGAAGCCACGACAAGGCCGGGATTGTCGTCAAATACATCGAAGAACGCGCCGGGCTGCTGCTGGGCTTGGGCGAGAAGGACGGGGAGCCGCAGTTCAGCTTCCCCCACCGCACGTTTCAGGAATACCTCGCCGCCTGCCATCTGGCCGGGATGGAGCAATTCGCCACAACCTGCCGGGAGCTGGCCCGCGCCGCCCCGGCCCATTGGCAAGTGGTGCTGCCCTTGGCGGCGCGGATCGCCAAGGCCGAGCGCGGGGCCGGCGCGGCGGACGGGCTGGTGGGCCGCTCCAGCGTGGAGGAATTCCGCAAGGCCCGCCAGCCCGAACCCGCCGACTGGCAGTGCGCCAAGCTGGCCGGGGCGATGTTGCAAGAAATCGGGCCGACCGGGGAAGACGCCCGCCCGATCATCCGGCGCGTGGCCGGCTGGCTGGCGGCGGCGCTGCCGGTGCATCCCGAGCAAGGCGGCTTGCCGGCATCGCAACGCGCCCAATGCGGCGACAGCCTCGCCGCCTTGGGCGACCCGCGCTTCGACCCCCGCCGGCTTTGCCTGCCCGATGACCCTTGTCTGGGCTTTGTGGCGATACCCGCCGACCCGGCATTCAGCATCGGCACCCGGACCCAAGACCGAGAGCGGGTCAAGGCAATCATTGGCTACGTCGGCGAAGATGAAATAAACGACACGACCACGCCGACCCAGGCGTTTTATCTGGCCCGCTATCCCGTCACCGTGGCCCAGTTCCGCGCCTTTGTCGAAGACCGGTCTTTCCCGCTTGGAGTTGAAGATGCCCTGCGCGGGCCGGACAACCACCCCGTATGCTGGATCTCATGGCATGAGGCGCGGGCCTATTGCGATTGGCTGCAAAGCCGCCTGCCCGGCCTGCCGGGTTTCGCGCTGGCGGCGGACTTGCGACAGGGTGGCTGGCGGGTGGACTTGCCCAGTGAGTTGGAATGGGAAAAAGCCGCCCGTGGCGGCTTGCCGGGCAAGGTCTTCCCTTGGGGGGATGGGCCCGACCCGGAGCAGGCCAATTATGCCGAGACCCGGATAGACGGCCCCAGCGCGGTCGGTTGCTTCCCGGCCAACGGCTTTGGGCTGCATGACATGGCCGGCAATGTCTGTGAATGGACGCGAACGCCTTATCAAGCTTACCCCCCCAAAGTCACCGATGAAGCAGGACAAATTTCCAACGCAGACAACCATCTCTGGGTCGTGCGAGGCGGTTCGTGGGACCTCTTCAAAGTCGTCGTCCGCTGCGCCACCCGCGGCAGGGATCGTCCCGGCCTCCGCGACTACTTCCTCGGTTTTCGGGTGATTTTGTTGCCTCCCCTGCTCCCCAGCTCTGGCCTCTGTTCCTCTGGAACTCACCGCCTATCAGATTCAAATCCTGACGCAAAACGCTCGTAGGAGCGCCCCATGGGCGCGACCGATTCCACGCCCGTCGCTGGATTTTCGCGGGCATGGCCCGCTCCTACGGTGAAACTGATAGGCTTGGGAAAGCCGGAAACGCC
>CAZOTR010000416.1:0-2493 GCA_964582755.1 uncultured Methylococcaceae bacterium | reverse complement strand
TCAAGTCCGGTTCTTAGGGGAGGGAACGGCGGTAACGTCGTTTCCTTACCCGACAAAGAAGACGAACTCCCAACCGCCTTCTTGAATGGGCAACAGATATACGTTTGCACCATACAGAAACTTTTCAATGGCTTGACGAAATTCGGCCTGAAGGCTGAATCAACTCTGCTTGGCACGGTACTAATGGATGATTGCCACGCCTGCATTGACTCAATTAAACAAGCGTGTAGCATCACTCTTAGAAGGGAGCCTAAACAGGCATTTGGACTGTACGCTGAATTGCTCCAACTGTTTTCTGAAGACTTACTGGAGCAAGGGGCTGGTACGTTCTCCGAAATATCTGAAGGTGAATACGACGCTTTCCTTCCAGTTCCCTACTGGGCTTGGATTGATCGCCGCGACGAAGTAACCAGAATTATCGGAAAGTACCGCCAAGATAATGCGGTTAAGTTCGTTTGGCCGATTCTCAAGGATATGTTAGACAAATGCTTCTGCGTAATATCCGGCAGCGGATTGGAGATCACGCCTTATGTTCCTCCTCTAAGCCAATTCGGATCATTCTATAAAGCCAAGCACCGGATTTTCATGTCGGCCATAGTCACTGATGACTCATTTCTTGTGAAGGGGCTGCGCCTGTCATCGCCCACCATCACCAAGCCGCTAATATACCCAAAAGAAAAGTGGTTCGGGGAACGAATGATCCTTATTCCTTCCTTGATCGACCCAGAAAGCGGGCGTGAAAGCGTGGTAAAGGTATTCGCTAAATTGGGTGAAGACAATAAAACTTTTGGGACGATTGGCTTATGCCCTATAGCCTAGAGGCGTCGAAACTCTGGCGGGAGGCAGAGGCGGATGTAGTAGGGACAAGCTCGATCAATGACCATGTTCAGCGGCTATTAGATGGAAAGTTTGGTAAAGCCGTCTGCTTTGTCAACCGCTATGACGGTATCGACCTGCCCGACAAAAGCTGTCGTATCTTGGTACTGGACTCGAAGCCGTTTAGCGGCGGACTAATAGATCGCTACACCGAATCTTGCCGTCCAGGGAGCGAAGTTACAGCCCAGCGAATCGCCCGTATGATCGAGCAGGGGTTAGGGCGAGGGGTTAGGGGCGAAAAGGATTATTGCGCAGTAATTCTTGTTGGTGGAGACCTTGTGCGTGCAGTCCAGCGGAGTGACGTTAAGAAATTCTATTCATCCCAAACTCGACAGAAAATTGAAATTGGCATCGAGATCGTCGGCATGAGCGAGGATGAAGTAAAGCATGGAATTTCTGGGATTGAAATCGTTATTGGGTGCGTAAAAAAACTCCTTCAGAGAGACGAAGGCTGGAAAGAGTTCTACGCCGAGCGGATGGGAGATGTAATACTAGACCAGCCGAATCAAGCCATGTTGAAGCTGTATGAAGCTGAGTTGGATGCCGAAACAAAAGCGGAGGACGGCCGGTTCAGTGATGCAAGCAATGTGATCCAGAAAATGATGGACAACAATCCAGGCTTACCACCAGAGGATCGAGGCTGGTACTTGCAGGAGATGGCTCGGTTACTCTATCGCCACAGCAAAACTGACTCAGCACACTTTCAAGCCAGCGCACATAAAAAGAACGGCTACGTGCTTAAGCCGAAGGATGGACTGGTAATCACGAAACTGGAACCACTCAGCCAGAAACGTGTAACGAACGTCATTGAGTGGGTGCGAACATCGAAGGATTACAATGACCTAATAATCAGGGTTAATGCCATCCTTGATGACATGCGGTTCGGAGTCGATTCGGATAAATTCGAGTATGCATTCAACGAACTTGGCAAATTGCTTGGGTTCGCCACAGAGCGACCAGATAAAGTCTGGGGAAAAGGACCAGACAACCTGTGGCGCCTCAAGACCGACCAATACTTGTTAGTCGAGGCCAAGAACGAGGTGAAGACAGATCGCCAGGAAATTTTTAAGACTGAAACTGGGCAAATCAACAATTCTTATGCGTGTGGTTTACCAAAAACTATCAGGGGGCCAAGGTCGATTGCGTTATGGTTATCTCTACAACAAAGGTGAGCGATGCAGGTGGTTTTAATATGCCGGTGACAGTTATGGATATGAGCAAACTGAAAAGTTTAACCAAGAACGTCCGCAATTTTATCAAGGAATTCGCAGCGACTGAACTGAACGATATTGACTCCAATATAGTTGGGCAGTGGCTCAAGCAACACCTCTTAGAAACGGACTCACTGGTACAGAATTACACCAAGCCGGTGAAAAACTCATGATCCTTTAAAATCAAGATCAGCCTGGGTTTGCTGTTTCCCTCCATTCCCATACCGTAGCGCCAAACCCAGAAAAAGCCCCCCTAAATCCCAACAAACCCGCCCTTTCCATGACCCCTCTTAGCAATCTCCTAACCGCCCTCCGCACCGCCGCCGCCACCGAGCGCGAGAAAGGCACCTATTTCGAGGAACTGATCGTCTGTTACCTCCGCAACGAGGCGAGTTACCGGGATCTG
>CAZOTR010000415.1:0-2496 GCA_964582755.1 uncultured Methylococcaceae bacterium | reverse complement strand
ATTTCCTGGAGCGCGGCCGGCGAAGACTCCATCCGCCATTACAAGAAGGGCGACGAGGTTGAAACCGTCATCCTGGCGATTGACCCGGAGCGCGAACGCATCTCGCTGGGCGTCAAGCAGTTGGAGCAGGATCCTTTCCAGAACTGGCTGGCCGCCCATGAAAAAGGCGTCGTCGTCAAGGGCGTGGTCAAGGAAGTGGACGCCAAGGGCGCGGTCATCACCCTGGCCGACAGCGTGGAAGGCTATCTGCGCGCCTCGGAAATCTCCCGCGACCGCCTGGAAGACGCCCGCAGCCAGTTGAGCGTCGGCGACGAAGTCGAAGCCAAGTTCATCGGCGTGGACAAGAAGAGCAAGTCCATTTCGCTGTCCATCAAGGCGAAGGACCAGGAAGAGGAACATGCGGCGATCAAGGACTACGCCCACCAGCAACCCAGCACTCCCACGTTGGGCGACCTGTTCAAGGAACAGATGGACAAGTAATCCTCCAAGGCAACACGAGACGGGGGGCGCCCGCCCCCCGCCTTTTTTTTCTGGGTACGAAGGTGACCAAGTCTGAACTAATCGAAATATTGGCCAGGAAGAACCTGCTTCTTCCGCAAGGCGATGTGGAGGCGGCGGTCAAATCCATGATCGAGCAAATGAGCAACGCCCTCTCCAGTGGCGAGCGCATCGAGATCCGTGGCTTCGGCAGCTTTTCCCTGCATTACCGGCCACCCCGGGTCGGACGGAATCCCAAGACCGGCGATTCGGTCGCGTTGACCTCCAAATATGTGCCTCACTTCAAACCGGGCAAAGAACTCCGGGATAGGGTCAACCTTTCCTGTGAAAACGATTCCGGCGACTGATGGAGGAGTGGCTGCTCCTGCTGCTCCCGGTCGCTGCCGCGTCGGGATGGTATGCCGCCCGCAGGCATTATGTCCGCAAATACCTGGTCGAGCATAGCCAATCCCTGCGGAAGGCCTATTGCCGGGGTTTGAATTACCTGCTCAGTGAAAAAACCGACAAGGCCATCGAAGCCTTCGCGGATTTGCTGACCCATGATTTTGAAACCATCGAAACCCATATCGCCTTGGGCAATCTGTTCCGCCGCCGGGGCGAAATCGAAAATGCCATCGAAATCCACGAAAATCTGATTGCGCGGGATGACCTGAACGCCCAGCAGCATGACAGCGCCCAGTTTGAGCTGGGCCTGGATTATCTGCGGGCCGGCTTGTTCGACCGGGCGGAAAGCATTTTCCAAAATTTGTCGGACCATGAAGGTTCGCGCAAAGGCGCTTTGCAACAGTTGCTGGACATCTACCAGCATGAAAAAGACTGGCTCAAGGCCATGGATTGCGCACGGCAGTTGCGTAGTTTAGGCAAGGTGCAAAGGGGCGAGACGGTCGCCCAATTCCTCTGCGAATTGGCCGAGGAAACCCTCTGCGCCGATTGCGACGGCGCGGCCCGGCAATGGCTGGAGGAGGCGTTGCGGGAAGATCCGCGCTGCGCCAGGGCCAGCCTGCTGATGGCCAAGCTGCACATGCGCGAGGGCCGCTTCGAGGACGCCTGGCAGGCGCTCAAGCGGGTCGAGTCGCAGAATCCCGCCCTGATCCCGGAAATCATCGAGCCTTTGTGCGTCTGCCATGACCGCATGGCGGGACGCCCCGGCGAATTGATCGGCTATCTGGGCTATTTGTATGAATGTTACGGCTTGGAATCCGCCGCGCTGGCCCTGGCCGCAAGAATCCGCGCCGAACAGGGGCAGGCCAGGGCGGTCGAGCATGTGCAGCGCGTCCTGGACAGCCGCCCCACGCTTAAATCCTTGCAGGCCATGACCGGCCTCCTGTTGGAAGACGGCGCGGAAACACAGCGCGAGGCGCTGGTCCGCATGGACCGGGCCTTGGAGCGCCTAGCTTCCAACGCGCCGCGCTACACCTGCGCGCATTGCGGATTCAGCGGCGGCGAGTTGCATTGGCGCTGCCCTTCCTGCCGTCACTGGGAATCCACCAAACCACTCTAACCGCCAACACCCCCTGCGGGATGTTGGCGGCGATGGCGATGCCAAAATAAACTGGAAAACCGGACATGACTGGATCGACTGGCTATTTGATCGGACGGCTGGAAGCGCTGCTGGCGGAAGGCTTTGCCGCCGAAGGCGACGGCCTGGAGGCGAAAGTCCGCGCGCTGGGGAGCGAGCTACCCGACGATTTGCGGGAGTTGCTGCGGCAGTTGGCAAAAGAAAGCGCTGGCTTGGGCAGGGAGGACGCAATCCCATTTGCCTTCCGCTGCGGGCAGGCCCATGAGCGGCTGGAAAGCTTGGCGCAAAGTCGGCTTGCCGCCAATATTGCGTTCTTGGAACCGGACGGAACCCCGCCCTTGGAGTTGGAAAAGAACGACTTGGACGCCATCGCCCGTTTCGTCAAGCTGCGCGACCAGTTTCTCAAGACCGTGGCCGACTACACCCTCAAATTCCTGCTGGTTTCGGCCATCCTGCTGGTGCTGGGCTTGTCGTTTGGC
>CAZOTR010000414.1:0-2513 GCA_964582755.1 uncultured Methylococcaceae bacterium | reverse complement strand
CGAAGAGGAGGAAACCGAATGAAGCGCCCGGCAACCATCGACATCCGCAACGGCGGCCCGCCGCCCTGGCTCGGCCCAACCCTCCAGACCCGGCAGGCGCAAGCCCTCATGCGAGGACGCCCCCGGCAAGGCTCCGGCAAGCCCGCCCTCCCCGGACTGGAAGGCTTCGCCCGCGCGGCCGCCCGCATCCACAACGCCGCCGCCGACGGCGACCCCTGCGCGGAGCGGGTCCTGGCCAGCATCGGAGCCGCCATCGCCGAGGCCCGCGCGGTGCTGCTCACCGAACTCCGGCTGATGGCCGCCCTATTGGAGCCCGGCACCGGCCTCGCCGGCCCGGGCTATCCCGCCCGCGCCCGCCAATCGCCAGGCTTGGCATCCCCGCAGGTGTCCCGCAAGGCGTCGGGCGCGGCGGACACGCGCCGCCGGCCCGCAAGCCAAGGCGAATGAATCCAGGAAACAACATCCAACAGCAGGCAGGCAGACGATGAACCAAACGAACTCCAAGGAAACCGACGCAACGGCAGGGCCGAATGTCAAGCGCAGGCGGCAATGCGCAGATCCACCCCGGACGTCCTTTTTTAAATGGGCGCAGGAAAAGGCTCGGGCGATACAAGACGAACGGTTTTCGCTGGGATTGCTGATGTTTTTGCTGGCGGAACCCCCGCAATCCGAACCCTTGGCCCGTACTTACCAATACGGCGGCCAGTCGGCGGACATCATCCCTTCCGTGCTCCGCGGCGGATCAGCCTTGGACAGCGATCTGCTGACCTACAGCGTCTCGCTGCTGGCCTACGACACCTCGCGCCTCTCCGGCCACGCTGGCCGTGGCGAAGACCCGCCGCGCACACTAGACATCGACATCCACGACTTCCTGCGCCAAACCGGGCGGGACGGCGGCAGAAGCCATATTGTTTGCGCGACACTCGTCAAAGACATCATCGGCGCACTGGGCCGGTTGGCCGGCACCTGCATCGACACCCGAACCCAAGGATTCAAGCTGTTCGAAAGTTTCAAAATCCAGACGGAAAGGGCAAATGCCGTAACACGCGAAAATGGCGGCGAGGCCTTGCGCGTCGTGGCATTCAGGGTTACCCCTTCCGAGTGGCTTGCCGCCACGGCGTGCGCCTTGCGAGACTGGGACGCCGACGGGACGGAAGGGGGGGCGGCATGGGAAAGGCCATAAGAAAAACCGAAGCGGCGGGGCGGCTTCCCCCCGGGCAAACAAACATGCGGGAAACCATCGGGGTGGTCGCCGGCACGGAGCACCGGCCGGCGGCAAAAAGGGGTCCCGCGCCCCTCTCCCGCGAAGAGATCGATCGTGAGGCGCGGCCCGGAGAAAGCTACGAAGAGGCCGGGCGGCGCATCGCCACGCAGCGGGAGCGGGAACGCCAGGCGTCCGCGCCCCGGCCCGCCGCCGCAAGGCCGGTGGCGTGGAACCCCGAAATCGCCCTTTGCGCCCGCGAGCTTGTCCTGGTCACGCTGCCGCACAGCGAGCCCGCAGCCCCGGCCTTCCTGCGCACGAACGGCACGCTGTCCCTGGTGATACGGTCCGGCAAGGATCCGGCGACGGGCGAGCCGGTCGGCATCCCCTATGGGAGCATCCCCCGGCTCCTGCTGTACTACATCGTCGCCGAGATCAACCGGACCGGAAAGCCTCGCGTCAACCTGGGCAGGAGCTGGGCCGAGCTGGCCCGCAAGCTGGGCCTGGAAAGCGGGAGCGGCGGCAAGAGAAGCGTCGCCACTCACCTGAAGGAGCAACTTCGGCGGCTGCTCGCCGCGGAGATCCTGTTTGTCGTCGCGGATCCCGGCAGGCTGCGCGCCCTGCTCGCCAGCGGCAAACCCGAAGATGCGGCTGTCCTTGCCGGCCACTCCATCCGCTGGTGGAACGCGAAAGATCCCGGCGCTGACGCGGCGCTGGAAAGTTGGCTGGAGGTGGGCAACGCGTTTTTCCAGGCCGTCCTCACCAAGCCAATCCCCGTGCGCCTGTCCACGGTCGTGGCGCTGCGGAAGTCTCCGCTGGCGCTGGATCTCTACGTGCTGCTGTGCCGCGAATCCGCCTTGGCCGCAGGCCGTGGACACGGAAGGGTGATCGAATGGAAGTGGTTGATGGAGCAGATGGGGTCGGATTACAAGGATGTAAAAGACTTCGGGAAATATGCGAAAAAAACGCTGGAAACGATTTGCAGGCACTACCCGAAACTCAAGGCCAGGGTGGTCAGGGGCGGCATCGAGATCCAGGACGACACCTTGCCCGACGTGGAGACGAGGAGCTAAGGCGTGAATTTGTAACTGCCGCCCATGTAAAAAAGTCCGCGCTGCACTGTGCCGCGCCACCGGCTCCGCCCTTGCGGCCGTCTGACACAGATGTGTCCAGACAGGCTCCGCAAGGCCCGAGCGGGCGGAACGGCGCAAAGCGACGCCGCCAGCGGCCCGCACGGGCCGCTAAGGGTGCGGCTGTCGCCGATTTTTGCCCCCGAGGGCGTATGGAAAACCCCGCCGGATCGCACAAAAAA
>CAZOTR010000413.1:0-2516 GCA_964582755.1 uncultured Methylococcaceae bacterium | reverse complement strand
GAGGACGGCATCCACCGCCTCCAGCGCCTGCGGAAAACGCCAGCCCTTGAGCCACCGCAACAGGCTGAAGCCATCGGGCGACGCGCCGCAGGTGTTGCAGATGCCGCCGCCGGAGGTTTCCACGTCCTTGAACAGGCGGAAGCCGTCGCGCCCGCCATGCACCGGGCAAGGCACATGCCTGCCGGGCTTGGCCAGCGCCGCCTCCAATTCGGGGGCCAGGGCTTGCAGCACCGGCACCCAACGTCCCCGCACCGCCTCGCGGACGGGGCCTGATTCAAGCTTGCGGGCGTTCATGGTTTCCTCCTGTGGACATGGGTTTCAACATTCAAACGCGGGGAAGGAGCACAGGAAGTGCGACGACCCCCGCGTAGCCGGAGGCCCGGATGTTTTGTCGAAGTCTGCGGCTCCATCGCAGGCGGAGACAAAACATAAGGCAACCGAACCGGCGTAGAGTCAGTGTGGCAGCCATGGCGAGAGGCGAAGCGCAGCGGAGTCTCGATGCCGTGGCGGACGCAGGACGGGCGCGGGCCGCCGAAGGCAAAGTAGTCGCCCATTTTTCGCTCCCGAAATCGGAGGGGACCCCATTTCGGGTATCGCGAAAAATGGCGACTCGCTTGGTCTTCATGAAGCGGCAAACACCGCATCAAGGTCGATGGCTGCCGGGGTCGCATTCCAGTCAGCCACCACGGCATCCACGCAGGTGCCGTCGCCTTGCGGAACCGAAGACAATTCATCGTCAGCGGCACCTTCGATGTCGTAGTCGATGACCGCCACCGCCAAATCAACGGCGTTATCCGACACCGCCGCATGGACGATTCCGCCCTCAAGCACGACAGCCAGGCGCGGAGGCTTGGTGGACTGCAACGCCCTCCGGGCATCACGGATGAAAGTCATCAGCAATATATGGCTGTCCAGCCAATCCGTTTCGTCATCGATTGCCTTGGCGGCCAGGCTTCCATCGTCGTCGGCGTCGTGTTCGTCGAAATCCCACATCTTCAACTGCGCCAGCCTTTCGATAATGTGGCGCAGTGGGACATCGGCCAGCATGGGCAGTGAGGGCGCATCGCTTGGGCGCGCCGAATCCGCTTCCGCCAGCTTCCTGGCCTTGGGGCCGGTGGTCCGGGCGGATGGCGTGGCGGGATCGTCCAGCAAAGCCAAGGCTTGCCGGGCAAGCCCATGCACGGAGTCCAGATCTTCCCAAGACATGGGACCGCCGCCCTCTTCGCCGGCCACATACGCCGCGACCAGCGCCCGGCAGACTTCCAACGCCTTCTGCTGGGCGTGTAAACCTTTCACGGAAGGATCTTGCTGGCTAAACGCCTCGACCGCCCGGACTTCCCAATCCAAGCCGTCGCCGTTCTCCTCAAAATCGTCGGACAACAGCGGCATGGCCGGGGTTTCGTCCCAGATCAAACCGTTGTCAAAAGCGTGTTGGGCGATGCGCAGCGCCAACTGTTCGTTGTCGGCCTCAACCCCCACCGTGACCCGGTGCATGTAGCCGAGGGTATACGTGACCTCATGTTTGTTGCTCATGGCGTTTCTCCGAATGGAATGAAAAAAACGGAGAAACGCAGGCCCGGCGCGGGGATGCGTTCCCCCGCTGGGCGTGGTGAAAAGACGGGATCGGCGATCCCTGATTGAAAAAGGCCTTGGGGCCTTAAGACGCCTACAGGATTCCTGATGGAATCCGCCGCCGGCAGCGTAGGCACACGGCGGCAAAGGGTGCGGCTGGAAACGCAGCCGCCACGCTTGGAAATCCGGTTGCCGGGCGCAAGGCAAAGCCTCACGCCAGGACTTTCACGCCCGCACCCACAGTTGGCCGGACGCTCGGAACGTGTAGCCCAAGGCCTTCATCCGCTCTTTTTGCTGGCGGAACAAGGCCCGGCTGACCGACGTGTCCAGCCTCACGGTGTCGCCCAGCGGCCACAAGGCGCCGAACAACTGACCATCGGCCCCGTCGTCGCAGGTATCTCCCGTGGGGGGAAATATCTCGTTTTGGGCAGGATGCCCGTCTTCGCTATCGGCAGGCTGTCCATCGTTTGCAGGTTTCGCCACACCCGACTTGTCGCGCTTGGATGTCGCTTTGGTTTTGGATTGGGGCGTCTCTTCCCCGGCTTCCGGGCCAATCGGATTGGCATCGGCCAAAAGTGCGAATTCCGCTTGCCCGCCGGGCAGATCGTCAATCGCCGCTAGGGCCAATGACGCCAAAGTGGCGCGGATTTCAATGACCATGCGGCCACCGGCCACATAGCTGGCGGGGAAGATTTCGGCAATGCCGAACTCGCCTTGGTAATGGCCTTCGCCGTACTGCCTAAGGAACTCGTCGCGCAGGACGAACTCGCCGATGTCGGTGACCAGGCGGCCGACCGAGAAGTCGCCGTTGCGGCCGCGGACCGAGCGTATGTGTAAGTTTCCTGGGAGCTTGATCATGGGGGTTGCCTCTTGCTGAAACCGCAAGGCGCCTCCCATGACCGGGCAAGTGCCCTGTCAGGGTTGTGGGGGTGTCCGGGGACGCT
>CAZOTR010000412.1:0-2527 GCA_964582755.1 uncultured Methylococcaceae bacterium | reverse complement strand
TTCGAACTTAAGCATGTCGCTTAGCCGGGTGTCTGTCGAAACTGGGCAAGATCAGATCTTCGTCCTTTTGTGCGTGGAGTTTCGCCAGTGCATTGCGCTTGTCCTCCAGTTGCGCGGTGAGGGCTTGACGCTGGGTAGTCCGCAGCGCATTGTCTTCATGAATGGATTTCTGTGCCGCCATTTGATGAGCCTTGCAGTCTTCGAGGGTGGCCGCAAGGCGGGATTGCAACCCAGTCAATTCTCCCCGTTGCCGAATGATGCTTTCCTTGATGGCTCTTGCGACGGGGCCTTCGCCACCACGACCAGTATGGCTATTCGCTTTGCCTGCAATTTCGTTCGCATATTCTTGCTCGGTCGAAGCGATTTCATCCTGCTTGAGTTTAATGAGCTTCTGCAATTCAGGGTCTTCAACGCAGGCTTGTGCGCCATTGCTTGCTTTGGCGAGTTTTTCCATCCGCTCGGTCAGCCCTGCCAGTTCCGCTTCGGACTTTGCGATTTTTTCTTCCCATTGCTTGCGGATAATCTCTTCCTTTGCTGCGTTTCGTTCCATAAGGATTTCCTGTAGGTTCGGCTCGAACAGCTTCAATACCAAGGGGTGCGCCACCACATAGCCGATCAGCACGGCCAAGGCCATCCGGCTCAAAATCGAAACAGAAAACAAATCCTTCAAAATGCTTTTGGATTTTTTGACGGTCATGACCAGGAAGCGGTCAAGGCTAAAAACCACGACGGCCCAAAAAACGCCCCCGCCAACAGCAATAAGCTGGGAGGACGGATGGCGTTCAAACACTGTTGACAAGAAATAACTGGCTGATATGAAAGCAAAAAAGCTTGGAATCAGGATCAGGAAGCCAAGCTGGGCGTACTTCATCACCACAGACTTGGCGCAAGTCCTCAACAGTTCAATGTCAGCACCGCTGCACCAAATGAGCAAAGCGCTAAAGAATGATAACTTGCTGTTATTCATGGATTTTCCCCTGGATAAAGATGTCAGCTACGACAGAAGCACTCAACCTACATCCCATAGACTGAAGAGCCAACGAAGCGGGGAAAATTTGATTGCCGTGGAAATGACCGAATTTAAGACGCGGCAGGGTTGAAGGGCAACGTCCGTAATAGAAGCAAGAAGCGTTGCCATCAGCTCGGGGGCGTTTTGGCTCCTTCCTCATCGTGCCGCGCCTGTTCCCCTGCCTGGCTACAGTTGTTTTCTTGGGCAAATTTGGCTTGGTTGAGGACAGTCGGTTCACCCAAAACCCTTGCAATCCAGTCCTGGGTTTTTTCAAGCCTGTTGCAGGATATCGATAGAAAATCCTCCATTTTGCGAGGAGGATCAATAACATGCCTTTGCTGGCCGTCGAAGCTTTGCCGGTTAGTCAACCGATAACCATCGAATGCGTCGCCGAAGTCTCGCGCCGCTACCAAATCCCGGTCGCCTTGCTCGGCGGAGTGCTGGCCCAGGAGCGCGGACGCCTCGGCCAGTCCAGCCCGAACAAGAACGGCAGTTGGGACTTGGGGCCGATGCAGGTCAACAGCGCATGGCTGAAGTTCTTCGCCCCTTATGCTATCACCGAGCATCGCCTGAAACACGACGGCTGCGCCAACCTGGCGGTCGGCGCGTGGATCATCCGCTACGAGCAGGGCCGGGCCAAGGGCGACTTGTGGCGGGCCGTCGGGCGCTACCATTCGCACAGGCCGGAGCTGGCCGCCGCCTACCAGGCCCAGGTTGCGGCCAAGGTCGGCGAGCTGGACGCGGGCAGGCTGACGCTCGCCCAGTTGTTGGAAGAGGCCAACGGCGGGGGCTAGGCGTTCGCCGGACGGCCTAGGGATGTCCGAAACCAGGCGGTTTCGGCGGCCCTTCGCGGCCCGTGTACGAAAGTTGGCTGAAAACATTCCGTACCAGCGTTATGATGCGTACCCCCATTTCGGACGGAGCCAGCCCCCATGTCGCGCGTTTTCGCCTATTGCCGCGTCTCCACCGCCGAGCAGGTTCCCCAGAACCAGGCCGAGGAGATCCGCGCCGCCGGTTTCGTGGTGGAGCCTTACCGGCTGGTCGAGGAGACCGTCAGCGGCTCGGTGCCCGCCGCCGAGCGGCCCGGCTTCGCCCGGCTGCTGGACCGGCTGGAGCCGGGCGACGTGCTGGTGGTGTCGAAGCTGGACCGGCTCGGGCGCAACGCCATGGATGTCCGCGCCACCGTCGAGCGGCTGGCGGGCATGGGGGTGCGGGTGCATTGCCTGGCGCTGGGCGGGGCCGACCTGGCCAGCCCGGCGGGGCGGATGACCATGCAGGTGATCGCCGCCGTGGCGGAGTTCGAGCGCGACTTGCTGATCGAGCGCACCCGGGCCGGCCTGAGCCGTGCCAGGAACGCGGGCAAGCGCTGCGTCCGGGCGGCGGCGCAAGCGGCGCGGAAGGAATGACTTCCAAACAGCCTATCAGATGTGGATTGACGTAGGCAGGCCCAGGGGATGAGGCAAGGCGATTGTCAACGACCGGACTCATTGGACGGCTCTTGGGTATGCCAAAGCGACA
>CAZOTR010000411.1:0-2544 GCA_964582755.1 uncultured Methylococcaceae bacterium | reverse complement strand
ATTCAGATTGAAGCTCAATTCGAGCGTTGAGTATGCAAGTAGCGTCACATAAGTTTTGCGAGGGTAATCAATGCACGCTCCATACGGTTATCCCACACACGGGCGCTCGACACGCGAATGAAGTTCCGAAACTTGCCGCTCGCCGAGAAAAGTGGGCCGGGCGCAATGCTTACGCCCTGGCTTAGCGCACGCTGCGCCAGAGCAAAGCTGTCGACGCTTTCTGACAGTTCGATCCACAGGACGAAGCCACCCTGTGGCTGTGAGATGCGCGTTCCGTCAGGAAAGGTTTTCATGACAGCATCGCTCATGCGTGCTACCGCGCTAGCGTAGCGGCCGCGTACTTCGCGCAAGTAGCGCTCGTATCGGCCGTTCACCAGCAGTTCGGCGACCGCGAGTTGAGGTGCTGTGGGGCTGGCGATGCTGGTCACATACTTCAAGTATTCAATGCGCTCACGACGAGTTCCTTCAGCCGCAACCCAACCGATGCGCAACCCAGGGGCCAGCGTCTTGGAAAACGAACTGCAGTAGAGGATGTCGGCGCGTGGGGCAAGCCCCTTGCACGTCGATGGCCGGCGCTGGTTGAATCCAAGGTCACCGTACACATCGTCCTCGATGAGCGGCACCTTGTGTTTGCCTAGCAGACGAATCAACGCGTGCTTGGCGTCATCAGACATGCAGTAGCCGAGCGGGTTGCTGAAGTTCGGGGCGAATACGCAGGCCTTGACCGGCCAACGCTCCAGAGCGAAGCCCAGCGCATCAAGGACGATGCCTTCACGCGGGTGGGTGGGGATCTCCAGCGCCTCCAGCCCCAGCGACTCCAGTACATGCAGTAGCCCGTAGAACGCCGGCGACTCGACCGCAACCACATCGCCCGGCTCCGTCACCGCGCGCAAGGCAAGACTCAGCGCTTCCTGACAACCCGTGGTAATGACAATATCGTCTGCCGAAATCGTGCAACCCGTTTCGCCCATGCGCTTCCCAATTTGACGGCGCAATTCCGGCGCGCCCGGCGGCATCATGTACCCGGCGGATTGGGTGCGCTGGGTTCGCACGACCTGGGCCAGCGCACGTCCGATCAAGTGCGTCGGTAGGAAGGTGGGATCGGGTACGGCGGCACCGAGTTGCACGATACTTGGATCGTTTGCGGCCTTGATCAAAGCCATTGCCATCGCCTGACCGGTGACCAGCCTCGGCGGCGTGGCTTGCGCTGCAGATTCTGGCTCGATGGATTGAATGGCCTGGCGTGCCCGCACATAAAAGCCTGAACGCGGCCGTGCCTCGATACGCCCTGAGTCAGCAAGCATCTGGTAGGCGGAGACCGCCGTGGCCACGCTCACGCCACGGCTGCTTGCCAGGCTGCGCACACCGGGCAAGCGTTCGCCCGGAACATACACGCCGCTGACAATGCGTTCCGCAATCTCCGCCGCAAGCTGCTGATACAGCGATTCCATGTCCCTCCGATGAGTACAGTTAGTAACAACGCGTCATATACAGTTTTGATTTACATACAACTGTACCGGTTCTTTAAACAGATACTGATTCTGTATTTATTGGAATTCTGACCCTAAACTGATTCCCAGTCAACGCTCAGGGAGTCCAATCAAATGGCAAATGAAAATCTGGTTGCAATCAACGCAAGCGAAGCGCCGCTACGCCCCAAACCTACGGTATATCCGCCCATGCTGGCGGCCAGGGTCAAAGGGCGCGAGAAACGCCCGCTCGGGGATCTGTTCGGACTGACCAACTTCGGTGTCAACCTGACCCGGCTGCCACCGGACGCAGCATCGTCGCTGCGGCATGTTCACTCCAGGCAGGACGAGTTCGTCTACATCCTTCAGGGAAGTCCGACCCTGCATACCGACGAAGGTAGACAGGTATTGTCGCCCGGCATGTGCGCTGGATTCAAGGCCGCCACGGGCAACGCCCATTCGCTCATCAACGAAACCCTGGAAGACGTCGTCTATCTGGAGATCGGTGACCGAACTGACGGCGACGACGTGACCTATCCGGACGACGACCTGCACGCCAACTATATTGGTGGGGCATGGGTGTTCTCCCGTAAGGATGGCACGCCCTACTGACTCGCCATTCATCCTTCGGGTGATTGCATTAGACAAGTATCACAGCATAAGAGGAGAAATCACGATGGCATTACTGGATGCGCAACGCGCCCGGCAGTTCGCTGAGCGCTGGATCGAAGCCTGGAACCACCACGACCTCGACGCCGTGCTGGCGCACTTCAGCGACGATTTCGAATTTTGGTCGCCACTGATTAGCCAATTTGCCGGTGAAGCGTCCGGCCGGCTCGTGGGCAAGGACGCGGTGCGCGCCTACTGGCAGATTGGCTTGTCTCGTCTGCCCGATCTGCATTTCGAGCTTGTCGATGTGCTAATCGGCGTGGGTGGTCTGACAATTCTGTACCGTGGACATCGCGGGCTGACGGCTGAAGTGCTGACGATGGGCGACGACGGTCTCGCCGTGCGTGGGCAGGCGTTTTACGGCGCATGAGCCAGGCTGCGGCGTACATGGAGGCGCTGTCGTACA
>CAZOTR010000410.1:0-2560 GCA_964582755.1 uncultured Methylococcaceae bacterium | reverse complement strand
AATCCGCCACCAAGGCTCCCTCCAAATCGCTTGATACTGCGGCAACGCGGTTTTTGGCGCCACGCACATCAGCCAAGCCGTCGGGCTGCTGTGCGGAAAAATACCTACGACGCTTCGACGATTGTTTGCATCAGCAGAACACGCCGAACCGCAGTTGCGGGCCTGTTTTATCGGATTGACAGCACGCCTTTTCCCTTCGGGGGTCTCGGTTCTATCGAGTCGGCATTAACACTTACCTTGCGAAAAATCCGCGAACGAACCATAGAACTATTCCGAATTATTATCCCTTATGAGTTTGAGACTGTATGGACGATCTGCAATGGGAATTGAAAAAACTGACCAGCCAACACCGTGAGGATTCCATCGGAACACAGGTTGCGCGTCACCAAGTGCTGGATTTGATGGCCCGCCAATTGAAGGAAATGGGCTATCGAAATATGAAGGCCATTTCCCTGAAGCCCAAGCATGTCGAAGCCTTGGTGAAGCGCTGGCAGACAGAAGGATTGTCCACGGGAACCTTGAAAAACCGCCTGTCGCATTTGCGGTGGTGGGCGGAAAAGATCGGCAGGCCATCCCTCATCCCCAATGACAATGGGAAGCTGGGTATTGAGAACCGGGTTTATGTGAAACCAGAAGGAAAACAAATCAGCCTAGACCCTGATAAACTGGCGCAAATAAAAGACGCGCATCTGCGCTTGAGTTTGGAAATGCAAGCGCTATTCGGACTGCGCCGCGAGGAGGCGATGAAATTCCAACCGGCTTATGCGGTTCGTGATAACCATATCCATCTGAAGCCGTCATGGACGAAAGGCGGCAGGCCACGCGACATACCTATTCGCAATGAAGTCCAACGGGAGTTACTGGGGCGAGTCCGCCAGCTTGCGGGAAACGGTTCGTTGATTCCGGCTGGGCGATCCTATGTTGCGCAAAAGAACCTCTATGAGCGGGAAACCAGGAAAGCCGGTATCGCCGAAGGAGACCGCAAAGCCCACGGGCTAAGGCATGGCTATGCCCAAGATCGGTATTATGAATTGACCGGATGGAAAGCGCCCCATGCCGGAGGCCCAAGGTGCGGGGAGCTGACGCCCGAACAGCGGGAAGCCGACTTTGCCGCCAGGCTCGTCATCAGCCAGGAAATGGGCCACAACCGCGAAGAAGTCACGGCGGTTTATCTGGGGCGCTAGAAATGCTTAACCAACAAAACTAATTCGATGGGTAGCGAAAACCCTTGCAAAAGGCTGACAAGGTTTTCGCTGGATAGCGTATCCCTGCGGCAGGATAATCCAGCCTGCCATTTGATTTGACCACAAGGCGAACGACATGCGTGTCCTGCTGGGTTCCAACGCTTACCTGAAGCGCACCGAGAACCGGGATGTCCCGGTCGTCTGGGACAGCCGCACGGCGATCAACCCGCACATGCTGGTGATGGGCGCGTCCGGGGCCGGCAAGACCTGGAATCTGCGGCGGATGATCCAGGCGATGGCGAAGACCGCTGACGGCCCGGTGCGCATTCATGTATTGGATGTCCACGGTGACATTGATTTGGCCGGTGCGTCCACAGTGAAGTTTTCCGAAGCCACGGCTTATGATCACAATCCGCTAGCCGTCAGTCCAGACCGCGATGGCGGCGGCGTCCGTCGGCAGATCCAGTCCTTCATTGCGGCGTTGAACCGGACTTCCCGGCAATTGGGAACCCGGCAGGAAGCGGTATTGCGGGCGCTGCTGACTGACCTCTATGCCGCCAACGGGTTTTATGAAGACAAGCCGGATAGCTGGCGGCTGGATGACGGGATGGCGCGGAAATACCCGAAGAAACATCCGACCCTGCTGGACGCGGCCCGTTTCTCCGCAGCCAAACTCAGGGCGCTATACCTCGGGGCCGATGCCAAGGCGGTGGCCGCATTGGAGCAAGTCAACACGAAGGCGAGGTCGATATACGCCAGGAACAAGGCGATGGGGCAGATACGGCAAACCTTGGGGAAGCCCCAAGCCGAAAATCCTACAGCCGATCCAGAATTGGACAAACTGAAAGAAGCGGCGATAGAGACTTACGCCGCCGCGATCCAAGGCATAGCCACCGGACGCGAGTTGGACGATCTGATCCGCTACGATTCAAAAGATGTATTGCGCAGCGTGGTGGAGCGATTGGAAAGCCTGAATGCCATCGGCATATTCCGACCGGACGAGCCGCCGTTCGACGCCAAGGTTCCGGTGTGGCGTTATGACATCCGCTCGCTCACGTCGGACGAGAAAAAGCTGTTCGTTTACTTCCGGCTCGAACAGATATTCCGGCAGGCCGCACTGCGCGGGGTTCAGGATCGGGTATCGGAAGTGGTGGTATTGGACGAGGCGCATTTGTTTTTCACCGACGAGCCGGAGAACCCGTTGAACGTCGTCGCCAAGGAGGCCCGCAAGTTTGGCTTGGGGCTGCTGTGTGCCAGCCAATCCCCCACACATTTCAGCGAAGATTTCCTCGGCAACGTGGCGACCAAGATGTTGCTGGGTATCGACGAGATGTATTGGGACGGCGCGGTGCGCAAACTCAAGATCGACCCGAAGA
>CAZOTR010000409.1:0-2562 GCA_964582755.1 uncultured Methylococcaceae bacterium | reverse complement strand
GCTGGACGGGGATTTGGACATGTTCATCGAGGCGAGTTTGAAGAGCGGGCTTTGATTTTCATCGTTCCCACGCTCCTCATCACTGTCATTAAGTTAATAGCGTAGACCGACCCGGTTTTAAAAACCGAGTCGGTCTACCTCTTCCTGCAAGACATGGCGAAGGCTTCTATAGTCAAAATGAGGTGATCGTATGGCAACCATAACTTATGAATCTGATGTGATTGCGTGGGCAAACGAACAGGCGCGGCTATTGCGGGCAGGCCGTTTCGATGCCTTGGATATTGAACATATCGCCGAGGAGATCGAGGACGTGGGCAAGAGCGAAAAGCGCGAGCTAAAAAGCAGGATGGTTGTATTGCTGTCCCACCTGTTGAAATGGGAGCGCCAACCGGAGCGGCAAGGCAACAGTTGGAGGCGGACTATCAACGTGCAACGGCGGGACATCAAAGAATGCCTCAAGGAAACCCCCAGCCTAAAGCCGGATCTGCAAAGCTCCGCCTGGTGGGAAAGTGCTTGGGCAGGCGCGTTGGATATGGCCGTCAAGGAAACCGGGTTTCCATTTGAGGCGTTTCCTGAGGGTTGTTTGTGGACAGTTGAGCAAGTGCTTGACGAGAATTACTGGCCCAGGGGCATGGAGCAATAATCTTTTATCGTTCCCACAATCTGCGTCAAAACCATTAACTTAAAACAGCCCGGCGGCAAGGCGCTTGGAGTATAAACTTTAGTTTGTACGAATTTCAACATCTTGAATCTTCGTCCAAACTAAAGTTTGGACTCCAGGTCGGCTTAAGTTAATGGCTTTGACGCTCCGCGTGGGAATGCATCCTGCGACGCTCTGCGTCGTTTGGTTAAATAACGGGCCGCAGAGCGGCTAAAAACGGCGTTCCCACGCCGAGCGTGGGAGCGATCTCAAGCAACGTATAAAGAACAAATATCATGTCTGAAGAAACAAGTAAGAATGCAGTGAAAGTAAATCTGGAAAGTGAGGGTTTATTTAATGGGGCATCCACAGTATTCAATTCTTTTTCAATAGGAATTGAGGATGACAACAAACTCATCGCCTTAAGGCGCGAAAAACTGGCCGTGCTGCGCGAAGGCATCGCCTTCCCCAACGATTTCCGCCGCGACTCCTTAGCCGCGAAGCTACACGAAGCCTATGGCGAGGAAGACGCCGAAACCCTGCACGAAAAAGCCGTCCAAGTCAAAGTCGCAGGCCGTTTAATGGCGAAGCGGCTGATGGGCAAGGCCAGCTTCACGCAAATCCAAGACATGTCCGGGCAGATCCAGATCTTCCTGCAAAAGGACAATCTGCCGGAAGGCGTGTATGACGCCTTCAAGACCTGGGACATCGGCGACATCGTCGGCGTCGAGGGCGCGGTGTTCAAGACCAAGACCGGCGAGCTGTCGGTGCGGGCCTCGTCCATCCGGCTGCTGACCAAGTCGCTGCGGCCCTTGCCGGAGAAATTCCACGGCCTGACCGACACCGACACGCGCTACCGCCAGCGCTACGTCGATCTCATCATGACCGAAGAGGCGCGGCAGGTGTTCCGCCTGCGCAGCGAGATCGTCGCCTATGTGCGCCAGTTTTTGACGGCCCGCGACTTCGTCGAGGTGGAGACGCCGATGATGCAGCCCATCCCCGGCGGCGCGCGGGCGAAGCCGTTCGTGACCCACCACAACGCGCTGGATATGGAGTTATACTTGCGCATCGCCCCGGAGCTTTACCTGAAGCGGCTGGTCGTCGGCGGCTTCGAGCGGGTGTTCGAGATCAACCGCAGCTTCCGCAACGAAGGCTTGTCGACGCGGCACAATCCCGAGTTCACCATGCTGGAGTTCTACCAAGCCTACGCCGACTACCGCGACTTGATGGACCTGACCGAGGAACTGCTGCGCGGCTTGGCGCAGGATGTGGTGAAATCGCCGGAGATCGCCTACCAGGGCAAGATTTACGACATGGCCAAGCCGTTCCAGCGCATGACGCTGCTGGAGTCGGTGCTGCGCTTCAACCCGGATTTGCAGCCGGAAGACTTGGCGACGCTGGAGGCGGCTTCGGCGGTGGCGCAAGGCTTGGGGATTCCGCTCAAGGCGGGCGACGGGCTGGGCAAGGTGCAGACGGAAATCTTCGAGAAGACCGTCGAACACCGCCTGGACGAGCCGACCTTCATCACCGAATATCCGGCGGAAGTTTCGCCCCTGGCCCGCCGCAATGACGGCAACCCCTTTGTCACCGACCGCTTCGAGTTTTTCGTCGCCGGGCGCGAGCTGGCCAACGGCTTCTCCGAGCTGAACGACGCCGAGGACCAGGCCGAGCGTTTCCGCAAACAAGTGGAAGACCACGACGCCGGCGACGAGGAGGCGATGCATTATGACGCGGACTATATCCGCGCCTTGGAATATGGGTTGCCGCCGACGGCAGGCGAGGGCATAGGCATCGACCGGCTGGTGATGTTCCTGACCGACTCGCCGTCCATCCGTGATGTCATTCTGTTTCCGCAGATGCGCCGCGAGGCTTGACGCTGCTGTCGCGGGTCGCATAAAGTGGCTGCGGCGGCCTCCCCGCCG
>CAZOTR010000408.1:0-2563 GCA_964582755.1 uncultured Methylococcaceae bacterium | reverse complement strand
GCCCGCCGCTCTTGCGGACTGCTTAAATCTTACCGGCGTCATCGGCGGGGCGGGGCATCCGCCCCGCCCTTCATGTTTTGCACACGCCCCCATGTTTGCTCGTTGGGTTCGTCTTCGCCCCCGGCCAGCTTGCGGCGTTTGTCGCCCAAGCGGCATAGGTTGGGTTGCGGCTCTATCGCAACCCAACATACCGGGAAATGTTGGGTTGCCAAAAAGACGGCAGCCCAAGCTACGCCGTTGCATGGCTTACCGTGTCAGCCCTGTAGGGTGCGCATCGCGCACCTTAACGAATATCGGACATTGGAAAAGGTGCGCGATGCGCACCCTACGCACTTGCGGGTTGTTGTAGGGTGGCCTTCAGGCCACCCCATCAAGCAGCGAGTCTCCCGATCCGTCGAAGCGGCCTGAAGGCCGCCCTACAGGTATGCGCCGCGTAACATCAGTTACAATGCGGCAAGAACCCAAGGAGCGAGCCTCGCCACCTATCGGTTTTACCGTAGGAGCGGGCCATGCCCGCGAAAACCCAGCGACGAGTGCGGAATCGGTCGCGCCCACGGGGCGCTCCTACGAGCGTTTCGCGCCAGAATTTGAATCTGATAGGTGATGAGGGAATGAGCCATGTCGCTTGAATTGTTCGCGCTTTCCATCGCCGCCAAGGCAATGTGCAGCCGCTACCCCGATCTGCCGGGGGCAATAGGCACATCCATCGACGGCATCATCGGCAACCGCGCCGACGATCTAGTGCGCAATCTCGCGGCGCGGATGCGCAAAGGCGGCTTGCCCGCCAACCATCATGTCCAGCAGGCCGGGCAAACCGCCTTGCGGGAGACTTTGAAGCTGTTGGTCTCGGCGGTGGCGGCGGAAGTGGGCGGCAAGCCGCCGCTGTGGGACGCGCTGCGCCGCCATCTGCGCGCAGGCACCTTGAGCCACCAGCCTTTGCTCGAAATCCGCAACTTCCCCGAATGCCAATGGCTGGAAAATCTGCAAGCCCTGGCCGAAGACGCACACGCATTGGAAGACTTGCACCGCCGCCTGCCCTTCGACGAAGCCAGCGTGGTCGCAGCCTTGCGCAGCGACGCGGAGTCCGAGCAGGCCGGACGGCGCTTTGACGCGGCATTGGCCGGCTGGATCAATGAACACATGGCTGAACGCCCGGCCCGGCCCGGATGCCTGGACGCTTATCTAAGCGACGGCTTTCCGCTGGAGCGCGGCGGGCGCGAGCGGGTGCGTCCGTTCCAAGCCTGGCGGCTGGTCTTCGCCGAAGCCGCCAAGACCACGCCGGAAGTCTTCAACATCCTCGTGCTGCGCACTTTGGCGGATCTGAGCGGGCGCGTCGCGTCCGCCTTGCCCGGCCGGCAAGCGTTCGAGCAAGCCCTGTCCGCGCCGGTGGCGTCCATCCAAGCCGCCTTGGGGCGGATCGAGGCGGACCTTGACGCCATCAAGGCAGGCCAGCAAGAGGAAATCGAGTCGCTGGGCGGGCTGCACGACAAAGCCGACGGCATGGCCGATACCCAACAACAGCACGGCGCAAAACTGGACGGCTTGCGCGGCCAAAACGACAGCCTGCACAACAAGTTCGATGCGTTGACGCAAACGATCCAACAATCCATCCAAACCTACCGCCCCGGCGCCTTGCATCAACTCAACCGCCGCCTGCCGGAGCATTTCACCGGCCGCGCCGGGGAATTGGAACAATTGATCGCCGCGCTGCGGCAAGTAGGAGCGGGCTTCAGGCCGCGATTAGAGGCCCAAAACAATCGCGGGCTAAAGCCCGCTCCTACGCCGCCGGGTGCGGCGGCGGTCGTCATCTCCGCCGTCAACGGCATGGGCGGCGTCGGCAAGACCGCGCTGGCGCTGATGGCGGCATATGCGGTGCTGGATGCTTCCCCGACCTGCAATTGTTCATCGAACTCGCCACCCACTCGCCCCGGCCCCTCAGCGCCGAGCAGGCCCGCGACGAGGTGCTAACTGCCGCCTACCCGCAAGCCCGCCTGCCCGACGGCGAAGCCCCGCGCTGGGCGCTGTACTATGAACTCTTCCACAACCGCCGCGCCTTGGTGCTGCTGGACGATGCCGCCGACGACCGCCAAGTCGAAAAGCTCGCCCCACCGCCGGGTTGCGCCCTGCTGGTCACCTCGCGCCGCCGCCTGCGCCGGGGCCATGCGCTGCATTTGGAGCGCCTGCCGCCGGACGAAGCCGCGCAGTTGTTGCAAAGCCTCGCCCCGCGCCTGTCCGAGGCCGAGGCGGCGGCGCTCGCGCCGCTGTGCGCCGGCCTGCCGGTGGCCTTGCGCATCGCCGGCGGCTATCTCAACGCCCATCCCTCCACCCCCGCCGCCGGGTATCTCGCCGCGCTGCAAGCCAATCGGCTGCGCCGCCTGCGCGACCTGGACAATGGCGAGGATGTCAGCCTGTTGTTCGACCACAGCTACGGCCAACTGGCCGGCCCGCAACGGCAGGCCTGGACCGCGCTGGCTGTCATGGCCGCCGGCTTCGACCGCGCAGCCGGCCTGGCCCTCATCGGCGACGCCGACGGCGAGGCCGGCGAATGGCTGGACAGCCTCGT
>CAZOTR010000407.1:0-2583 GCA_964582755.1 uncultured Methylococcaceae bacterium | reverse complement strand
ACTATGGCGGCGAATACACCCCCGTCTACCCCATCAAAGTCAACCAGCAGCGCGGTGTCATCGAAGGCATCCTCGACAGCGGGCAGGCGGCGGTCGGCCTGGAGGCCGGCAGCAAGTCCGAACTCCTCGCCATCCTCGCCCTGTCCAAACCCGGCGGCACCATCGTCTGCAACGGTTACAAAGACCGCGCCTACATCCGCCTCGCCTTGATCGGCACAAGGCTGGGCTTGAATGTGTTCATCGTCGTGGAAAAGCCCGCCGAGTTGGAATTGGTCATCGCCGAATCCAGAACGTTGAAAGTCGAGCCGCAACTCGGCGTCCGCGTCCGCCTGTCCTCGATCAGCGCGGGCAAATGGCAGAACAGCGGCGGCGAGAAATCCAAATTCGGCCTCAGCGCCAGCGAAGTCTTGCGTCTCGTGGAGGGGCTGGATGAGATCGACAGCCTGCATTGGCTTAAGCTCATCCATTTCCACATGGGCTCGCAAGTCGCCAACATCAACGACGTGAAGACCGCCCTGCGCGAAGCCGGCTGTTATTACGCCGAACTGCGCAAGCTGGGCGCGCCGATCCACTATGCCGACGTGGGCGGTGGCCTGGGGGTGGACTACGAAGGCACCCATTCCAACAGCGAATGCTCGATCAATTACAGCATCGACGAATACGCCCACGGCATCGTCCGCGCCTTCGGCGAAATCTGCGCGGAATACGCCCTGCCCCACCCCAATATCATCACCGAGTCGGGCCGTGCCATGAGCGCCCACCACGCCGTGCTGATCACCAACATCATCAACGTCGAGTCGGTCGCCGAAGACATCCCCGAACCGACCCAGTCCGAGGCCAAGCCGTTACAGGATCTCTGCGCGTTGCTGCGCCGCGTCCCCGACGAGCCGCCGCTGGCGCTGTACCTGGACGCCCAGTTCGACCTGTCCGAGGCGCGGGCGCTGTATGTGCGCGGCAAGCTGAGCCTGAAAGAACTGGCCGAGGCCGAACGCCTCAACGCCGCCATTTGCCAGATCGTGCGCAAGCGCCTGGACATCCGCTTGCGCGCCCACCGCGAGGTGCTGGACGAACTCAACGAACGGCTGGCGGACAAGGTGTTCTGCAACTTCTCGGTGTTCCAATCCATGCCCGACGCCTGGGCCATAGCCCAGATCTTCCCGGTCATGCCCCTGCAACGGCTGGACGAGGAGCCGGCCCGCCGCGCCGTGTTGCAGGATCTGACCTGCGACTCCGACGGCCAGATCAACGCCTACCTCGACCGGCAAAGCATCGAAACCACCATGCCGCTGCATGAAATCTCGCCCGGCGAGGGTTATTTGATTGGCGCGTTCCTGCTGGGCGCGTACCAGGAAATCTTGGGCGACATGCACAACCTGTTCGGCGACACCCACTCGGTCAACATCGAGCTGGACGGCAAGGGCGGCTGGCGGCTGGTGCAGCCGATGCGCGGCGACGGCGCGAACGAATCCCTGCGCTACGTCCACATCGAGCCGGAAGAGTTGGAGCGGGCCTACCGCAAGAAACTGCTGGACGCGGAGTTGCCTGCCGACCAGCGCAAGCTGTTTGAGAGCGAGTTGATCGCGGGTTTGAGCGCTTATACTTACCTGGAGGAATAAGACATGAGAGTAGGATTCATCGGCTTAGGGGCCATGGGCGCAAACATGGCCCGAAACTTGGCGAAAGCCGGCTATTTGGAGGCGGTGTGGAACCGCACCGGCGCGGTCGCGGACAAACTGGCGGAGGAGTTGGGCGTGGCCAAAGCCGACTCGCCGGCCTACATGGCGCTGGTGGTGGACGTGGTGTTGATCTGCGTATCCGCCGATGCCGACTTGCTGGCCGTGGTCGACGCGCTGCTGCCGGGCATGAACCCCGGCAGCATCGTCATCGACCATTCCACCGTCTCCGCCGAAACCGCCCGCAAAGCGGCCGAAAAGCTGAAAGCCAGCGGCGCGGAATTCCTTGACGCCCCGGTGACCGGCGGTGTCGAAGGCGCCAAAAGCGGAAATTTGGCGGTCATGGTCGGCGGCAAGGCGGGCATTCTGGCAAAAGTCCGCCCCATCCTTGAGGCCGAGGCCAAGCGCATCGTCCACATGGGCGGTGTCGGCGCGGGCCAAGCCACCAAGGCGGTCAACCAAATCATGTGCGCCGGCATCAACCAGGCCGTCACCGAGGCGCTGGCCTTTGGCGCGGCGCAAGGGCTGGACCTGGACAAGGTCGTCGAGGCCGTGGTCGGCGGAGCCGCCGGCAGTTGGTTCCTGGACAAGCGCGGCGCCACCATGGCGCACGGCAGCTTCGCCCCCGGCTTCAAGGTCGGCCTGCATGCCAAGGATTTGAAAATCTGCCTGGAAACCGCCAAGAAACTGGGCATGCCCCTGCCCGTCACCGAGATGACGTTCAAGGAATATGTCGAACTCATCAAACAAGGCCACGGCAACGAGGACATCTCGGCGCTGTACCGCTTGAAGAGGCCGCAGACAAAATAGAACCGCCGTGCCGCCGACAACTGGCGGCGGGACAGACGCGCCGACGCTCCATTTCGCCGTGGTAGCGCAGGGCAATCTTCAATCCATCCCCCCAATCCGG
>CAZOTR010000406.1:0-2583 GCA_964582755.1 uncultured Methylococcaceae bacterium | reverse complement strand
ACTATGGCGGCGAATACACCCCCGTCTACCCCATCAAAGTCAACCAGCAGCGCGGCGTCATCGAAGGCATTCTCGACAGCGGGCAGGCGGCGGTCGGCCTGGAGGCCGGCAGCAAGTCCGAGCTTCTCGCCATCCTCGCCCTGTCCAAGTCCGGCGGCACCATCGTCTGCAACGGCTACAAAGACCGCGCCTACATCCGCCTCGCCCTGATCGGCACAAGGCTGGGCCTGAATGTGTTCATCGTCGTGGAAAAGCCCGCCGAGCTGGAACTGGTCATCGCCGAATCCAGAACGTTGAAAGTCGAGCCGCAACTGGGCGTCCGCGTCCGCCTGTCCTCGATCAGCGCGGGCAAATGGCAGAACAGCGGCGGCGAGAAATCCAAGTTCGGCCTCAGCGCCAGCGAAGTCCTGCGCCTTGTGGAAGGGCTGGAAGAGATCGACAGCCTGCATTGGCTCCAGCTCATCCATTTCCACATGGGTTCGCAAGTCGCCAACATCAACGACGTGAAGACCGCCCTGCGCGAAGCCGGTTGTTATTACGCCGAACTGCGCAAGCTGGGCGCGCCTATTACCTATGCCGACGTGGGCGGTGGCCTAGGCGTGGACTACGAAGGCACCCATTCCAACAGCGAATGCTCAATCAATTACAGCATCGACGAATACGCCCACAGCATCGTCCGCGCCTTCGGTGAAATCTGCGCGGAATACGAGCTGCCCCACCCCAACCTCATTACCGAGTCCGGCCGCGCCCTGAGCGCCCACCACGCGGTGCTGATCACCAACATCATCAACGTCGAGTCGGTCGCCGAAGACATCCCCGAACCGACCCAGTCCGAGGCCAAGCCGTTACAGGATCTCTGCGCGTTGCTGCGCCGCGTCCCCGACGAGCCGCCGCTGGCGCTGTACCTGGACGCCCAGTTCGACCTGTCCGAGGCGCGGGCGCTGTATGTGCGCGGCAAGCTGAGCCTGAAAGAACTGGCCGAGGCCGAACGCCTCAACGCCGCCATTTGCCAGATCGTGCGCAAGCGCCTGGACATCCGCTTGCGCGCCCACCGCGAGGTGCTGGACGAACTCAACGAACGGCTGGCGGACAAGGTGTTCTGCAACTTCTCGGTGTTCCAATCCATGCCCGACGCCTGGGCCATAGCCCAGATCTTCCCGGTCATGCCCCTGCAACGGCTGGACGAGGAGCCGGCCCGCCGCGCCGTGTTGCAGGATCTGACCTGCGACTCCGACGGCCAGATCAACGCCTACCTCGACCGGCAAAGCATCGAAACCACCATGCCGCTGCATGAAATCTCGCCCGGCGAGGGTTATTTGATTGGCGCGTTCCTGCTGGGCGCGTACCAGGAAATCTTGGGCGACATGCACAACCTGTTCGGCGACACCCACTCGGTCAACATCGAGCTGGACGGCAAGGGCGGCTGGCGGCTGGTGCAGCCGATGCGCGGCGACGGCGCGAACGAATCCCTGCGCTATGTCCACATCGAGCCGGAAGAATTGGAGCGGGCCTACCGCAAGAAACTGCTGGACGCGGAGCTTCCGGCGGACCAGCGCAAGCTGTTTGAGAGCGAGTTGATCGCGGGCTTGAGCGCTTATACTTATCTTGAGGAATAAGACATGAGGGTAGGATTCATCGGCCTGGGTGCCATGGGCGCAAACATGGCCCGCAATCTGGCGAAGGCCGGGCATTTGGAGGCGGTGTGGAACCGCACTGGCGCGGTCGCGGACAAGCTGGCGGAGGAGCTGGGCGTGGCCAGCGTCGGCTCGCCGGCCTATCTGGCGCCGCTGGTGGACGTGGTGCTGGTCTGCGTGTCCGCCGACGCCGATTTGCTGGCCATCGTCGATGCGCTGGTTCCGGGCTTGAATCCCGGCAGCATCGTCATCGACCATTCCACCGTCTCCGCCGAAACCGCCCGCAAGGCCGCCGAAAAGCTGAAAGCCAGCGGCGCGGAATTCCTCGACGCCCCGGTGACCGGCGGCGTCGAGGGTGCCAAAACCGGAAATTTGACTGTCATGGTCGGCGGCAAGGCGGGCATTCTGGCAAAAGTCCGTCCCATCCTTGAGGCCGAGGCCAAGCGCATCGTCCACATGGGCGGCGTCGGCGCGGGCCAGGCCACCAAGGCCGTCAACCAAATCATGTGCGCCGGCATCAACCAAGCCGTGACCGAGGCGCTGGCCTTTGGCGCGGCGCAAGGCTTGGATTTGGACAAGGTGATCGCAGCCGTCAGCGGCGGCGCGGCGGGCAATTGGTTCCTGGACAAACGCGGTGCCACCATGGCGCATGGCAGCTTCGCCCCCGGTTTCAAGCTCGCGCTGCACCACAAGGATTTGAAAATCTGCCTGGAAACCGCCAAGAGGCTGGGCATGCCCCTGCCCGTCACCGAGATGACGCTCAGGGAATACGTCGAACTCATCAAGCAAGGCCACGGCAACGAAGACATTTCGGCGCTGTACCGCTTGAAGAGGCCGCAGGCAAAATAGAACCGCCGTGCCGCCGACAACCGGCGGCGGGACAGACGCGCCGATGCTCCATTTCGCCGTGGTAGCGCAGGGCAATCTTCAATCCATCCCCCCAATCCGG
>CAZOTR010000405.1:0-2624 GCA_964582755.1 uncultured Methylococcaceae bacterium | reverse complement strand
ATCCCAGCAGGCGCTTTCGCGCTGGGGGTGAAGTTCGGGCCGGACGGCGAGCTTTACGCCAGCAGCGGCGGCTTCGACCCCGCCCAGGACGCCGCGAACGTGTTCCGCATTTCCGCCGACGGCGCGGTGACGACCCTGGCCCATCTCAACGCCAACGCCTTCCCCAACGACTTGGCGTTTGACGCGGCGGGCAATGTGTATGTGTCCGAGCCGTTCCTGGGGAAAGTTTGGAAGATCACCCCGCAAGGCGCGGTCAGCGATTGGACCGTCGATCCCTTGTTGGCGGGCAACCCGGCGAACCCGGCCTTGCTCGTGCATCCGTTCGGCGCCGATGGCATCGCCTTCGACAAGGGCAAAAAAAATCTATATGTCGGCAACCTCGACGCCGGTTCCATCGTGCGCATCCCGGTCAACGCCGACGGCAGCGCCGGCACGCCGGAAGTCTGGGTGGCCGATGCGCGTTTGAAAGCCTGCGACGGCATCGCCTTCAACGAAAAAGGCGATTTGTATGTCGCGGTGAACGGCCAGGACCAGTTGGTGAAGATCGACAAGCACCGCGCCATTTCGGTGATTGCCTTGGGCGCGCCGCTGGACGGGCCTTCGGCCCTGGTTTTCGGCAACAAGGGCAAGGATAGGCAGAATCTGTATATCTCCAGCTTCGCCATCAACCGGGCTTTGGGGACGCAGGCTGGCGCGCCGCAGCCCAACCTGCTGAAGCTGCCGGGCAACAATCCAGGACTGCCGATCCCTTAAACCCGTCCCCCGCCCCGCGCTCCCGGACTTGCGTCAAGGAAGCGCGGCGTCGGCGTTTTCCAACGGTTCGCCGGCCTTGTCCGGCGAACCGTCACCCATGAGATTCTCAAACAACCCCAAATAAGCCGCAGCCACTTGCTTCGCCGCCGCGTCCATGGCGCGGTAATGCGCCAGCACCTCCTCGCCCAGCGGCGTCAGCCGCGCACCGCCGCCATGGCTGCCGCCCTTCGCCGTTTCCACCAAGGGGCTTTTGAAGCAACGGTTCATCACATCCACCAGCATCCAGGCGCGGCGGTAGCTCATGCCCATGTTCTTGCCCGCCGCCGAGATGGAACCGTCGCGGGCGATGGCCTCCAGCAATTCCGCCTTGCCGGGGCCAAGCGCGATTTCCTCGCCGTGCATGAGGCGCAGGCTGAGTTTCATCCGGGGAACAGACGGGGATTCGCCTTCGGGAAGCCGGAATGCCGTGGCAGCCATCCCGTCGGCGGAAAGATTGGTTTTCTTTTTGAGCTTTGGCATTTGACCTCCTGGATGCGCGGACACAAGGCGCAAGGATAAGCAATGCGCCAAGTTTGGGCAACCAATCAAATGTCCATCGCGGATACATCATTAGCGGTTCAGCGCGTTTCTCACTGCACCGTCCGCAGGCTGGCCTGCCCCGCCGAAACCGCGTCGGCAAAACTCAGCATCCGCCGCGACGGAACCGCCTGCGCCTCGGCAAGATAGCTAAACGATTGGGTTTTTGCCAGGCAATACACCGTGTCCCCCTCCTGCAAAGCCATGTCCCGGCAAGCGCGTGGCGTTATGCCGGCCAGCACGGTGCTGCCGCAGTCGATTTGGACGAGCATGCCCTCCCCCGTGGACACCAAGGCGCAAATCCGGCCCTTGATTTGGTTTTGGATGGAAATACCCGTCAGATACTGCCGCGACAAGGCAATGTCGCAGGATCGGATGGACACTTGCACCAGCGTGTCGACCGGCAGATGCGGACGCAAAGGCAAAGCCAGTTCGACGCCATACGTCTTCGCCAAGGTGCAACCGGCCTCAACATCATGCGCGTGGATACTGACCGACAAGACATTGTCGATTTGCCGCACCCCCCAATACGCGCGCAGATTCTCTTCCCGCGCCAAATCCGCAAAACTTCCGCTGCGCAACACGCGGCCATGCTCCAACACGATCAATTCATTGGTGAGTTCGAGAATCTCGCCCAAAGAATGGCTGGCATACAGCACGGGCAGGCCAAACTCGTCGCGCACCCGCCACAACAGCGGCAGCAACTGGTTTCTAAAGCCATTGCCCAGCGGCGCGAAAGGCTCGTCCAACAACAACATGCGCGGCGACTTCAACAAGGCATGGGCCAAGGCCACCCGCTGGCGCTCGCCCGCCGACAATTCATTAGTTTTCCGGGCGAGTATCCCGCCCAATTCCAGACTATCGACCAGCCGTCCCGGTTTGAACAAGCGCCTTTGTTTCAATGTCCGGTCATAGACGGCACGCAAACTGGCTTTCACGGTTTCCCCGCCGTAGATCGAATCCTGTTGCAGCACCGCCCCGACGGGCCGTTGCTCACGCGGGACGATGATGCCTTTGCGGCTGTCGAAAAGGATTTTGCCGTCCAGCACAATCCGGCCTGCTTGCGGTTGCAGCGTCCCGGCGATCAGGCCAAGCAAAGTGCTTTTGCCCGCGCCCGACGCGCCGAAAAGGCCGGTCGTGGCGTCTTGCACCGACAAATTGGTCGCCAAGTCGAAGCTCCCCCGGCGCATGTTCACATTCATTTCCAGCAACATCTAGCCTCCCGTTATAGCTTTTAATATATAACGAATTCCAGCACGAAACGGGCCATCGCCTTCTCTAAACATTCGCAGGGG
>CAZOTR010000404.1:0-2662 GCA_964582755.1 uncultured Methylococcaceae bacterium | reverse complement strand
TGCCATCATTCTGGCTGGCGCTGTTTGTGTCGGTTCCCAATGCGCTGGTGCTGGCCGCCAGTTTCTTCAGCCGCGACGAAAGCGGCTTCATCGGCTGGCCACCGACCTTGGGCAATTACCTGCGCCTGCTCGATCCGGTTTACCTGCGGGTGTTCGCGCATTCGCTGTGGCTGGCCTGCTTGGCCACGGTCATCTGCTTGGGGCTGGGCTATCCCTTCGCCTATGTTCTGGCCCGCTTGCGCCCTGGGCTGCGTCCGCTGCTGCTGACTCTGGTCGTCGTGCCGTTTTGGACCAACTCGCTGGTGCGCGTCTATGCCATCCGCGCTTTGCTGGCGGCGAAAGGCTTGATGAACAACAGCTTGTTGGCCCTGGGCTTGATTGACGAGCCGATCCGCCTGCTGTACACCAGTTCCGCCGTGCTGGTTGGCATGGTCTACGTCCTCCTGCCGTTCATGATTCTGCCCTTGTACAGTTCCATCGAGAAGCTTGACCAGCGTCTGGTGGAAGCCGCCGCCGACTTGGGCGCGGGGCCGATGCGGCGGTTTGCCAGCGTGATCCTGCCCTTGACCTTGCCGGGCATCATCGCCGGCAGCGTGCTGGTGTTCATGCCCGCGCTGGGGATGTTTTTCATCACCGACGTGTTGGGCGGCTCGCGGGATCTATTGGTGGGCACGGTCCTCAAAGACCAGTTTCTTGACGCCCGCGACTGGCCGTTCGGGGCGGCGGCAAGCATGGTGTTGATTGGCCTGCTGCTTCTGTTCCTCGCCGCGTATGCGTTTAGCCTGAAACGCTTCTCGCCAGGGGAAGAGGGATAACATCGCCTGAAGCGCTGTTATCCACAAATATAAACATGGCTCCGCAAACATGGCCCGACTGAAAACCGCTTATCTCGCCTTGGTCTTCGGCTTTTTATACTTGCCGATGGCGGTGTTGATTGTGTATTCGTTCAATCCCTCCAAATACGGCATCCGCTGGGAAGGGTTCAGCTTGGATTGGTATCGCAGCCTAGCCGCCGACACCAGTTTGGTCGAGGCTGCGCTGAATTCCTTGCTTGTTGCCGGCCTCGCCGCCAGCTTGGCCTGCGTGGTTGGAACTTTGGGCGCGATAGGTTTGAACCGCTATCGTTTCCGAGGCCGCAATCTGCTGCAAGGCTTGCTGTTCGTCACGCTGATGTCGCCGGACATCGTCATGGCGGTTTCCTTGTTGGTGCTGTTTATCGCGCTGCATGTGCGTCTGGGTTTCTGGTCGCTGTTGCTGTCCCATGCCACGTTTTGCCTGCCCTTCGTCACCGTCACCGTGCAATCGCGCCTGCAAGGCTTTGACCGTTATTTAATCGAAGCGGCGCAAGATCTGGGCGCAAGCGAATGGCAGGCGATGCATAGGGTGGTATTGCCCTTGGCTAGCCCTGCGATTGTCGCAGGCTGGATGCTGAGTTTCGCCCTGTCCCTGGATGATGTGGTGGTGAGTTTCTTCGTCACCGGCCCGGCGTTTGAAGTGTTGCCTTTGAAGATTTATTCCATGGTGCGCATGGGTGTGAAGCCGGAGGTGAATGCCTTGGCGGCGCTGCTGTTTGCCCTGTCGGTGGTTTTGGTCGGCGGTTCGCAGTGGTTGTTGCATCGGAGGCCGCAGTGAGGGCGCTGCTAGTGTTTTTATTCTGCTCCCTCGCCTGGGGCCAAGAGCCGGAAATCCGGCTGTTTAATTGGTCCGATTATCTGCCGCAGGAAGTATTGGATCAATTCACCGCAGAAACCGGCATTGCCGTCCGTGTGACTACTTACGACAGCAACGAGGCCATGTATGCCAAGTTGAAACTATTGGCCAGCGGCGGTTATGACTTGGCGGTGCCTTCCACCTATTTTGTCGATAAAATGCGCAGGGAAGGGATGTTGCATGAAATCGACAAAACCCAATTGCCAAATTTTAATAATCTCGACCCGCGCCAACTCGACAAAGCCTTCGACCCCGGCAACCGCTACAGTATTCCGTATCTTTGGGGCACCACCGGCATCGCGGTCAACGCGGACAAATTCAAACTGCAAGATATTCAAGCCTGGGCCGATTTATGGAAGCCGATGTTCCGGGGGCGCTTGCTGTTGCCCAATGATTTGCGCGAAGCCTTCCATATCGCCTTGCGGGTATTGGGCTATTCCGGCAACACCACCGACCCCGGCCAAATCCGGCTGGCCTATGCCTTGCTAAAACAATTGCTGCCGAATATCCGCCTGTTCACCTCCGACGCCATCGACGTGCAATTTGTGACCGGCGAAGTGGATGCCGGCGTGGCCTGGAACGGCGTGGCTTACAAGGCCCGGCAGGAAGACCCGGCTATCCGTTATGTTTATCCCAAGGAAGGGGTGATTATTTGGATGGACAATCTGGTCATTCCGAAAAACGCCCCCCATGCGGAATTGGCCCTCAAGCTGGTCGATTTTCTCCTGCGCCCGGACATTGCTTGCTTGATTGCCGAGAAAATCGGCTACACCTCGCCCAATTTGGCGGCGGTCAAGCGCTTGAAGCCCGCGTTGCGCGACGATCCTGCGGTTTATCCTAGTGATGAGGTATTGTCGAAAGGCGAGTATCAGACCGACATAGGCGCGGCGATTACGCTGTATTCTGAATATTGGGAGAAATTGAAGGCGGAATAGCGGGTATGGGGTTCCCA
>CAZOTR010000403.1:0-2663 GCA_964582755.1 uncultured Methylococcaceae bacterium | reverse complement strand
CGCCAACTACCTCGACTTGCTAAATTCAAGGACGCTGTTAAAAGATCGCTTACACGGCATCGACAACGATGGCGATGGCCGGGCCGATTATCCCACCGATCCCGGTTGCGCCGGGCCGGACGACACGGACGAAGCCGACCCCGACCCCGCCCCCGGCAGTGTGCAAACCGTGTTGCGCGTGGATTCGGACTGGGGCAGCGGCTATTGCGCGACCGTGGAGGTCAGGAACTCGGGCGGGGCGGCGCAGATCTGGCAGGTCAGCCTGGACATTGAAGGGCAGGTCACCGGCTTGTGGAATGCGGTGTATGCCCAGGCCGGTTCCCGGTTGGACGCCCATGGCGTCGATTGGAACCAATCGGTGCCGGCCGGCGGTGTGCGGCAGTTTGGATTCTGCGCGTCGCGTTGAGCCAAGCAGAGCGGACAAACGGCGCTATCGTTTGCCCGTCATGTCGGTGGGCAACAAAAAGACGTTGCCCACCCGGTTGTTGCCCGGCATACCCAGCTTTGCCGCCGTAACTGATGTTACGCGGCCCCGCTGGCGGGGTGTTGTAGGGTGGCCTTCAGGCCACCCAATCAAGCAGCGGGAGGTGGGTTTAATTGGTTTATGGGTATTTTCCGTAGGAGCGGCCCATGGCCGCGAAGGGCTTCGGGCAATGGGCGAGGCCCAAGATCGCGGGCATGGCCCGCTCCTACATTTCAATCAATTGAACCCACCTCCAAGCAGCGAGTCTCCCGATCCGTCGAAACGGCCTGAAGGCCGACCTACAGCTATGCGCCGCGTAACATCAGACCGTAATTCAGGTGGTTTCGCCGGGCAATTCCAGCCTCCGTTCGATGCGGGCGAGTCGGTTTTCAACGCGATCCATGCGGAGATTCAGGGTCGTAGATTGGAGTGGCTCCAGGAACCCCAACATAATGTCCGCCATTGGGGAATGTTGGGGTTCGTTCCTCACCTCAACCTACGGTCCTACGGCTCTGTTAGGCTGCTCTTAAAATACGTTCCTCAGTCAAAGCAGGAAGCTGCACAGGGGCGAAAAAAGATTCATTGCCAATCGCCCGGCGTGGCGTTCGCGCAAGGGCCGTTCAAGCCAAGTTCGCGCTAAGGTCCGTGTTGACCGAAGGCTTATGCGTCATTCGATGATTCCTTTGACATGTAGCGCGTCTCGCACAATTTGTTGCCGCAACTGCAACTGGCTTTGAGAGTTGACATCAATGTTCAACGCAAAAAAACACGGTCCTTTGGCACTCTCGATGTACCCAACATACCAACCGACTTGCGGAGAGCTGCTGGTTGCCCATCCGGTCTTGGCCCGGAGAGAATATTGCGGGGATTGCTCAATGAGCATGATGCGACGGAGAACTTCATAAGACGAGCTTCGGAACGGCAAGGAGCGACGATATATTCTCTTGAGGAGTTCAACTTGCTCAATCGCGCTCGCCTTCAACGAACCGTCCAACCAAAACGTAGTTTCGTCGAACGGTCTCTTAACTTCCCCATACGCTAGAGCAGCCAAATATTCCTCGTACTTCGATGCGCCGACTTTACGCGCGAGCCTTTGGAAGCACCACACGCACGAAGTCCTGAACGCACTTTCAAGCGTCTGGTCGTGATTCCAGTCGGCGATTTCTCTTGAAACGCCATCCCACTTGAATTCATCGTCATCGGAAATCGCGCCTTCTTGCAAGGCAATGAGCATGTTCAAGATTTTGAACGTGGAAGCAACCGGAAATCTTCGATTGGAGCGCTGATCGTCGTGGACATAGTCCACGCCCTGTAACGGAGCGATAACGATTGTGCCGGTAACGCCCGCACGGGAAAAGAGGTCGGCTAGCCCCGCGTCTTCCGCTAGCGCGGCGGCCGGCACTAGAAGGCAGACGAAGAGGAAGCAGAGCCTACGGCGCATAACGCCAGCGTTCAGCCGCGCCAACTCGCACGGCACGAACCTTGAACTCAACAACCAAGGCAGGCCGACGCAGGCTGGCGTCGGCTGGAACGCACTGTTAGGCAGGTATATTGATATGACAACTAAAGTCACATTTAAGGCAATTTCAGATGGAGACGGCATAAGGGACGGTGAAAACGGGTATTATGTTTTTGTCGATGACGCGCAGGTTTGCGAAATCAGAAGCGACTAGATGCATATTGCTGATTGCGCATTAGACGAATTATGGGGACGGCTTGGTGTAACAATTGCGTTTGATGTTGATTAGTCGCCTAACGTGGAGCTAAGGGGCCGCGCGCTTTTGCGCGGTCCCGCTTGAGAGCAGGGTTAGAACTAGAGGGTACGTGCGGCATAGCGATATTTCTCGCGTTCAGATGCCGCGACGACAATTGCCTTGAATTCGGCGGCACAGGCGCCAAACAGAAGAAAGTTCTTGCGGCCTTCACGAAGCGAGAGGCCATGATTTGCGCCCGATGGTTCTTCAGGCTCCGAAACGCCAAAAGCATCCTGCTCCCAAAAGCAGACAGGACAAATTTCATAGTCGCTGCCATCCGGGATTGTGAAGTAATCACAGCAGTCGCATTGAGCGAGGGACTCGGACATGACGAGTTCTAACTTTGAAGTAGACACTCCAAGTGGCGTCTTGTCACACACCACATGTCGCTCGTTCCCAAGCTCCGCTTCACTGCCATTAAGTTAAGCTGTGTTGAGTTGCCGCGT
>CAZOTR010000402.1:0-2665 GCA_964582755.1 uncultured Methylococcaceae bacterium | reverse complement strand
ACCCAAGACCTTTCCATCATCGAGCTCATCATCCACGCCAGCCTGGTGGTCAAGCTGGTGATGCTACTGCTGACGCTGGTGTCGCTGACTTCCTGGTACTGGATCTTCCGCAAGGCCTTCGCGATTCGCGACGCGCGGACCAAGACGGACAAGTTCGAGCGTGATTTCTGGAGCGGCGGCGACCTCAACGCGCTTTACCAGAGCGCCGTCAACAACCGCCACCAGACCGGCGCGCTGGAGCGAATCTTTGAAGCCGGCTATCGCGAATTCGCCAAGTTGCGCGGGCAGCAAACCATTGATCCCACCGCCGTGATCGACGGCGCGCGGCGTGCGATGCGCGCCACCTATCAGCGCGAGATAGATGATCTCGAGGCGCACCTGGCCTTTCTCGCCTCGGTTGGTTCGGTCTCGCCCTATGTCGGCCTGTTCGGCACCGTGTGGGGCATCATGCACGCCTTCCGCGGCCTGGCCAACATGAGCACGGCCACGTTGTCCGCCGTCGCGCCCGGCATTGCCGAGGCGCTGGTCGCCACCGCCATCGGCCTCTTCGCCGCGATTCCGGCGGTGATCGCCTACAACCGCTTCGCCCACGACGTGGATCGCGTTGCGGTGCGCTTCGAGAGCTTCATGGAAGAGTTCTCCAACATCCTGCAGCGGCAGACACGATGAGAAAGCGGAGGCTCATGAACGAGATCAACGTCGTGCCGTATATCGACGTGATGCTGGTCCTGCTCGTCATCTTCATGGTTACCGCGCCGATGATCCAGCCCGGCAGCATTGATCTGCCCAGCGTGGGGAAAAGCAGCCTGCCGCCAGTTGCACCGCTCGAAGTCATCATCAAGGCTGATTCCTCGCTGGCCCTGCGCGATCGCGCCAAAGGCAGCACGGAACAAGCCGTGACACGCGCCGACCTGGCCGGTCGGCTCAAGGCAGCGCAGGCGGCCAATCCACAGCAGGCGGTGCTGATCGCCGGCGACCGCAGCGTAAAATACGAAGTGGTGCTGGGCGTGATGGACGAGTTGCAACGTCAGCAGGTGGCAAAGATCGGTCTACTGGTGCAACCGGTGGCTGCGGGCAAGTGAGCACGGATTCACCGATCCTGCCGCCCGCCAACAAGGCCGGCAAGCGCATTTCGATCGCTCTCGCCATCGCGGTGCATCTGCTGCTGGCCGGCTTCCTGTTCTACGGGGTGCGCTGGCAGACCAAGGCCACCGATGTGGTCGAAGTCGAACTGGTGCGTGCCACGCCGGAGCCAGTCGTTGCTACCCCGCCGCCGCCCGTCGCCGTACCGCCAGCGCCGACTTTTTCACCACCTCCAGCGCCGAAGCCGGAGCCAGCACCTGCGCCACCCAAACCCGACATCGCCATCAAGGACAAGGAAAAGCCCAAGCCGCCGCCGAAGGTGGAAGCGCCCCGGCCGCGCGTTGATCCGTTCCAGGAGCAGCTCAGGCGCGAGGCCGATCGGGAAGTCACGCAGCGCAAGCAGGCCGACACCGCCGCGCAGGAGCTTTCGCAAATGAAGGCGGCACAAGCAGCCTCGGCGCGCAACAAGGCCATGGCTGATTATCTCGGTCGCATCCGCGGCAAGATTCGCGGCAACATCGTGGTGCCGCCGGAAGTGAAGGGCAATCCGGAAGCCGTGTTCGATGTCACGCAATTGCCGAGCGGTGAAATCGTCACCGTGCGCCTCAAGCGCTCATCCGGCCATGCGACACTCGACGCCGCCATCGAGCGCGCCATTCTCAAGTCCAACCCGCTGCCCAAACCCGAGCCGGCCGACTTGTTCTCGCGCTCGCTGGAATTGCGCTTCAAGCCGCTGGACGAGTAAATCCCGATAGGGCAATCCCGTAGCACAGGGGATTTATCGGCCTATTCCGGGTTCAAGGCAGCCGGAACCGAGGCGTTATAATCGGCGCGATGAGATTCCAACGTCTTGTACTTGCCTGCGCCACCGGCCTGACTCTGTATTCCGTCGCCGCCCATGCGCAACTCACGGTCGAAATCACCGGCGCCGGCGCCAACCGCCTGCCCGTGGCCATTGCCGACTTCACCGGCGAGCGCATCGTCGCCCAGGCCCTCACCTCGGTGGTCCGCGCCGATCTCGAACGCAGCGGCCTGTTCCGCCTGGTCGATGCAGGCAGTCCGCTGGCCGACAGCGCCACGCCCGCCTTCGAGGATCTCAAGACGCGCGGCGCCGACGCCGTGGCCGGCGGTACCGTGGCAACGGCGGCCGATGGCCGCTACGAGACCCGCGTGCGCCTGTCCGACGTGCCCAAGCAGGCCGCGCTGGGCAATCCGGCCTACCTGCACACGGGGGCGCAGTTGCGCGCGACGGCGCATCGCATTGCCGATTTCATCTACGAGAAGCTCACCGGCGAACCGGGCGTATTCTCGACGCGCATCGCCTATGTGGTGAAGAGCACCGGGCGCTTCGAGCTGAAAATCGCCGATGCCGATGGCAGCAACGATCAGGCCGCACTGGCCTCGCGCGAGCCGATCATCTCGCCGGCGTGGTCGCCCGATGGCGGCAAGCTGGCCTACGTGTCGTTCGAGGCGAAGAAGCCGGTGGTCTATGTGCACGACCTCGCCAGCGGGCGCCGCCATGTCGCCGCCAACTTCAAGGGATCGAATTCGGCGCCGGCCTGGTCGCCGGACGGCAAGCAGC
>CAZOTR010000401.1:0-2667 GCA_964582755.1 uncultured Methylococcaceae bacterium | reverse complement strand
TCAAAACTGGGGTATCTTTCCCCGGAAGCCTTCGAACTCAAAAATGTCGCTTAGCTGGGTGTCTGTCGAAACTGGGCAAGATCAGTGCGCACCCTACATCACTAATCAAAATAGAGTTTTTACAAATTTCTCTATACCAGCAATTAGCTCTTGTGCTTCTTCTTTTGTCGGTTCACGATCTTTGTTGTGATCGCATAAATTTCTTATATCCCCTAAGCGTTGTATCTGCCTCCATGACGGAGTATCAAGCACATCGTTCTGTTTTAATAGATCATTGAAATCACTGATAGTTGGATTCTTCTTGCGTGTTACTATGTTGTGATTTTCAGCCACTTGGAACAAGTGCTTTTCTAGGACAACTCCGGCAACTGCGCCACTAGCTCGTATAAAGCCATTTTTCAGAAGTTCTTGAGCCGCAGTTAACTCCGAATCAAAAAGATCAGCTTGTACTAATTGCCGAATATCAAAAAGGGAGCTTTCAAATCTTGCGGAAACCGCCTTAAGAATTGCTTGTTGTTGCTGAAAGTGAGGAATAGCCGCATCTGGCCCAACAATCTTTTCTTTATATGCAGTGCGAGTTACGCTCAATCCTTGTAAATAATCTTCTATTCTATAGTTTTCGTAGTTTATATCTTTTCTCGGCTTTGGTTTTTCATAGTGCCGAGAAAAATCAGCAAGTCGATCCGGCAATAATTGTTTAATTAAGACCTTAGTCTCGGAATACCAAGCCTGATACTCTTCATTGAATTTTGGAAGATTCTTTATAGACTTTTTCGCATCATCACCTAGTGCCTTCCTTATTTGTTCTGAAGAACATTCATACTGCATCGCAATATGCAGCAAATCCCCTTTTGAAATTAACCGTTCTAAATCTTTTTTGTATTTTTCCAAACTTGCTTGCATTTCAATATCCATTGATTCTGCTTGTTATTTTTAGGGGATAATATGCCTAACGTAAAGCTAACCGGGCGCGGCTCGGAAAGCTGAAAAAATAAAACCGCACTATAACCGCGCTCCGGTTGAGCGCCATGTTATACCTTGATTGCATTAAACAATGTGCCATCTTCAAGCTCTTTATCCCAAGTGGACTGTGCGTACTTTATGTTATAAGTGAGAAGGTCGCCATTGTTCCATTTGTCTATCTCATAACCGAATTGTCGAAGATTTTCTTGTTGATCTTGGGTCAGAGCTAGGAAATCTGGGCCGACGTAAGAAAGAATTTGATTAGGCAAGAAGTGCATATACTTAAAACTGTATTGCGATCCTGACAACCGAAGTATGTTTTTTTTGAATCGCTGATCGTTCTTATACCAGTCAAGCAAAGTATCATATGTTAGGATATTTATTCCGGTTTCATTTATAAGATTTCTAAAGTGCCTTTTCCTCGCATCACTTAAGTTTTTATTTTGAGAACGGCCAATTATTAATTCATAGTGAAATTCAATTGGATTTCCGCGCATTCCCAACGGCCGCAAGAGAGGTTCAAGTCGGCGAATAACTTCAGATTTGTTTTCTTCGATAAATAGCTTCCAGCTTCTAACTTGATTTAGTGCTGCATTAAATTCTGCAGAAGTGTTTGTCTTCTTGGTGTCACTATTGAATATGGATTTTTCTGGTATCTCAAGCTCAACCAACGTTATTCGCCAAACATCCGAGCTTTTGGTTATATAGATATAGTCTGTTGTTAGTTCAGTACCTAGTGGAAACTTAGATACTATTGCCCCAAAGTGTAGGTGATGATTAAGGCGATTGGGGGTAGGTATAAGCTCCGTGTTCTCTTCAAGAAAATCCTGAATAACTTGTTCTTTTTGTCTTCCTCCCGGAGGAGGAGCGGCTAAAAGCTCTTCGAATCGTGTGATCAAATTCTTATCTAATGTATTGTTAGCCAATTGAGCTCTCCCTCAGGGTATAACTACAAGTCGGCCTCAAAAGTGAGGCTGATTCCGAAAATGAACTATATCTGACGCATTTCAACGCGTCAATGCTGAAATCCAATCCAAGCTTTGCTGGAAAACAAAGCCGAGCCTACTGGCGATGGCGGGATGTTTTCCATGCCCCCGCGTAGCCGAGGCACCGGGCGGGTTCCCAAAGGGAACCTGCAAGGTGCAACGAACGGCGTAGAGTCATTGTGGTAGCCATGGGACGATGCGAGCGCAGCGAAGTATCGTTCCTTGGCGGACGCAGGACGGCGCGGGCCGCCCGCAGGGCAAAGTAGTGCCTTGGCGGGAGCTGAAACCTGTTGGAACAGGTTTCAGACTCGACCGCCCGGCACTCCCTTTGTAGCCTTGTAGGGTGGGCAAACGGCTCTATCGTTTGCCCACGCGGATTTTCACAATGAAGGTGGGCAGGCAAAAAGCCGCCTGCCCGCCCTACGCAAAAATCAACCCGCCGTCGCGCTTTCCAGCAAAGACAACTGCTGTTCGGTGAACGACTGGAATTCGTTCTGCCACTGCGAGAATCCGGCCACTTTTTCCACCTGCACCGCCGTCACTTTGTATTCGGGGCAGTTGGTGGCCCAGTCCGAGTTGTCGGTGGTGATGACGTTGGCACCGGATTCGGGGAAGTGGAAGGTGGTGTACACCACGCCCGGCTGCATCCGTTCCGTGACCAGGGCATGCAGCACGGTGACGCCGGCGCGGCTGGCGATGGACACCTTGTCGCCGTCGT
>CAZOTR010000400.1:0-2687 GCA_964582755.1 uncultured Methylococcaceae bacterium | reverse complement strand
GGCGCTCATCAGGTTTTTGGGAATCCGTGACGAAGCACAGGACACCGCGCATCTGAACGAGGAGGAGCGGCGAAAGATTGCGCTCGCGGAGAAAATCGAAAAATCAGGGTATTCCCCTGAGCAAATTCTTTCGCTAATCGAAGATGACAAGCGTACAAAGGCCGCCCAGACCTCGACGGTTACGATTGGAGGTGGTAGCGAACAGACTTCGCCTGGATCGACTCTGATTCAAGAGATTGAAAAGCGTCGCCCATCTGTCAAGAACACAAATTCGTCGTGGCATCAGGAAAATGATCTCACACCACCTACCCAGCCAAGTGATGCCAACGAAGACGCGGACGACTACACACCGAAAGCAGTGGACTATGGCAAAAAACTGGATCGCGCCAAAGATCGTTACGCCAGCGAGCTTGACCGCATAGAGCGTGAGCAGTCTCTGCATGACAAAGCCAATACATTGCCGCGTTACAGCTACGGCTGGTTTCTCGCCCTGCTGGAACTGGAGTGCAGGGCAAGCAGTGAAAAAAACGCGGACGGCAAGACCATTTCCATTAGTTTTGGCAAGGTGGAGCAGGATAGTCAATCGTCCAGAACCATCGTCCTGAAAGAGCCGAACCGCTTCATCCCGCAATCCATCGAAGAGTTGTCGGGCGTGCCTGTGAATCTCGATTTTGGCAATGGCCGCACAGGGAAGCTGCATGTCGAATCGTTTACCGCCAGAGAATTCTCATTGCTCGGCAAACTGGCGTCTGCGGACGAGTTATGCGGAATTGACTTAGGTGAGGTATTGGAGGCGCGTATCGAAGTCCAGAACCCGTCCTTTCTGTTGCAAGAGTTGCTGGAGCGATTCCGTGAGTTGGGGCTTGACGAAAAATTCGATATGAAGGCGAACCTGACACCCAACATCGAGTTCGTATTCGGCCCGCCGGGAACAGGCAAGACCACTCACCTTGCGGAGAAGATACTGATACCTATGATGCAGGGAATGAAGCCGACGAGAGTGCTGGTTCTGACGCCGACCAATAAGGCAGCGGATGTGCTGACGATCCGCATCATGGAGAAGATGGGCGCGGATACTTCATATCTGAACTGTCTGGTTCGCTTCGGAACCTCAGTTGACGAACGCATCGAGAAAGCAGGCGTGTGGCGGGATCGTTCCTTTGATATTAGCGTGTTGAGCCATTCCGTGACCGTCACGACCATTGCCCGCTTCGCCTACGATGGGTTTGCTACCAAAAATGGCAGCAAGAAGCTGCATGAAATGAAGTGGGATGCGATTGTTATTGACGAGGCTTCGATGATTTCGCTTGCCAGCATCATCTATCCGCTATACCGCCAGAAACCCCGGAAATTCATCGTTGCCGGAGACCCTTTCCAGATTGAACCGATTGTCACTGTCGAGCAATGGAAGGATGAAAACATCTACACGTTAGTCGGCCTCAAGAAGCCAGGCGCTTTTGCAAATCCTGAAACGGAGCCACACGACTACTTGGTGACGAATCTGGAAACGCAATACCGAAGCATCCCGGCCATCGGCGAGATTTTCAGCCATTTCACCTATGACGGCATCTTGAAACACCATCGCCCGATTGGAGCGCAGCGCCCGTTGAAGCTCAACGGCCTTGATGTCCAACCGCTCAACCTCATCAAGTTTCCCGTCAGCAAATACGAAAGCATCTACCGGGCAAAGCGGTTGGAGAGTGGAACGCCCTATCAGACCTATTCGGCGCTGTTCACTTTCGAGTTTGTCCGATGGCTTGCAGAGCAAATACAGATCGACCATGCAGACACGTTCCGCATCGGGATCATCGCCCCTTATCGCGCCCAGGCGAACCTGTTGAGTAGGCTGAACGATTCATGGACACCCAAGCCCAACGCCGTAGAGATTCAGGTTGGCACGATTCACGGCTTCCAAGGGGATGAGTGCGACATCATCATTGCCGTTTTCAATCCACCGCCGTCCATTTCTGCAAGCTCTCGGATGTTTCTGAATAAGCAGAACATCCTGAATGTGGCTATCAGTCGAGCAAGAGACTATCTCTTCATTGTGATGCCGGACGATGAAACAGAGGGTGTAAGAAATCTGTACAAAATTTCAAAGATTGAAGGGCTTGTGAAGAAGCTAGGTGGTGCGTTCGTTGAATATGCGTCCAGTACTATTGAGCAGGTGATTTGGGGTAATGAAAATTATCTTGAGGAAAACACCTTTTCAACCGGCCATCAAATGGTGAATGTTTATCGCAAGCCCGAGCGTTACTACGAAGTCCGTAGCGACGATTCGGCAATTGATGTTCAGATTCACGAAAAACAATAAAGGAATCCTCAACCCCGTGTGCTTGGTGATCGCCTCGTTTTGGCCACCGTGCAATGCGGTAAGGCGCAATCCTGTGGGGCGCAATAGGCGATAGCCGTATTGCGCCGTATGGCAAAGTTTCAACATTCGGCGCAATACGCTTCGCTATTGCGTCCTACACGGCCTTCGCCGCCGCCGCGCAGACCTTCGCTGGCACCCCGGCCCATGCCGACGCGGGCAGCCGCCCGCTTGCGGATGGCCTCTTGGCCTACCAGGTGGACTGGGGCGACGGCTCGGTGGTGCAGACCCTGGACGCCGCCGCGCCAACGGCCCTGGCCGATATAGCTAAACCCACACAAATTGATTATATTTAGCGGCCACGTGCATTTGGGCG
>CAZOTR010000399.1:0-2688 GCA_964582755.1 uncultured Methylococcaceae bacterium | reverse complement strand
GCGCCCGCTTCTCACGGCGGTAGGGCGACGGCTTGAACGGGGGTGAGAAACCGGCATCAAGGAACCGGCCAGGCGTGAACCTGCCCCGCCCAAGCCGCCATAGGTGAACATCGGGCAAAAAAATAGCGCCCGATGGCTGGCGCTTGTGCGCCTTGATAAAAACGGGTTCTCACGCCCGGCCCCCGATGCGTCGGGGGCGGACGTATTGTGAGTATGGGTCTGGCATATTGTCAACACGATCATGCGGCCCTCCCGATTGCCAATGCTTGCCCGGCCCGCCAGTCTAGGGCGTGTTGCTCAAGGATCGTCTTGCGGGCGGCATACTCGACGCCCCGCGCCAACAGCACCGCGTTCCGCCCTTCCAGGCCCGCCAGCAAGGCCAATTCAACCGCCCCCAGCCCTTCCCGGTCTAGTGCCGTAAATGCCCCGGACAGCGCCCAATTTACTAAGCGGCTTTCGTTTTGGTAGTGGCATGGCCGGGTATCCTTGCCCGCGTCCAGACGCACTAGGCGCAGGATTTCGGCCATGACCTTGTACGAAGCCGACGCATCCCCCCGCGCCTGCCGCCGGTCATGATGGGCATGGTCGCCGCGAATAAGCGAATCTATTTGCAGATCGCACCAAATGGCAAAACGGGTATCCAGCCAGCGGGCAAACGGCACGGCAAGCTTGGGATGCAACCATATGCCGCCGTTGCGCCCCCGTTTGGCTTGGATTAAATCACGCTCTTTTGGCACATTTAAGCAAGCTGCAAGGGCGTGGATATATTCCTTGGTCTCTTGGTTTTCTAGCCAGTCAGCCACACGCTTACCAAACCGCTCCGCCGCCGTGGTGGCGTTAAACCATCCGTCCTCAGTAAAGCCAACGGCCAAGCCCTGATAATCTAGGGCGATGATATTACTTTTGCCTGTCATTTTTGCCCCCGCTTCGGTTGGGTTTCCGTCCGGGTTGAAGATGCGCGGCTTTTCTTGGCTGTCGTAGCCAACTCAATGGCTTGGGCAAGCTGTTTGATGGCGCTGGCAATCGCCCACAGGCCATCGTCTAGGGTGTCTATGGCGGATGTTAGCCGCTGAACGCAAGTATTATTAGATCGCTTGTCAAAAACCACATATTCCGGCGGTTCGGATCGAAGGCCAATACCAAGCTCAGTGAGCGCTTCCGTTCTTATGGTGTGTCTTTCGGTGTGCCGCAAAATCACAAAGGCAATAACCGGGATGGTCCTTTTATCACCCCCCTCCGTTTCGCACACGGCTAGGAACCCATGGCCGGGCAAAGTGCCAATTACTTGCTCTTTCTCAGAGATTCTAATAGCCATTAGGCTTGCCCTCCTTTGCTTTGCGCGTCGATCCATGCGTGAATGTCTTCGGCCCGCCATGCCGTAGTCATCGGGCCAAGTTTGACAGGGGCGGGAAACGTCCCGGCCTTGACGTTTCGCCATATTGAAGATCTTCCCATGGGGACAATCGGCGGGACAGGTGGGCTGGCCTTGGGGTCGCCTACAAGCTGCTTGAGTCGCAGGAATCCGGTGGCTGGAAGGCCCGCCAATGTAGGATTGGCGGGAGTTGCGGGGGATTGGTGGGTGTGTGTCGCCATGTCTTGGGCCTCCTTTGGGCAGTGTTAGACGTGGCGGCATTAGACGGCCTGTTTCGGCCAAATAATAGGCGCAGAGGGTGCGGATAACTGGGCGCGGGGGAATATCATAAAATCGCTGAAAGCCGTGCCGTTGCTGGCTTTTGGTGGGCGCGGGGAACTATTTTCGCGGGCCGGGTGGCAAGCCGTCAGCGCGTAGGATCGTCGCCATAACTTCGGCATTTCGTTGCCCCACTCCTTTGGTTTTTAGCCAATCAATTACCTTTTCATTTGTGGGCGCGGTTGTGTTATCTCTAGGGTCATAGTTCTTCCAAAAACGATCAGCCGCAGCGGCCAAATGTTGCAGCAATTTGGTTTCATGGCCGCCCCAGGGCCATGTATTACTTTTGCCTTCATTAAGCGTTGAGTCAACGGACAAAGCTCTGTCTTTCTCTTTAATTTGCGCGGAAAATAGAAATATTGGCTTTATTCCCATTTCTATTGCGGCTTCCTCAAGAACTTTTCGCGGAATCGGTTTTCCTGGAACGGGTACGGTTTTGGTTCTGCCCAAAGGATCGTTTCTATATTGTTGAACTACTTTTTTACCGGAAAGAAAATCACAAAAACCATTGTTCTCAAAATATTTAAGCAAATCTCTTTTCATTCCGTTCACGACTGAAGGAAGGTAGCTAGTTCTAGTCTGTGTTTTAGGCGTGAAATCAAGCATTAGAAAACTAGCGTCTTCTATTTTAATTTCTTTTGCAATTGACCAATACTTTAATTGGTCGTCAGTGAGTTTTTCTAACCGGATTTCTGACAAATCAACCATATAGCCCCCTTCAACAAGGCCAACCCTCAAAATAAAAAGCCGCGCCAACTGGTTGAAGGATTCCAGTGTTCGCCCCGTCGGGCTAGGCGCGGCTTGTTGGTTATTCTTTTTCTTTTCGCCGGGGCGAAAATGGCAGGTGCTTCTTTGGTTCCCGCCCTAAGTCCATCCCATTCCGCAATAAGTAACAGACAGGCTCAAGCGGCCTTTTTCCAGCCGTCCTTTGTCTCGCAAAAATCCATCCTGTCGGCGTGTTCGGCACGGTAACAAGATCAATTGCACGTCCGGCATGA
>CAZOTR010000398.1:0-2701 GCA_964582755.1 uncultured Methylococcaceae bacterium | reverse complement strand
ACGGCAGGTTAGCAGGCCAAAGCCCAAAAAGCCATTCAGTTTCAACCCTATCACGTGGCTGTCATGTGAAAAAATTCAAAAATCCCCATAAATTGCGGCATTTTGCCCCCTGTCACTCCGTGTTGCGGAGTGACAGGGGGCAAGGGCCGAAGCCACACTGCCGCATCCCCATGCACCCCGCCCGGCGTTCCGTGGGCAGAAAAAAAACGCCCCAATGGGCGTTTTTTCGATTCAGAGCAGACTAGGCAGACCGTGGTTCGTCTAAAAAAAGAAGGTTTTTTAGACACCACTTCGCTTCAATTGTAATGCTGGTTGAAAATCGGAGGTTATTTCTTTGGCGGGTTTAGCCGTTCTAGAATATCGTTAATCTGCTCGATTACAAATTTTTGGTTATCGCCTTGGATCGCAGGTTTTAGCCCGAGTAGGAACGTTACTAGAGTTTCCGTCTGATGCTGAAGTTTATTCCGCTGCCTCCACGCCACAAAAATCGAAATAACCGCGATAACAAAAGAGATCACCGATGCCCAATCAGCAAGAGATTTTGGCATATTTATCTCCTAGAAGTCCAATAATTGAAGGTTTTTTTAGATAGCGTTCTAACAGGCTGTTTATCTAGCAATGTGCGACATTCTCAACTAACTAGATTGTAGCTCGTTCTCGAGAGTCGTCTTAAATTTTTCACACATCAACCAAGCAGTATTAAGGTCATTCTTCGATATGTTACCTAACGGAGAAAACCCACCATTTAGATTAGTCCGTGGAAGTTTATCTTCGTGTTTCATAGAACAAGGATAGCGTCCCATCCATTCGCCATTAACACTAAGATTCGTAAGAAGTTGCTTTTCATCATCAGTCAAATAAAATTGAACATTTTCCGCCAACTTCGTTAGATCATGTCCACCTCCGTCCCATGATTTAAGACCGCTAGAATTAACCACCGACGGATCACGCGCAATAGCGATACCTTTCAAAAGATTTTCAGCCGCAAAGGATACCAACATCATGAAAATCTTTTGTAAATTTATATAGTCTAAGTTAGGTGATTCCATTGTCTCAATACTTTCGAATAAGTTATTGACCTCAAGACGTAGGAGACTTGCCGCTTTTAATAGTCCACTTGCTGTATTTAACCAATTGATTGGTTGTTTTGCATATTCTTCAAAACGAGGTATCCAATAGTTTTTATATTCACCGGAATTTGCTCTTTCATCGGGAACGGGTAGATTTTTCATAAGGCTTGTCAATCTATACAAAATTTTGTATGTTGTGGCCGATGACCAATCCCAATCCTGTCGAATTCCGGGGCAGCGCCCTTGATGATCTACGCGCCTTTCCAGCCTCGGCACGGCGCGAAGCTGGGCACCAGATCGACCAAGTGCAGAACGGCCACGAACCGGACGACTGGAAGCCAATGAACACGGTCGGGCAAGGGGTGCGGGAAATTCGCATTCGGGACGCCGCCGGCGCGTTCCGGGTAATTTACGTGGCGAAGTTCGCCGATGCCGTCTACGTGCTGCACTGCTTCCAGAAGAAAACTCAGAAGACCAGCAAGACGGACCTGGACTTGGCCACGAAACGCTACCGGGATTTAATGAAAGAGTTAGGCCAATGAGTAACGAACGCTTTGCCAGTGTATGGGATGCCATCGAGGACACGCCTGAGGAAGCCGAGAACATGAAGCTCCGCTCGGCCCTGATGATGGCTCTGAAAGAACACATCAACCGCACCGGCCTGAGCCAATCGCAGGCGGCCAAGCTGTTGGGCGTCACGCAACCGCGTGTGTCCGACCTTATGCGAGGCAAAATCAACCTGTTCGGCCTCGATGCCCTCGTCAACATGGCGGCGGCGGCTGGCTTGCACGTCGAAATGCGTTTGCGGGAAGCCGCCTAACGGACGAAGGCTGAGAATTCCCAGCCTTCACGCAGACCATGATTCAGCCTACCACTAAGGCAGGCAAAACCGCCAACCACCCTCCCGCGTACCCCAACCCAAAAGCAAGAGCCTCCCTGTTCCGGCTTGCCGAGGTTGCGCCGCCCAGGCGCGGACGATAGAGCCGTCCACGCCTGGGTGAATGCGCACTGCGCCACGAACGGAGATCCGCCCGACGGCGCTCGGATCTAGGGGCGAAAAAAAAAAAAAACCAAACGCAAAAGCTGGCCCCCAAGAGCCAGAGCAAGGAACCCTGCGCCTATGCCGGGGGCGCAAAGAGACGCGCCCCCGGCCACGGCCGGGAACAGCGGGCACCCCCGCCGGGGGCTTCGCCACAAGATATACGCAACACTTGACCCCTTTTTTTTGTGTGGTTATTTTTTTGCCTGCTCAATCGGCTAAATAGCGCTTGACGACCCGGATGTTCAAGCCCATCTGTTCGGCAATCTCGCGTTGCTTCATGCCCTTGGCCCTGAGCAGCCGGGCCTCGGCCCGCTTCATCTCCGCCGACTCGATGTAAGTTGCCCGATCAACCGAATGCTCACTCCTGGCATTCCGCTTCCTGTGCCGCTCCGCCGCCTCCTCCTCGCTGATGATCGTCTGCAACTGGCGCTCCTCTTCCCGCGTAATCTGGAACTGCTCCGCCAAGGTCTCGTTCCGGGGGGTGTAGAGCGGCGAGTACTTCCTGCCGTTGAACTCGACGCGCTCGCCGGCCAGGTGGGCCAGCCCCTTGCGGTAGACCGTGGACAGGGAATGCCTGACCTCGGGAACC
>CAZOTR010000397.1:0-2730 GCA_964582755.1 uncultured Methylococcaceae bacterium | reverse complement strand
CGGCAAGACCATAGGATGCGCTGAGGAACGAAGCGCATCAATCGAGCAACACGAATGATGCGCCTCCTTCGTCGGCGCATCCTATGCGGGCCGTGTTGCCAAGCACACCGGCAGCGGAAGGATTGTTTACCGGCTAGACTAAGTGCGTTCCACGCCCCATCCCCAGAGGAAGCCATGCAAATCACCCGACCCGCCGCCGTCGCCGGCACGTTTTATCCGGCGGACAAACACCAACTCCAGGCCATGGTGCAAAGCTACCTGGACCACACCACGCCGGCCGGCAGCCTGCCCAAGGCCATCATCGCCCCCCATGCCGGCTATGTCTATTCCGGGCCGGTCGCCGCCAGCGTCTACGCCAGGCTGCGCCAGGGACGCGGGCGCATCAGCCGCGTCGTGCTGTTCGGCCCGGCCCACCGCGTTGGCTTCCGCGGGCTGGCGGTCAGCAGCGCCCTGTGGTTCGCCACGCCCTTGGGGCAAATCGCCATCGACCGGCAGGCTTGCGCGGAACTGGCCACCCTGCCCTGCGTCCGCGAGTTGGACCAAGCCCACGCCCAGGAACACAGCCTGGAAGTCCAACTGCCCTTCCTGCAAGAAGTTCTGGGGACGTTCAGTCTGGTGCCGGTGGTCGTCGGCGACGCCGCGCCGACGGAGGTCGCGGCGGCGCTGGAAGCTTTGTGGGGCGGCGACGAGACCCTGATCGTCATCAGTTCCGACCTCAGCCATTACCACGACTACGCCACCGCCAAGCGCATGGACGCCGCCACTTCCAAGGCCATCGAGTCGTTGCGGCTGGAAGACATCGGCTACGACGACGCCTGCGGACGCCTGCCCATCAGCGGCCTGCTGCTCGCCGCCCAGCGGCACGGCCTGTCCGCGACAACCCTGGACCTGCGCAACTCCGGCGACACCGCCGGCCCGAAAGACCAAGTGGTCGGTTACGGCGCTTACGCCTTTGAATACGCCGAAAAACCGGCGCCAAAAAGCCGCCTCGACGAGGAACAGCGGCAGCACCTGCTGCGCTTGGCGCGGGAATCCATCCGCCACGGCCTCAAAACCGGCCAGCCCTTGCCGGTCGATCTGGCGAGCCTGCCGCAGGGCTTGCGGACAGTCCGCGCCAGCTTCGTCACCCTGCAACAAGAAGGCGCTTTGCGCGGTTGCATCGGCACTTTGGAGGCCATCCGCCCCCTGGCGGAAGACATCGCCCACAACGCCTACGCCGCCGCCTTCCAAGACCCGCGCTTCCCACCGGTGGACGCCGGCGAAGTGGACGGCTTGGAGATCCACCTGTCCTTGCTCACCCCCGCCGAACCCCTGCGCTTCCAGTCGGAAGCAGACCTCATCGCCCAATTGCGGCCCGGCGTAGACGGGCTGGTTCTGGCGGAAGGCCGCAGGCGCGGGACGTTCCTGCCCTCGGTCTGGGAACAACTGCCCGACCCCGCGCAATTTTTGGCGCATCTGAAACTCAAGGCGGGCTTGCCGCAAGGCTATTGGTCCGATTCGATCCGGGTGTCCCGCTACGAAGCCGAGAGGGTGGAATGATAGTGGTCGAAAGGAGGGGACGGCAGTGACCCAGGTCAATGTGAACATCAGGCGCTTGACCATGGTCATCTCCAACACCGTGGACTTGGTGGGGGTGGACGACATCTCCCACGGCAAGCGGGTGGCCATCATGGCGCGTGAATGCGCCCGCATCCGGGGCTGCGACACCACGACGCAGGAAATCCTGTTCGAGGCGGGCCTGTTGCATGATTGCGGCGTGTCCTCCACCCGCGTGCATCACAAGCTGGTCAGCGAACTGGACTGGAGCGGCTCCCAGACTCATTGCGAGCAGGGGGCGCAGATACTCGAGCAATTCCAGCCGTTAAGCCATCTCGCCCCCATCGTGCTTCACCACCACACCCACTGGAAGGATCTGCTCGCCCATGGAGTCCCGCTGGAAACCGCGCTGCATGCCAACCTGATTTACCTCGCCGACCGCGTGGACATGCTTGCCATGCACGATTACGCCGGCTCCCCGCCCATCATGCTGCACGCGGAGGAAATCAGCCGACGCATCGCTCGCTACTCGGGGGATTTTTTCGCCCCGGAATGGGTGGAGGCGTTCCGGGAAGCCTCCGCCCAGGAAGCGTTCTGGCTGCGGCAAACCCCGGAAAACATCGCCCAGCAAGTGTTGGAGACGCCACAGGCGGAAGAAGGCGTGCTGGATTTAAAGCAACTGCACTCTTTCGCCGTGCTGATCGCCCATATTGTGGACGCCAAGTCGCCTTTCACCGCCCAGCATTCCTTGGGCGTGGCTAGGCTGTCGAAATTCCTCGGCGAACTCGCCGGGCTATCCATGGCGAAAATAGACCGGCTGGAAATCGCCGGCCTGTTGCACGACATCGGCAAATTGCAGATACCCGACGAAATTCTGGAAAAGCCCGCCAAGCTGGACCCGAACGAGCGGACTGTGATGAACAGCCACAGCTTCATGACTTGGCAGATACTCCAGCCCATCGAAGGCATCGAAGAAATCGCCCTCTGGGCGGCCTACCACCACGAATCGCTCAACGGCGTGGGCTATCCCTTCCATTTGCATGGCGAGCAGATCCCCTACGAAGCGCGCATCATCCGCGTCGCCGACGTGTACCAAGCCATGGCGCAGAAGCGGCCTTACCGCGACACCACGCCGCCTGCGGAGATACTCAGCCTGTTGCGCAAGATGGTGGCGGCGGGCGAGATCGACGGTTC
>CAZOTR010000396.1:0-2735 GCA_964582755.1 uncultured Methylococcaceae bacterium | reverse complement strand
AGGATTTCGCGGGGGATTTGCCGGTTTAAATAGTATTGGGCGAGGAAGGCTTCCAGGACGCTGGCGGCGTCGTGTTCCTCGGCCATCTTCGGGAAGAAGGAACGGTCGCCGATCTGCTGCCCGCCCCGGATGAACTGCACCTGCACACAGGCCAGATGGCCCTTGATGGCGCAGGCGGCGATGTCCAAATCGCCGTGTTCGCCGGTCACGGCCTGTTTGGCGAGGATGGCCCGCAGGTTGGCGATTTGGTCGCGGTAGCGGGCGGCTTTCTCGAAACGCAATTCGGCGGAGGCTGTTTCCATGCGGCTGACCAGCTCGTCGATCAAGCCCTTGCCGTTACCTTCGAGGAACATGATGGTGTCCTCGACATCCTCGGCGTAAGCTGGCTGTTCAATCAGATCCACGCAAGGCCCGGAGCAGCGCTCGATCTGGTATTGCAGGCAGGGCCGCGAGCGGTTTTTGAACACCGAGTCCTCGCATTGGCGCACCGGGAAAATCTTCTGCAACAGCTTCAGGCATTCGCGCACCGCGCCGGCGCTGGGATAGGGGCCGAAGAAACGGCCTTGCTTCTTGCGCGAACCCCGATAAAACGCCAGCCGAGGGAACGGCTGGTCGGTGGTGACTTGGATATAAGGGAAAGACTTGTCGTCGCGCAGCGAAATGTTATAGCGCGGCTGGATGCGCTTCACTAGCTGGCTTTCCAGCAGCAACGCCTCGCCCTCGGTGTGGGTGACGCTGATTTCGATGGAGGCGATGCGCGCCACCATGGCCTGCTGCTTGGGCGCGGCGTCTTTGTTGAGGAAATAGCTGGAGACGCGCTTTTTTAAATTCTTCGCCTTGCCGACGTAAATCACCGTGCCTTGGCTGTCCAGCATCCTGTAGACGCCGGGGCGCTGGGTCAGCGTTTTCAAAAAGGCGTGACTGTCAAAGCCTTCGGCGGCAGTGGGCGTGTCGGTGTTCATGGTTGGTGGCGGGTGGGAAGCGCGCCATTATAATGCGAATCCCGCTTTATGCGTTTTTTTGGCGAGCCGCCACAATCCCATTCTTCGCCGCCCACAGCCCGACGTCCTCGCGGCGGATGGCCGCCGCCATCAGCCCCGGAAACAAATCGGGGGTGCAGGCGAACGACGGCACGCCCAAAGCCGCCAGCTTCTCCGCCAGCCCACGGTCGTAAGACGGCGCGCCCTCGTCGCTCAGAGCCAGCAAGGCGATGAACTGCGCGCCGGATTCGACCAGTTCGGCGGCCCGCTGCAACAACTGCCGCTCCACCCCGCCTTCGTACAGATCCGAAATCAACACCAGGATGGTGTTGTGCGGTTCGCGGATCAGCCCTTGGCAATAGCCGACGGCGCGGTTGATGTCGGTGCCGCCCCCCAGTTGCACCCCGAACAGCAATTCCACCGGGTCGTCGAGTTGCTCGGTCATGTCCACCACGGCGGTGTCGAACACCACCAATTTCGTGCTGACCGCAGGCAAGGAGGCCATCACCGCGCCGAAGATGCTGGAATACACTACCGAGTTGGCCATCGAGCCGCTCTGGTCTATGCAAAGGATGATCTCGCGCTGGGTCTTGCGCGATTTGCGGCCATAGCCGATCAAGGTCTCAGGGATGACCGTCCGGTATTCTTGCTGGAAGTGGCGCAGATTGGCGCGTATCGTGCGCGGCCAGTCGATTTCCGCCAGGCGCGGGCGGCGGTTGCGCACAGAGCGGTCCAACGCGCCGCTGACCGCGCTGCGCATCGGCTCCTCTAGCCGCTTCATCAACTCGTCCACGACTTGGCGCACGACCTTCCGTGCCGTGTCCTTGGTTTTCGCCGGAATCACCCGGCCCAGCGATAACAGCGTGGCGACCAGATGCACGTCCGGCTGCACCGCTTGCAGCATTTCCGGCTGCAACAGCATATTGCGCAGGTTTAGCCGTTCCAGCGCGTCCTTCTGCATGACTTGCACGACCGGGGACGGGAAATATTTGCGGATGTCGTCCAGCCAGCGGGCGACGCGGGGCGAGGAGGCTTCGCTGCCGCCGCGCTCCTTGGATTTCAGCCCGCCCGGACCTTCCGGGTCGTACAGCGCAGCCAGGGCGCGGTCGATGGCGAGGTCGGCGTCGGCCAGCCCCAGGCCGCAAGCTTCTTGGGCGCTTTCGCCCAGGATCAAGCGCCAGCGGCGCAGGCGTTCGTGTTCGGATGTGTTCATAAGTCACACCTTGCAGGTGTTGGATGCATTGAAAAAAGCCGCCGCGTTCTTTGCAATTTGCTCTAATTGGCCGAATTCAGTAGCGAGTCCCGCTTGAACCCGCCATTCTTCCGGCTCACCTTGTGAACCACACAACTCGATCTGAAAGGTAACGCTGCCTAAGGTGGTGCAGGTTGCAGAGAGCGAAAAGTCTTGCTCGATTGAAACCCATGATCGTGGCCCTTGCCACGGTGTGTCGAGTCCACCGAGATCTTGAAAAAATCGGTGCAATTCATTGGCGTCTATATAGGCCCAGATTTCCGCAGATGCAGAAAGATCAAAACCGTTGAGTTCAACGCGGAAATACTCGTCTCGGTGCTGGCTTATAACCAACTCGCGATGGGACGAAGTGGAGTGAATTGATAATAAAGGGGGTTCCACTCTATTGCACTAAACGTTGGTTAAGGGTTCATTCGGCAAGTGCGAAGGGATTCGCCGACAAACCCAACAAAACCCGCAACAGCGGCAAAGGCCGTTCGGCGCGTTGCCAGTCCAATGCTTCG
>CAZOTR010000395.1:0-2736 GCA_964582755.1 uncultured Methylococcaceae bacterium | reverse complement strand
GCGTTGGCCGCGTCCGGCTCGATGCTCATGAAGCTTTCGTAGGCCAGAAGCCCTTGCCGACGCAGGCGCTCCAACGTCGCCAGCAGGTGCAACATGCCGAGGTATTCGCCGATCTGCTCTTCGCTGAAGCTGACCGTTTCGGTTTGGCGCTCGGCGGCGAGGACGAGGATGATGACCGACAGCAGGTCTTCCAAGGCGGTGCCGACCGATGGCGGATCGTACAGGGCGTTTTTGGCAAGCTGGCGCAAGTGGCCGAGCTTTTCGCTGTCCAGGGATTGAAGCCAATCACCGAGATGGAAGGGGCGCGTTTTTTTCCGGTTCGCCAAAAAGCTCAAGAGGCTCGACGAAAATCGCATGGGCGTCCCGTCGGCGCGGGTGACGCTGATTTCGGTCGCATCAGTGTGCAAAGACATCGTTTTCTCGGAATGTGGAGCGCTTTTGAAGAAAGCATAGCCTAGCATGGCCGCCCTCCCCTTGCCGCTGTTGTGTTGTCCGTCCCTGCTTTGCGTGGCCGCCGCTTGAATGTTCCATTTAAACATCCGCCTGCACAAAATCCTCTTGCGGCACTACTGGCCACCGCCTGCGCCCCCGCCGGCCCGCGCCTCCAGCCAAGCCAGCAGATCGGCGGCCAGCGTGTCCCAATCCTCGCTCTTGGCACCTTTAATGGCGACGCCTTTGGGCATCCGCTGGAGCGTGTAAGCCAGCCGCCCGTCCGGCGCGGAAACGGCGCGGACGGTCGGAGGAGCGGGTTTCTTTGGTCTGGGTGCGGCGGCACCAGCCATGATCGCCTTGGCCCGCTCCGCCGCTTTGGCTGGTTCGCATGCGCCGGACAGCGCGTCGCGCACAGCCTGGGTAATGACCTCGGGCGGGCAGCCGGATTCGGCCAGCGCGGCGAGGTCGGCGGCGGCACGCGCCCGCAGCGCGGGCGGGCCGACGCTGGCGGCATCTACCAGTGCTGCCAGCGCTTCCGTCGGCAATCGGCCGAAAGACAGCAGCCGGTGAACTTGGGACTTGCCCCACGGTGTCAGCGCCGCCAGGTCGGACAGCCCCGAAGGAAGGCCGTCGGCTTCCAGCGTCCCTTTGGCCGTCACCAGCCCCTGGTATATCTCGTAATCGGACATCTCCGCATGGAAGAAATTGTCAGCGACCAGCCGCCTTGCCGCCTCGCCGTCGGCCATCGGACGCACGAACGCCGGTATCGCCGCCTCGCCGTTGAGGCGGAACGCCGCCGTGCGCGTCTCGCCGGCCACCAGCTCGTAGCGCCCGTCGGCCTTGGGGCGGACGACTACCGGGCTATTAAGCCCGTTGGCCTTGAGATCCGCCGCCAACGCGGCCACCGCATCCGGCGCGGGCGGCACGCGGTTCTGGTAGGGGCTGCGGTCGATCTTGTCCAATGGAACCATTAACGGGGATTCGGGCGCACTCGCATCCTCCGGCAGGGGCGGCAAGCCACCGGCGAAGACACCGGCAGACGGCGGCGGCGCGGTCTCACCGGCGGCGGCGACCAGCCCACTCGCTTTCGACCAGCGTTTGGTGGATGCGCTCATGCGGCCTCCCCGGCTTCAGCCTGGCTGTCGAAATCGAGGGGCGACGGGATCGCGCCGCCCAGCAGGATGGCATAACGAGACGCCAACGACCGCGCCAGTTCGGCGACGGCCTGCGCACTGTCGGAACTAGGCTCGCGCTCCATCACCGTGCCGGAACACAGCGGATCATCCGGGTCGATCTGCCGCTTGAACGCCGCCGACCAGGGCAACACGGTCGAGTTGATCCGGCCAGGGTAAAGCCGCAACAGCGACTCCAGCGATTTGCGGTAGGAGGCGTAGCTGCCGTGCCAGCCGTTGGCGACGACATGGAAGCCCATGTCCAGTCCGGGAATCGCCGCGTTGATCTCGTCGATGTTCGCCTCCAACACTTCCATCGCCTTCACCGACGAGCCGTCCAGCATGGCGACCGCCAGCGCCTCGGGCGAAGCCATCATCAAGGCGTTGGTCAGCAACGAGGTGGCGGGAGCGGTGTCGACAAGCACGGCGTCGTAGCGTGCGAAGAACCCCGCGTTCTCGCGCAACAGGCGCGCGAAAGCATATTCCCGACTGACAGCGCCCATCATCCAATGGTCGGCCGCGGTCAGCGAAAGGTCGGCAGGTATGATGTCGAGGTGGCCGCCCGGCCAGACGGGAACGACCGCATCGTCAAGGCGGGCCGGTTCGCGGCGGTAAGCGCGGTGCATCAGCTCGCCGATGTGGGAAAAGCCCTCGGCCCAAGGGTCAAGGCCCATCAACAGGGTCAGCGAGGCCTGCGGATCGCCGTCGATCAACAGGATTTTATGCCCCATCATCGCCAGGGCGGCACCAAGGTTGCCGACCAGCGTGGTCTTGCCGACGCCGCCCTTCGCCATGCGGACGGTGATGACCTTGGGCGGGGGTGGCTCGGCAGATGGCGGGGTGGCACGGCGCAAGCGGGCATCCCGCGCCTGTGCCGGGGACAGCGCCGAACCCGGAGGGAAGACGGCATTCAGGCCCGGCAGCAACATGCGCACGGTGGACGGTTTCATCGCTATGTCTCTCATCAGAAGCCTCGCTTTAGGTTAGCGGTCTTGTTGGTCATTTGGGCGGGGCGGGAAGACGTTATTCGCGCAGCCTCGTTCGCCCGCCGCCGGTTCGTTTTAGGACACCCGCATCCTCTTCGGTTTTTATAAAAAAAGCCGTCCCGCCGCGGGACGGCGGGAAGAACGGG
>CAZOTR010000394.1:0-2748 GCA_964582755.1 uncultured Methylococcaceae bacterium | reverse complement strand
CCTTCACCGCGAGCTTGCCGATGCCGGGCAAGACCATCTCCCGGCCCGCCGCCAGGGACTCCCGCGCCAGTTCGCCCAGCGCGTCGACGAAGGCCGCCGCTTCTTTCTTGGATTGTCCGGTGCGCCCGGACAGCGCGTCAATCAGTTCGGATCGGGTTCGCATCAGTGTCTCCATCGGGTGGGTTGCAAGGCGGGCATTATGCCAAGGATTGGCGGCATTGCCAGAGAAAACGGACACAGCCACAAAACCCTGCCGCGGCTTACCCTATTTTTTGTAGGCCAGGCTGCCGCCGCTCGTCTCGGCCACGCCCTTGTCCAGGTCGATGCGCTGCACGGTGACGCCGTCCAGCGATTCGCCCGCCGCCAGGGCCACCACCCGGCGGTCGGGCGTCGACACGACCACGGTCGACGCGGTCATGCCGAGGACGGTCCATTTTTGCCTGGCCGCATCCGCAGGTGCCTTGTCGGTATTCCCTGCGGGGAGCTTGGCAGCCGCCTGCCTGGGCGCGGGCTTTTCAACTTTTGCCGGCGGCACTGGCGCTTGCCGCGCCAGCCTTTCCGGCGCGGCATGTTCCTGCGCCTGGTGGGCCGCCTGCAGTTGCGATTCTGCTGCGGCCAGGCGTTGCTCCAGCGCCGCGACCTGCTTTTTATGCCCGGCTTCAAGTTCGGCCTTTTGCCGTTCCATCTGCGCGGCCAAATCCGCCTTTTCCTTTTCCAGCGCCTCGACCTGCCGTTTGTGGCTTTCGCCATCGGCTTCCAGCGCGGCCACCCGCTGCCCGGCCTCGGCGGCGGCGGCCTGCACGTTGCCCAGGGCCTGTTCGAGCGCCGCGGCCTTGTCGGCCTTAAGGCGCAACTCGCCCAGGCAGGCGGCGTCGCAGTCGCGCTGGGACTCGGCCAGGCTAAGCAAATGCTCTAGGCGGGGATCTGGCGGCGCAACCAAGGAAGGCTGCGTGGCGGCGGCGATGTTGGCGGACGCGCCGCCCTGGAAGGCGAAAAGAGCGGCTAACCCCGCCATGGCAACGCCCAGCGCGAAGGCGGCGGCCGTCTGCCGACGGTTGCGGGGCTTCGGCAAGGCTGCGGACGGGGACGGGTTTTGGGGGTCAAGGTCGGGCATGGCGGTCTCCTGGACGGCAAGGCGTAAATAAAGTGGATGGCCTTTGCGATATACCGGCTTGCGGCTTGCGGCGCCATGGGAAACCCTTCCCCCAAACCGGCAGGGTTTGCCGGGAAGCCATTATTCCCCGCTGGAAGGGAAGCCCCGCCACCCTCCCGAAAACGACCGTTTCCCGGAGACGCGGCATCCAGACTGCCCCGGGCCGTTTATTGGATTTTCGACATCCGAAAACGCTCTCTTGAAAGACATCTCCGAATAGCCCATGATTTGGATGAATTTTCGCAGGCTCCATGCTTGTCCGCTGACGGGAGAACACATGCTCCACAAGAACCTTGCCTATGCCGCAGGCCTAGTCTTTGCGTTATTCGCCCAGCTCGTCCTCGCAGAAACCATCACCGGGCGCGTGGTCGGTGTCCACGATGGGGACACCGTTACCGTCTTGGATGCCGACAACCGCCAATACAAAATCCGGTTCGCGCAAATAGACGCGCCGGAAACCAGCCAAGACTTCGGGCAGGCTTCAAAGCAATCCCTGTCGGACATGGTTTACGGCAAGACGGTAACGGTGGAAATCGAAACGATTGACAAGTACGGGCGAACCGTCGGAAAAGTCATGGCCGACGGGCTGGATACGAATTTGGAGCAAGTGAAGCGCGGTATGGCCTGGGTCTATCGGCAGTACGCCCGCGACCAGTCGTATTTCGCAGCCGAAGACGCCGCCAAAGCGGCAAGGCTTGGGCTGTGGTCAAGGCCGGACGCGATCCCGCCTTGGGAATACCGGCACGGCGGGAAACCGGCCGGCCAACCATCTCGGGGTTCCGCATCGGTGCCGCCGGCGGCTGCGACACAAAATGATGGATCATGCGGAAGCAAACGGTATTGCAAACAGATGTCCACCTGCGAGGAAGCCCGGTTCTACCTGACCCAGTGCGGAGTGGGCAGTTTAGACCGGGATGGCGACGGGGTGCCGTGTGAGAGTTTGTGCAAATAGGGAAGGTTGCCATGCTAGGCTATTGGCTTTTCAAAAACCCCTGAGATTCCGGGAAAACAATACCTCTGCACACTGATGAAACCGAGATCCGCGTCACCCGCGTCGACGGAACCCCGCTGCGGTTTTCCTCGAACCTCCTGAGCTTTTTGGCGGACCGGAAAAGTCCGCATCCCTTCCATCTCGGCGACTGGCTCCAGGCTTTGGACGACGAAACGCTCGGCCATTTGCGGCAGCTTGCTGACATGGCCATGCACGATCCAAAATCCATCGAAAGTGCCCTGGAAGACCTGTTGTCGGTCGTCATCCACGTCCTCGCCGCCGAACAGACCAAATAGAAGGCTATATCGGCATGTTGCACTTGTTGGCGACGCTGGAACGCCTCCGCCGGCGGGGTCTTTTGTCTTATGAAAGCTTCATGAGCATCGAGCCGGACGCGGCCAACGCGGTGTGATCCTGGCCGAGGACGCGCTCGCCCAGGCGGAAGAAATCCGGCGGCAAATCACGCAGGGCCTGCATTGATGGTATACAAAGGTAGATGTGCGATGGCCCGCTTCGTGTCGTCATCCGACTGCCAACGAGGAAGCCCCATCGGCCTTCAGGTATTGGTACAACGTCTCGCGGCTGATGCCGAATTCCCTGGCCA
>CAZOTR010000393.1:0-2768 GCA_964582755.1 uncultured Methylococcaceae bacterium | reverse complement strand
TTGCGGCGCGATGCCCCGGCAAACCAACAAGCCGTCCAGCCAGGTCGCGGCGAAGCCGGTTTGATTTTCCCACATGGCTTGAATATCGCCTAGGCCGGATTGAGGAAAGGGATAGGCATACATCGCGCCCAACACTGGGTTGCCGCGCAAGCCCCAAACGGAATGGGCGAATTCATGGTCGGCCTTGAGGTTTTCGACGAGCAGCGGCTGGCTGTCGAGATGGATGCGCAGCCGCAGCCGCGCCGCGCCTTGCTCGAAACTATCGCCGCATTCGGGCATCCCCAGGCACACCATGTCCCAGCCGATGAAGCGGGATTGCCGGGCCAATTCGACCCGCAGGCTTAAATCCGCTTGCGCCCCGCCATGCAGCAAGGTTTCCTGCGGCAGCCATTCCAAGCTGGCCTGTTCGGCGACTTGCAAAACGATGGTTTGCCGGGCCAACGCGCCGTCGCTGCGGTAAAACTTGGCCGCCGCCGGGGTGGTGAGCAGGGCTTGCGCCTGTCCGGCGCAATCGACGCTGACGGCCAATTCGTCGCCGCCGACCACGCCGCCGGGGGGATGGAGGATGTAAAGATGCGCCAGCCCGTCCTCGGGGTAAAACGCCCGCTGCACCGTTAGCGGGCCTTGCTGGCGACGTCCGGCCAACACGGTTTTGCCCCCGCGCTGCTCGAAGCCCAAGGCCAGTTCCGCCCGCCAGTGGGCCAATGAAGCTGATGCGTGCAAGCGTATATTCTCGTTCCCACGATCCAGCGTGGGGATGCTAAGGTTTGGAAGCGGTTGTAGGGGCGAATTTATTTACCCCTACATTGCCATAGTGCGATTGCCCTGCCCATCATACCGACAAATACCGTTTAACAATCTCCCCGTCCAACTCGGCCATTTTACCAGAAGCCACCCCCCGGCCTTTTTCCATGATGAAAAAGCGGTCGCCGACGCGGCGGGCAAACGGCAGCTTTTGCTCGACCAGCAACACCGTCACGCCCATTTCCTTGTTTAAACGTAGGATCACGTCGCCGATTTCATGGACGATGTTTGGCTGTATGCCTTCGGTGGGCTCGTCGAGAATCAGCAATTGCGGGTCCAGCACCAAGGCGCGGCCTATCGCAAGCTGCTGTTGCTGGCCGCCGGAGAGGTCGCCGCCGCGCCGGTGCAACATGGATTTCAGCACCGGGAAAATCTCGAAAATGTGTTCGGGAATTTTCTTCGGCTTGTCGGCCCGCGCCCCCAGGCCGGTTTTAAGGTTCTCCTCCACCGTCATCAACGGGAAGATCTCCCGGCCCTGCGGCACGAAGCCCACGCGCAAGCCCGCCCGCTTTTCCGCCTTCAGCCCGGTGATGTCTTGGCCCTGCAACTCGATCTTGCCGGTCTTCACCGGCAGCAAGCCCATGACGCATTTCAGCAAGGTCGTCTTGCCGACGCCGTTGCGGCCCATCAGGCAGGTGCATTCGCCCTGGGCCACGGCCATGTCCAGATCCCACAAGATGTGGCTTGCGCCGTAAAACTGGTTGAGTCCTGAGATGTTCAGCATCACGCCCCCAAATACACTTCGATGACACGCGGATGGTTTTGCACCTCGTCCATCGTGCCCTCGGTCAACACGCTGCCTTCGTGCAGCACGGTCACGGTGCGGGCGATGGAGCGGACAAATTCCATGTCATGCTCGACGACGACCACCGAATGCTTGCCCGCCAGCGATAGCAGCAACTCGGCGGTGCGCTCGGTTTCCTGGTGGGTCATGCCCGCCACCGGCTCGTCCACCAGCAACACCTTCGGCCTTTGCATCAGCAACATGCCGATCTCCAACCATTGCTTCTGGCCGTGCGACAGCGCCCCGGCGCGGTCGAAACGCTGGTCGGCGAGGCCGATGGTTTCCAAAGCTTCCTCGATGTCTGCCTTCTGTTCCGGTTTCAGGCGGGCAAGGAGGCTGGGCCAGACGCGCTTGTCGGTGTGCATCGCCAACTCCAGGTTCTCAAACACGCTCAACGGCTCAAACACGCTGGGCTTTTGGAATTTGCGGCCGATGCCGGCGCGGGCGATGGCCGGCTCGTCCAATTCCAGCAGGTTGATGGTCTGGCCGAAAAACACCTCGCCCCCGTCGGGCCGGGTCTTGCCGGTGATGACATCCATCATCGTGGTCTTGCCCGCGCCGTTGGGGCCGATGATGCAGCGCAACTCGCCGTCGTTGATGTACAGCGTCAGGTCGTTAAGGGCGCGGAAGCCGTCGAAGCTGACCGTCACCCCTTCCAGGTAAAGAATCGGCCCGTGGCTGGTGTCCAGTTCGGCGGCGGCGATGCCGTCGGTTTCGACCAGCGGCTCCTCGTGGGTGCGGACGACGCGGTTCATGCCGCCCTCCTTTGCCGAAAGCGCCGCGCCAGCCCGACGATGCCGTCCGGCATGAACAAAGTCACCGCGACGAACAAGCCGCCCAGCGCGAACAGCCAGACTTCCGGCAAGACGCCGGTGAACACGGTCTTGGCATAATTCACCAACACCGCCCCGAACACCGCCCCGTACAAAGTTCCGCGCCCGCCGACGGCGACCCAGATGACCAGCTCCAGGGAATTCAGCGGCGAGAATTCGCTGGGGTTGATGATGCCGACCTGCGGCACATACAAAGCCCCGGCGACGCCCGCCAACACCGCCGAAAAGACGAAGATCCACAGTTTGAAATGCTCGACTTGGTAGCCGATGAAGCGGGTGCGCGATTCGGCGTCGCGGATCGCCGTCACCACCCGGCCCATTTTCGAGGCGACGACATAGCGCGAGGC
>CAZOTR010000392.1:0-2768 GCA_964582755.1 uncultured Methylococcaceae bacterium | reverse complement strand
CGGATCACGTCCATTTTGGTGGGTCATGCCTGATTTTCGGCGTTTTCGGGTGCCGGGAGGCACATATTTTTTTACGGGGCGGTCTCTAAAACGAAGTGCAACACCCAAGGCATGATAAGGTGTTGCCATGGGAACCCACTACAAGCATTTGAGCGCGGACGAGCGAAGCGCGATCCACCGGGGGCGTTCGCAAGGCCACAGCCTTCGCGCCATTGCCGCCGCCCTGGGCCGGCGTCCACCGTTTCGCGCGAGCTGTCGCGGAACGCGGGCGGCGCGGGCTACGACGCGCCTTCGGCGCAACGGGACTACCACCGGCGAAGGCGGCGCGGACGCCGCAAGCTGGCCCCCCGCACGCCCTTGTGGGAGCCGGTGGCCATGGACCTCTGCCGGGGCTGGTCGCCCGAGCAGATCGCGGGGCGGCGGCGGGCCATGCACCCTGACGAGCCGGCCCTGCGGGTCAGCCACGAGACGGTCTATCTCGCGCTGTACGCGCTGCCGCGCGGGGGGCTGCGGAAATCCCTGCTCGGCCAGTTGCGGCAGGGCCGCAAGGCCCTCCGCCCGCGCGGGCGGGGCGCTGACCGGCGCGGCGGGCTGCGAAGCGTGTCGCCATTTTTTGCGAAACCTGATGGGACTTCCCAGTCTCCATCAGGAGCAAAAAATTGGCGACAACCTTGCCTGCGGCGGCCCGCGCCCGTCCTGCGTCCGCCACGGCATCGAGACTCCGCTGCGCTTCGCCTCTCGCCATGGCTGCCACACTGACTCTACGCCGGTTCGGTTGCCTTATGTTTTGTCTCCGCCTGCGATGGAGCCGCAGACTTCGACAAAACATCCGGCCCTCCGGCTACGCGGGGGTCGTCGCACTTCCTGTACTCCTTCCCGGCATGGCGTCGATCCACGAGCGGCCTGCCGAGGTCGAGGGCCGCCGGGTGCCCGGCCATTGGGAGGGCGACCTCATCAAGGGCGCGGGCAACCGCAGCGCGGTGGGCACCCTGGTGGAGCGCACCCGCCGGTACGTCATCCTCGCCCGCATGGACGGCTGCGGGGCCGGCGCCGCCTTGGAGGGCTTCGCCCGCAAGCTCCGGCGCGTCCCGGCCTGCGCGAGGAAGACGCTGACCTACGACCCGGGCAAGGAGATGGCGCGGCACGCGGAGCTGGCCCGGCGGGTGCGCATCCGGGTGTGCTTCGCCGACCCCCACAGCCCCTGGCAGCGGCCCAGCAACGAGAACGCCAACGGCCTGATCCGCGAGTACCTGCCCAAGGGCATGGACTTGTCCGGCGTGTCTCAGGCCGAGCTGAACGCCATCGCCAAGCGGCTGAACAACCGGCCCCGCAAGGTGCTGGGCTTTGAAACCCCGGCTGAAGCATTTCAACGGGAAATCCTCAACTTAACAAACCGTGTTGCACTTCAAACTTGAAACCGCCCCCTCTTAAATTTGACCTAAAACTGTCTTGACTGAGGGGTCCACTTAACAATCCGCTGTGTCAAAGTTCATCTCCAACGTTGATAACGCTTTTGTGTGCACAAAATAGCACAAAATGGCAGGCTCCTTATACACAATGCGGGGAGCTTTCCATGAACACGACGAACCCATCTGAAAAGACAACCCGGATACCTTGGAACAAGGGCAGGCTCATCGGCCAGAAACTGCCGCTCAAGCTCAAGGAGATTTGGGCAATCCGCACCCGCCTGCAACTTTCCAAGCAAGTGCGCGAACTGGCCCTGTTCAATCTCGCCATCGACAGCAAGCTGCGCGGCTGCGACTTGGTGGGGCTGAAAGTCAGCGACGTGGCACAGGGCGGCAGGATTTGCCCGCGAGCCATCATCATGCAACAAAAGACCCACCGGCCGGTTCAGTTCGAGATCACCGAACAGACCCGCGATGCTGTGAAGTTTTGGATCGAACAGGCTAAACTTAAGGCTGACCAGTACCTGTTCCCCAGCCGACTGTACAAGTCGCCGCACCTTTCCACCCGGCAGTATGGCAGGATCGTCGAGCGTTGGGTCAAATCCATCGGGCTGGACCCCACTGCCTACGGAACCCACACAATGCGGCGAACCAAGGCGACTTTGATTTACAAGCGGACCAAAAACCTCAGGGCCGTCCAATTGCTGCTTGGCCACACCAAGCTGGAAAGCACTGTGCGCTACCTGGGCATAGAAGTTGACGATGCCTTGGAAATCTCAGAGGCTGTTTGGAAACTCTCCTCTCAAGCCATGCGTTCCAGCATGATGCGGGTCATGGCGATGTAAATCCAGTTTTCGTCCGTTCGGGTGAGGCGCTCATAGCTCTTGCTGAGGCGGCGGGAGTGGTTGAGCCAGCCGAAGGTGCGCTCGACCACCCAGCGGCGGGGCAGCAGGACGAACCCTTTGCGCTCCTTGGGGCGCAGCACCACGGCCAGGCAGAACGCGAACCGCCCGGCGACCCAGTCCACGAGCCGGCCCGCGTAGCCGCCGTCGACCCAGACCTTCCGCAGCTTCTTGCAGCCGCCCGGCAGGCTGCCGAGCAGCAGGCGCGCGCCGTCGCGGTCCTGCACGCTGGCGGCGGTCACGGCCACCGCCAGCAGCAGCCCCAGCGTGTCCACCAGGATGTGCCGCTTGCGCCCGCTGATTTTCTTGCCCGCGTCGCACAGCCGCGCACGCCCGGGACCGCCGTGCACTTGACGCTCTGGCTGTCCAGGCAGGCCCCGGCCGGGTGCTTGTGCCGCCCGCCCTCCTCCCGCAGCCGGCTGCGCAGCGTGTGGTTCAGCCGCTCCCACGTCCCGTCCTT
>CAZOTR010000391.1:0-2774 GCA_964582755.1 uncultured Methylococcaceae bacterium | reverse complement strand
GCCAGTTGGAGCGCGAGATGGTGGACAACGCCTGGCTCTCCGCCCCCGCCGCCAATTCCATCCTTTTCGACTACCCCTCCGCCCAACGCTGGAAGGCGGCGGCGGAACTGATGGGAATTAACATCTCTTTGCTGACTACGCAGGCGGGGCATGGGTGATTGCCTCCCATGAAAGTCAAAGAACTTATCACACGAATCGAAGCTGACGGTTGGACGCAAGTGTGACAGAAAGGCAGTCATCGGCAGTTTCATCATCCGACAAAACCGGGAACCGTCACCGTTTCGGGCAAGCCAAGTGTGGATGTCCCGCCCGACACACTGAACAGTGTCCTTAAACAAGCAGGTTTGAAGTCATGATGCGTTACTTAGTCGTCGTTGAAGAAGGCCCGGCGAGTTTTGGTGCCTATGTGCCAGATCTTCCGGGATGCGTAGCCGTTGGGGATTCTCGGGAAGAGGTATTGCTGCTTATTCAGGAAGCCATTGAATTTCATCTTGAAGGACTTGAAGATGAAGGGCGTGTGATTCCTCGCCCACATTCTTCCGGTGAATTTGTGGAGGTTCATGCATGACTTGTGGAATTTGTATCCGCAGCATTCGCGTTCATGCCTTGAATGGTGCGGTTCGTTCCTCACCGCACCCTACGGCCCTGTAGGGTGCGCACCGCGCACCTTAACGAAGGTTGGGCATTGGAAATGGTACGCGATGCGCACCCTACATGACTCCGCAGCATTCGCGTTTATGCCTCGAATGGTGCGGTTCGTTCCTCACGGCCCCGCGCCATCATTTGGCATATCAAATCACAAGCAATGATACCAACATGAAGATTCATAATATAAATGCGTGGCTTCTTACTTGGGAAGGAACAGAAGGGCCAGCAATTGCACCAAATCTAAAACTTATTGCTATATTATCGGCTAGAAAAACTATGCGCACGATCCAAGATATTATATATTTGATTTACTCACGGAATATTTGCTCAGCAAAAGAGATGGCTGACTATGCGAATAAGCAAAACGAGCATCAACAACATTTCACCCATATGTACAATACACCGACGCGGATTTTCTATGGTCACAATCCATGCATATTCGCACGTATTGTTTCAGAACTCTCCGTTGAACACGACGACACCAATCAAGAAGAGCGAGTTCGCTGGATCGAGCCATCATACATGAAAATTGAAGCGTCAGGTACTCCACCAATCGAGGCACCAGCTAAAACATGCGAACTTGTTCGTTCAATTTGTCCACTTTATGGCTCGTATTCATGGCGGCAGAACACAGATTTTGCGACATGATTGAAGGATTATTATGGACGAAATAGAAAAAGATGAAATCTGTGATGAGTGCAAAGAATTACTTGGCCTAGGCCGTCGCTCAGCAAGTAGACATTCCAATCTTGAATGTACTGAAATAAAGCCTTGTTCATCTATGTTTGGCTCCGTCAATGAAACCTATTACACTTGCCGAACATGTGGTCACAAGTGGCTTTATGAATCTGGTTCATACGGATATGGTTGGATTTCCTGAAGACTACGGAAAGCCGGGTTGTTCTGGTTCCCAAGCTCTGCTTGGGAACCCGGGTATTGGAAGCTCTGCTTCCCGATACCGATCCCAGCAAGTTGGGTAGGGTGGGCAGGCGTCTTTTTGCCTGCCCACCGATTTTTCAATGATTCGTGGAGATTTCGCGTGGGTAAACGATAGAGCCGTTTGCTCACCCTACCCGGCTACTCGGCTGATCGTGGGCGTTAGGCACCAGAATAAATGACACAAGCTGAACAGAAACTGGCTGCGGAATGCTTCGATTTGGCGAAAGCGCTGAAGTGGCGACGGGAACCATTCGACGCGAAACAGATAGAAGCTCTTTCGGAGCATTTCTATCGAGTCGCCCGCACCGAAGCAGGCAACGCACCCGGACGTATCGAATTGGTCTTGGGGGCCATCGAGGTGCTCTCAGCGAATTTGTGTGGACCGGATTTTGATGGTGGCGAGGCATGGTTCTCGGTGGCACTTCGCACGTTGCTGGATGTGGCGGAGTCATGTAGGGTGCGCACGGCTTTATCGTGCGCACCGATTCAAAAGCCGGGTAGTCTCTACTTATTCCCCTCCACATTGATTCAGGGCATATGTTTTCGATGGCGTATGAATGGGATGAAAACAAAGCAGCAACCAACCTGTCAAAGCATGGTGTTTCTTTTGAGGAAGCTAAAACGGTTTTCGATGATCCGTTGTATGTGGATTTCTACGATCCTGACCATTCCTATGAGGAACACCGTTTTATCCTGCTGGGTCAATCGGCACAAGGGCGATTGTTGTTCGTTTCGTATATGGAGCGTAACGGCTCCATCCGTTTAATCAGCGCAAGAGAAGCAACGCCATCGGAGCGTAGAGCATATGAACAAAATTGAAGCAGAAGACGAATTACGGCCAGAGTACGATGTACAAAATTTACAAGTTCGTAAGCTAGGCCCGAAACGCAAAAACTTTTGCGATACGGTTCGCCTAGAACCTGATGTGATAGCCGCATTTCCAAATGCCGAAACCGTAAATGAAGCTTTGCGTTACCTAATCGAAATCGCAAAGCATTCGGCGAGCCTAACACAGCGCTCCAGCGGACTCCGCTAACGCTCCGCCGCTGAGCTTTGGCGTTAGGCGCATGACACAGACACTCATTATCGTTGCGCTTGTCCTAGTCGGTATTCTGGCCTTGATGTATTTGCTTTGTTCTGGTTCCCAAGCTCTGCTTGGGAACCCGGGTATTGGAAGCTCTGCTTCC
>CAZOTR010000390.1:0-2788 GCA_964582755.1 uncultured Methylococcaceae bacterium | reverse complement strand
TATCTCATCATCCAAGAATTCTGCAAGCCGCACATCGACCTGTCCCCGGCCCGCGTCTCCAACCTGCAAATGGGCTATCTGTTTGAAGAACTGGTGCGCAAGTTCAACGAGCAGGCCAACGAAGAGGCCGGCGACCACTTCACCCCCCGCGAAGTCATCCGCCTGATGGTCAATGTGCTGTTTTGCGAAGAACCCGATATTTTCAAGGCGGGCATCTACAAAAGCATTTACGACCCCACCGCCGGCACCGGCGGCATGTTGTCCGTCGCCGAGGAGTTCATCAAGCGGCAAAACCCCGACGCCAACATCGAACTGTTCGGCCAGGAATACAACCCCGAAGCCTACGCCATCTGCTGCGCGGATTTGCTCATCAAGGACGAGCCGATTGAAAACCTCATCTATGGCGACACGCTCGGCCTGAAAGACGCCAAAGCCAAGGGCAACAACTTCTACCCCGAAGACGGCCACCCGGCCAAGCGCTTCCATTTCATGTTCTCCAACCCGCCCTATGGCGTCGAATGGAAACCGGAGGAAAGCTTTGTCCGCGCCGAATACGAGAGTTACGGCTTTGCCGGGCGCTTCGGCGCGGGCCTGCCGCGCATCAACGACGGCTCGCTGTTGTTCTTGCAACACATGGTCTCGAAGATGCACCGCCCGCCGGAAAAAGGCGGCGACGGCTCGAAGATTGCCATCGTCTTCAAGGCTCGCCGCTGTTCACCGGCGACGCGGGCAGCGGCGAGAGCAACATCCGCCGCTGGATCATCGAAAACGACTGGCTGGACGCGGTCATCGCCCTGCCCGACCAGATGTTCTACAACACCGGCATCTACACCTATATCTGGATTGTCAGCAACAAGAAGCCCGTCCACCGCCAAGGCAAAGTGCAGTTGATCGACGGCACCCGCCATTACCAGAAGATGAAAAAGAGCTTAGGGAATAAGCGCAACGAACTCTCTGACGGGCATATCGCCGAACTGCTGCGCCTTTACCACGAACACCGGCACAATGGCGAAAGCACGGTCTTGGCCGAGGGCGCCAGCGAAAGCCGCGTCTGCTCGAAAATCTTCGACAACCGCGAATTCGGCTTCCTGAAAATCACCGTCGAACGCCCGCTGCGATTGAACTTCCAAGCCAGCCCCGAGCGCATCGGACGGCTGCAAGACCAATCCGCCTTCGCAGGCCTCGCCAGCAGCAAAAAGCGCAAGGACGAAGCCGCCTACCAAGCCGACATCGAACAAGGCCAAGCCCGGCAACAAGCCATCATCCAAGCCGTGGAAACCCTAGACGGCAGCATCCTCCACACCGACCGGCCTAGCTTTGAAAAAGCCTTGGAGCAAGCCCTGAAAAGCGCCGGACTAAAACTCCCGGCCCCGCTGAAAAAAGCCGTGTTAGCCGCGCTGGGTGAACGCGACCCGCAAGCGGACATCTGCCGCGACAACCAAGGCAATCCCGAGCCAGACCCGGAACTGCGCGACACCGAAATCGTGCCCCTGCCCGCCGACATCGAACTGCCCCTGCCCTTGGGCTACGACAATGAAACCGGCTTGGACAAGCTGCTGAACTGGGTGAAAGACCCTTGCGAGGAATATTTGAAAGCCGAAGTCCTGCCCCACGTCCCGGATGCCTGGATCGACCACGGCAAAACCAAGGTCGGCTATGAAATCCCGCTGAACCGGCATTTCTACGTCTACCAGCCGCCGCGCCAGCTGGATGTGATGGAGGCCGAGATCAAAGACTTGGAGCGGGAAATCGTGGCGATGTTGGGGGAGGTGGTTTGATGATTGGATATAGCGTTTTCCTCTCGCCTCCCTCGTTCCCAAGCTCCGCTCTCGTCGTTATACACAAGTCGGTGTGGGACATGGAGAAGCGGAACCCCGGAGGGGTTCAAGCGATTAGCCGGGGGTTGAGCGCAGCGACACCCCCGGAAACGCGGTGTTAGGGGTTCGACCCCGAAGGGGTCGCAGATGGCTACCCCGCCCCGCCAACAAGCGAACCCTGCTAGGGCTAGAGGCTGCGACCCCTCCGGGGTCGATTTCTTGGCCGTGCCATCCGGGGGTGTCGCTGCGCTCAACCCCCGGCTAATCGCTTTAACCCCTCCGGGGTTTTGTCTGGGTCTTAATCAGCGGAATTTGGAAACGGGAAACCCTGCCGCTTTGGGCAACCCGGGCAGGGTTGCCAGCCAAAACCCTAAGGGTCGAGCGCAGCGACACCCCCGGAAACGAGCGATATAGGCAATCGACCCCGGAGGGGTCGCAGCAAAACATGCTTTATGAATTCTCGGAGTACCGCTTATGACGTCCACCTACCTCAGTCTGCATTACCACATCGTGTTTGGAACCAAGAACCGCGCACCCATCATCGGGCCGGACTGGCTTCCCCGGCTTCACGACTCCTTAGGTGGGACTATCCGTGGGCTTGGCAGTTTTCCAGAGGGTATTGGCGGTGTGCAAGATCATGTCCATTTGCTGGTGTCCCTGAAAGCGACGCACTGCCTTTCAGATGTGATGCGGGAATTGAAAAAAGCTTCCTCCGCCTGGGTTCACGGCACCCTCGGGGAAAGCGGGTTTGCTTGGCAAGAAGGGTACGCTGCCTTCACAGTCAGCGCATCCGCATTAGACGCGGTACGGAGATATATCGCCAATCAAGAGAAACATCACCGCGTGAAATCATATCGGGAAGAATTGATTGAAATGCTGGAAAAAGCGGGGGTTGACTATAACCTTGACTATTTTTAACCAGCTTAGATTGCTGCGACCCTTACAGGGTCGGTTTTTTTTCCACGCCCATC
>CAZOTR010000389.1:0-2825 GCA_964582755.1 uncultured Methylococcaceae bacterium | reverse complement strand
TATAACGAATTCCAGCACGAAACGGGCCATCGCCTTCTCTAAACATTCGCAGGGGGAGATGCAGTGAACAACCGGGAATAAAAATACAACACATTGAATTATATTGTTTTTTTTAGTGTGAGCTTTGCCTGGCAGCAGCCCTCGGCGCTTTGCCCCAGGCCCGGACACATGCGCCGAAAGGGACAATTTAGCGCAAAACCGACAATCGTTTTCTAAGAAGAAACAGGTGGCAAAGGACCGGATTCATGAGTGAAACAGGAAGGCGTCGAAACACGATGCCTTCCGTCAGCGGACTAGGGTCTAAATCACTCAGCCCTTCTTGAACTTGGCGGCTTCTTCCGAACCGCCCGTGGCGTTGCCTTTGCTGTAGGAATGCGCGCCGACGCCGGCCAGTTGGCCACCTTGCACAATCAGGTATTCATCGCGGATGGGCCGACCTTCAAAGTAGCACTCCAAGATCTCGCGGGTGCCAGCGGCGTAACGGGTCTGCGCCGACAGGCTGGTGCCGGAGATGTGCGGGGTCATGCCATGGTTCGGCATCGTGCGCCAAGGGTGGTCTTGCGGCGCGGGCTGGGGGAACCACACGTCGCCCGCATAACCCGCCAGCCGACCGCTCTCCAAGGCACGCCCGATGGCATCGCGGTCACACAACTTGCCCCGGGCCGTGTTAATCAAATAAGCGCCGCGCTTGAAGTGCTTCAGCGACTCCTCATTGATCATATGCTCGGTTTCAGGGTGCAGCGGGCAATTCAAGGTCACGACATCGCAGACCTTGGTCAGGCTTTCGAGGCTGCTGTGGTAGGTCAGGTTGAGTTCCTGCTCGACCGCTTCCGGCAAGCGGTGGCGATCCAGATAATGCAACTTCACGTCGAAAGGTTTCAGCAGGCGCAACACGCGCAGGCCGATTCGACCGGCGGCCACGGTGCCGACATTCATCGCTTCCAGATCGTAGGAACGCGCCACGCAGTCGGCGATGTTCCAGCCGCCTTTGATGACCCAGTTGTAGGACGGAATGTAATTGCGCACCAGCGCGAGCGTCATCATCACGACATGTTCGGCGACGCTATGGCTGTTGCAATAGGTGACTTCGGCCACCGTGATGTTGCGCTCAATCGCCGCCTGCAAGTCGGTGTGGTCGGAACCGATGCCGGCGGTCACGATCATCTTGAGGTTTTTCGCTTTGGCGATGCGCTCGGCGGTCATGTAAGCCGGCCAGAACGGTTGCGAGATGACGATTTCAGCGTCATGCAGCTCCCGGTCCAGCACACTGTCAGCGCCATCCTTGCTGGAGGTCACAACCAGTTCATGGCCATTCGATTCCAAGTATTTGCGCAAACCCAACTCACCCGAAACACTGCCCAGCAACGCGCCCGGCTTGAAGTCTATGGCCTTGGGGGTCGGCAGCGTTTGCCCGTCGGGGTAACGCTCTGGCTGGGGCAGGTCGTCACGGGCATAGGATGTCGGATAACCGTCGATAGGATCGTCATAAAGCACACAAATGACTTTTGCCATGTTTCTCCACCTTTGTCTGTTGTTATGGATTGATTCCGACGGGCCGCTACTTGCGCCCCGGCCGGCCCTGGCCTGCTTGGCCGGGGTGGGGGCATTGTCCGGGGCAAGCGGAAAACCGGCCAATCGTTTGGGCGAATCGGTCAATTCATGGCGTTTATCAAGGCGTCGAAGCGGGTCTGCAAATCGAGGCGGGCCGCGATGGCCCAAGCGGCTTCTTGGATGGGCGGAGCTTGATCCTGGTTGCGGGAAATCAGCCCGATGGGGCGGGACAACTCGGGCACCAGCGGAATAACGGTGACTTCCTGGCGCATCTCGAACAGGCTCAACAGGCTATGCGGAACCACGCTGTACAGCCCAGCGCAGCGGACCTGGGCATACAAGGCGAACACCGAGTCGGTTTCCAGCGCCACTTTCGGCGACACGCCGGCCTCGCGGAACGCGGCGTCGATCAGGCGGCGGTTCTGCATGTTCGGGGTCAGCAGGCACAGCGGCAGGCCGGCTGCGTCCGCCCAGTCCAACTGGCCCGCCGCCGTCACCGGCACATCCGGGGCGCGGGCCAGCAGCACATGGCGCTCCCGGTACAGCGGCAACACGCGGAAGCCTTTCAGGTGCGGGTCTTCCAAGTACGTCAACCCCAAATCCAATTCAAACCCATCGAGCTGGCGGATCAACTCCTCCGCGCAAAGGGAAGACAGCTTGATCCCGACGCCGGGAAATTCCGCTTGGTAAGGCTCGGTCAACAAAGGCACCACCACCAGCGTCGTCGGAATCGCCCCAATGCGCAACGAGCCGGTCAACTGCCCGCCGCACAGCGCCGCTTCCTGACGCATGCCCTCCCAGTCTTGTGCCAGAATCCGCGCCCACTGCAAAAGCCGCTCACCCTCCGGCGTGAATCCCTGGAAACGCTGGCCGCGCCGCACCAAGGTCACGCCTAATTCCTCCTCCAGATGTTGGATGCCGGAAGACAAGGCGGGCTGGGAAACATGGCAGGCTTCTGCGGCGCGGCCAAAATGGCTGGTTTTCGCCAGCGCGAGGAGGTAATGGATTTGACGGATGAACATGGCGCGGCTTTGAGGGTTCCCAAGGGGCACAACAACCCGCGTAGGGTCGAGTGGAGAGGCTATGGCAATCCGGGCTTATCTCCTTCTGCGGCGGCCGCCCCCAACCCCATGATTGCGGCCGTTGCAGCGTCCATAAAGTCCAGGGCTCTGCTCCCGTTGCGATGGATTCCATGTGATGCGCCGACAAATTCAATCCGAACCACGGCCAAGTCGCTCGCCTCAAAAAGGTCACGCACGGCTTGCCCGGATTCC
>CAZOTR010000388.1:0-2836 GCA_964582755.1 uncultured Methylococcaceae bacterium | reverse complement strand
AACCTTGACGCAATCCACCCACATGCCAACAGAACCGGCGGTTTTGCCGACTTGCGATTTAGAATTTGAAGGAGCCGTGGCATTCCCATGATGATCCGCTTGACCCAGAAACTGGGAAAGAAGATCGGCGTCTCCCCCAAGGAAGCCCTGCCCTTGGAACGCAATCCCTATGCCGATTGGACGGGGCATCTGTTCACCGCCAAGCGGGTGCAGTACATCCTGTTGGTGAACACCTCGTCGTTGTTTGCCGTGGTGTTGTTCGGACGGGGAATCAGTAACGATGGCCAGTTGCTGAAGATGGCGTTGACGGGCATCCGGGAAGCGGTGGTGGATGCCGTCGGCGAGTCGGTATACCAGCGGCTGATCGCGCCGGCCACGGAGCAAATCCGGTTCTCGAAAACCAACGACCGGCGGGTGCTGGGCTCCATCAACGAGCTGGTGTTCCAGGCCAAATGCCATCTGGAGGATGACGAATTGTCGCCATCGCAGGTTGCGGAGCGGCTCAACAACACGCTCATGTCCCTGATCAAATACCAGACGCCAGGGGAGGCCTTTCGATCAATGAAGCTGCAAACGCCAGGCGGGCAGGCTGGAAAAGACCCAAGGGCAAACCCAAAGCCGCCCGACGATACCCACTAAGCCTTCTTCTTCAACGCCAACCCCCCCCAATGTGCAGCAACTTCCTCCCCGCCACCAAACCGAGCTTGATTGAAGGCTTGGGCTGGCCGGAGCCGGGCTTTGACTACCCAAACGAAGCCTATGTCGGTTACAAAAGCCCGATCCGCATCCTTGCGCCGGACACACGCGATGAAGAATGGCGCGAGGCCCGGTTCGGCTTGGTGCCGTACTGGAGCAAGGACAGCAAGATTTCACGCCACACCTACAACGCCCGCTCCGAGACGGTGGCGGAAAAACCCAGCTACCGGGCACCTTGGAAACACCGGCGCTATGGGCTTGTTCCGATGCTCGGCTTCTTCGAACCGGACTACGAGACCGGCAAGGCCATCCGCTGGAAGATCGGACGCCGCGACGGGAAACCCTTCACCGTGGCGGCAATATGGGATGCCTGGCGCAACCCGGCTGAAGGCGGCGCTGTCTTGCACAGCTTCTCCCTGCTTACCCTGAACGCCGACGGCCATCCCGTCATGGGCCGTTTCCACGCGCCGGGCGATGAAAAGCGATCCCTGGCCATCATCCCGGAACAGTACCGGAAGGACTGGCTGCATGCCACCCCGGCAGAAGCCTTCTCGCTCATTAGGCCCATGACGCCGGAGGAATTCACGGCCGGGCCTTCGCCAAGGCCGACGAAGCAAAGCCGGGGGCAAGTCCAAGAAGCGGGAGGCTCGTAAAATGAATGGCCGCTTACAATTTGATGGAGGAACGGAGCCGGCCATCAAGAGTCATAGAGAGGTATTTTTCGTCGGGGCGGTTAGTTGGGTAAAGCGGACGTTAGGCAAGTATGTTGGTTGTAAATGTTGGGGGGTCGCAAATTCACCCAACGCCCTACTATTTTATGCGACGAACAAAGCTGAATAAAGAAACAAACCCTGAACTAAGCAGCCAGATGGTGGGCGGCAGTGGAATAGAATAACTTGTTTCGACTAGATTGTATGTAACCGTTACCCCCCCGGCAAACGTGGGGCCGGGACAGTTATAAAAAGGGGTCAATACACAATTGTAATAATAACTACCGTCTCCGAGTATGCCTCCCGCGTAGTTTTGGAACCTAGTATCATGCGTCAGGTCTTGAATTAATGTATAAAGAGCGATGCCGTATTGTGGGTTGACTGCATTTTCATATGCTGCAAGACTAGCAAAAATATAATGCGTAAATTGTGGGTAACTGTCATTCTCTATCGGATCATCTACAAAGTAAAAATTGTTGAGTTGTTGATAAGCATTGACTCCAACAATCGCTTGTCCATTATGAAAATGTCCATAAGCATCACCACCGAACGCATAGACTGCACTAGAAGGAGACGTGCCGTTGATAGATAAAGATACGCCACTAATATTATCGACGTAGTTACCTTCGAGGGTTCCTGTAAATGTGGCAATGGCTGTGTATAGATTGCTAGAACTGTCAGCGATTGTTTCGGTCAACCGAAAGGTGCCAGCCTCGGCTTCGCGGGTTGCCAAAGCAAACAACACAAGAGAAGCCGAAAGCATCAACGGAAGCACAGTGTGTTTTTTCACAACTTTTTCTCCTGAATAAGGTGAAGGTATGGTTTGTAGTGGCAGTAACGCCACGTCGGCATAAGGCGAAAGGCCTAACGTTTGAATTCACCGGCCTGCGCGGCTTTTTGCGCAGGTCCGGTGGAATGAGTGGTTAGCCTTTTTTGTCGTCATAAATAACACTGACTCTATTGGCAGCTTCCCACTTTGCGGAATCATTCGGCTGCCAAGTCACAAGAACGGCTGCCTTCCATTGATGCAGAGCCTCAATATCAGCAATGGTGTATTCAGAGCCCCATAAAGCCAAGTAGGCGTCCGCATACTTATAGTTTTTCAATGTCGCCTGCGCACACAAGCTGATTTTCTTATTGCCTGAAAAAGTAATTTCGCGGTTCTTTATTAGAGCCTTCGAGACATCTTCGCCAAGGACATCAACGAGCATCGTGCCCTTCACTTTTCCGATCTCTGGAACAACTATCACTGCATGATCGTAAGTGTCGAGTAGCTGTATGAGCTTGACGAGACCCGCTCTTGTCCCTTCGATGTTGTCACCAAACGACTTCACTAGAAATCTTTCGCGATTCATTGAAACTCCTGTAGAGGCTAACGTTCAAGGTAACCGGCCTGCGCGGCTTTTCGCGCAGGTCCGGTTGAGCATAGG
>CAZOTR010000387.1:0-2843 GCA_964582755.1 uncultured Methylococcaceae bacterium | reverse complement strand
GGAGAAGACCGACAAGGCCGAGGCGCTTAGGGCTGACGCGGGGCTGTAAAGCCGGGTGTTGGCACCGCAAGGGACTTTCAACGCCGGATGATGCGTGATAAAAACGGGCAGGGAATGCCCGTTTTTTGTTGCCATCAGCCATGAAATACACGCCAAAGCATGACGTTCCTCCTGCCAAACGCCGAAAAAGCCTTTGTCGATCCGGCAAAATTGCGGGAATATTGCTTGAATCCGTTGCATCCAGAAGGTCGCCACAAGGCAAGGGTGTTTTTGTCGGCTCTTGGCATTACCCAAAATGATGCCGACTGGCTATGCTCGCAAATTTTGGCAGGCATCCGGGTGGCCCCTATTGTGCGCTCCGATGCTTTTGAATTCGGTAGCCGGTACACTGTCGATATTTGCCTGCGACACCTTGGGTTTGGTGCGCGGGTGCGGACTGGCTGGATTATCCGGGCGGGCGAAGACACTCCGCGTTTGACGGCTTGTTTTGTATTGTGAGGAATCTGCCGTGAAACTATTGGACACTGTGGCTTTGCGCCGCAACCTGCCTGAACATGGATTGCCTGCCGGTTTGGTGGGCGTTATCGTCGAAGAATGGCGGCCGGGGCTATATGAAGTGGAGTTCTCCGATCTGGAAGGACGGGCTTATGCCATCGCCGCCATTGCCGCCGAGGATTTGCTGGCGTTGCATCATTCGCTGGCCGAGGCCGCTTGAATTGTTTCCTGGCAGATCAAGCAAAGCCTCGCGGGTGCGGTTGGTGAATGCTTAATGCGCCACTGGATTTAGCCTGCTTGGCCGTGAAATGCGCTACCTTGGCGGCTTTGGATTGTTTTCATTGAAAGAGGATCGCGCCCACATGAGCCTGACCTTGGTAATCGGCAACAAAAACTATTCTTCCTGGTCCCTGCGCCCCTGGCTGTTCCTGAAGCACCATGGCATTCCCTTCGAGGAAGTCAGAATCCCGCTGTACCGGGAGGATTCGCCAAGCCGCATCGCGGTTTACTCGCCGGCCGGGAAAGTGCCGGTGTTGGTGGATGGCGATATTACGGTCTGGGATTCCCTTGCCATCTTGGAATATCTGGCGGACCGTTTTCCCGAAACTGCCGGATGGCCGGGAGCGCCTTCCGCCAGGGCGAAGGCCCGCGCAGTCTCGGCGGAAATGCACGCGGGGTTCCAGTCCTTGCGCACCCATTGCGGCATGAACTGCCGCCGCCCGCCCGTTGCCAAGGAATTGCCCGAGGCTGTCCAAAAGGATGTCGCCCGCATAGCGCGAATCTGGCAGGACTGCCGGGAACAATACGCGAAGGACGGCCCGTGGCTGTTCGGGCGCTTCACCATCGCCGATTCCATGTACGCGCCGGTCGCTTTGCGCTTCCACAGCTATCGGCTCGACGCTGGCCCGGCGGCTCGGGAGTATGTGGACACGGTGCTTGCCCATCCGGCCATGGCGGAATGGATCGAGGCCGGTAAAGCGGAAACTGAAACCATCCCGGCGTTTGAGGATTGACCGGCGTCCTTCGCCGGCACCCGGACAGGTTGATCCCGGCCTGCCCAGTGGCGTGGGCGGGTTCGGTTACACAATGAATTTTGCCTTCCCCTCGTCCAGCCGGTAAAATCGCCGCCTGAAAGTTTTCCAGCCCTCCGAGGAGCGTTGCGACGGGATTTCCCGCCAGGCTCGGAGTGGTGTCCCATTCCAACCGCGCTCGATACATCCGCCATTGCCTGCGGTGCGTCGAGTCTCGCCTCCGCAGCCATTGGTGTTTTTCATCCGTCAAGGAGCTTTAAAACACTATGAACGCTGTGCTAAAAACCAACTTCACCGACTTTCAAATAGCCGACCTGTCCCTGGCCTCCTGGGGCCGCAAGGAAATCAAAATCGCCGAAACCGAGATGCCGGGCTTGATGGCGATCCGCGAGGAGTTCGCCGCTAGCCAGCCGCTGAAAGGCGCGCGCATCACCGGCTCGCTGCACATGACCATCCAAACCGCCGTGCTGATCGAGACATTGACGGCGCTGGGCGCGGAAGTGCGCTGGGCCTCGTGCAACATCTTCTCCACCCAAGACCACGCCGCCGCCGCCATCGCCGCCGACGGCATCGCGGTGTTCGCGGTGAAAGGGGAAAGTCTGGAGGAATACTGGGACTACACCCACCGCATCTTTGAATGGCCGGACAACGGCTATTCCAACATGATCCTGGACGACGGCGGCGACGCGACCTTGTTGCTGCACCTGGGTGCGCGCGCCGAAAAAGACCTGTCCGTGCTGGCGAATCCGGGTTCCGAGGAAGAGCGCATCCTGTTCGCGGCGATCAAGGCCAAGCTGGCAGCCGATCCGACCTGGTATTCCGTCCGTCTGGCGGCGGTCAAAGGCGTCACCGAGGAGACCACGACCGGCGTCCACCGCCTGTACCAGATGCACGCGAAGGGCGAGTTGAAATTCCCGGCGATCAACGTCAACGACTCCGTCACCAAGTCCAAGTTCGACAACCTGTACGGCTGCCGCGAGTCGCTGGTCGATGGCGTCAAGCGCGCCACCGACGTGATGATCGCCGGCAAGGTCGCGCTGATCGCCGGCTATGGCGACGTCGGCAAGGGTTCCGCGCAGGCCATGCGCGCCCTGTCCGCCCAGGTGTGGGTCACGGAGGTCGATCCGATCTGCGCCCTGCAGGCGGCGATGGAAGGCTACCGCGTGGTGACGATGGAATACGCCGCCGACAAGGCCGACATCTTCGTGACCTGCACCGGCAACTACCATGTCATCACCCACGACCACATGGCGAAGATGAAGGACCAGGCCATCGTCTGCAACATCGGCCATTTCGACAACGAGATCGAAGTCGCGG
>CAZOTR010000386.1:0-2851 GCA_964582755.1 uncultured Methylococcaceae bacterium | reverse complement strand
GGTCTGGCGTTTCCGCCGCAAGGCGCTTTGCCGGCAACTGACGAGGGTTGCGCGATGAACAAGACGCTGTTCCCACAACACGGCCAAACCAGCCGCCACATTGGCATATTAGCCTTCGGCGGCTGCGAAATTCTGGATGTGTGCGGGCCGCTGGACATCTTTTGCTACACCAGTTACATGCTGCAAAACCTCGGCAAGACCACGCAGCCGGCGTATACGTTCAAGATCCTGGCCGAGCAGGCGGGGCCGCTGGCGACCACCTTTGGCGTGAAAATCGTCGCCGACTGCGCCTTCGCCGAGGCGGCGGACCACTTTGACACCTTGATCGTCGCAGGCGGAATGGGCGCCTTGGCGGCACGCGAAAACCGCGAGATGGTCGAGTGGATACGCCGGACCTCCCCCAATGTGCGGCGGACGGCCTCCATTTGCACCGGGGCGTTTTTGCTGGCCGAAAGCGGCCTGCTCGACGGCCGCAAAGCCACCACCCACTGGAAGTTTTGCGAAACCTTGGCGCAGGACTATCCCGCGCTGGAGGTTGAGCCTAACCGCATTTATATCCGCGACGAAGAGGTTTACACCTCCGGCGGCATCACCGCCGGCATAGACCTTGCCCTAGCCTTGGTCGAGGAGGATTGGGGCAGCGACATTGCCAACCGCGTCGCCCGCTTTTTGCTGGTGTTCTTCCGCCGCCCCGGCGGGCAGTCGCAATTCAGCAGTTTTATTCCGGCGGAGGCGAAAACACGCAGGGATCTGCGCGAGTTGCAGGGCTGGATCATCGACCATCCCACTGCGGATCTGTCCGTGGAGGCCTTGGCGGAGCGTTTGGCCATGAGCCCGCGCAATTTTGCCCGGGTTTTTCTGAAAGATGTCGGCGTGACCCCGGCCAGCTTCGTCGAGCAGGTCCGCCTCAATGTCGCCCGCAGCAAGATCGAGCAAACCACGCTGCCGTTGAAAGCCATCTGCGAGCAGAGCGGCTTCAGCAATGACGAGCATATGCGCCGGGCATTCCAGCGCCACCTAAAAGTCAGCCCGCAGACCTACCGCGAGCGTTTTCAATTTCATAGGGGAGAAGGACAATGAAGATTCTGCTGCTTTCCAGTTGCTATAACAGCCTCACCCAGCAAGCCCATGTCTGGCTCAAGGCCAGCCGCTACGATGTCGCCGTGGCGGCGGCGACCACGGCGGAAACCATGCGCGAGGCGGTGGCGCAGTTTCGGCCCGACCTCATCCTCAGCCCGATGTTGGCCCAGGTCATCCCCCGCGACATTTGGCAGAACCACGTTTGCATCATCATCCATCCCGGCATCCCCGGCGACCGCGGGCCGAACTCCTTGGACTGGGCGATCCTCGGCGAGGAAAGGGAATGGGGTGTCATCGCCGTGCAGGCCGAGGAACAGGTGGACTCCGGGCCGCTGTGGGCCAGCTACCACTTCACCATGCGCGCAGGCAGCAAGAGCAGCCTGTACCGCGACGAAGTGGCCCACGCCGCGATGCAGGCGATGATGGTCGCCGTGCATCGCTTCGAGAGCGGCCTGTTCGTGCCCGCGCCTTTGGATTACTCCCGCCCCGAGGTGCGCGGCCGCTACCGGCCTGCGGTGAAGCCTGCCCAACGGCAAATTGACTGGCAGAACGACCGGGTGGCGGACATCATCAAGAAAATCCGCTCCGCCGACGGCCAGCCCGGCCTGTTGGACGAAATCGGCGGCGAGCCGGTCTACCTGCATGGCGCCCACGAAGAAGGGACGCTGGTCGGCATCCCAGGGCAGGTCATCGCCAAGCGCCACGGGGCCATTTGCCGGGCGGCGGTGGACGGGGCGGTGTGGATTTCCCACCTACGGCCCAAGGGCCGGCTGGCCGACGGCATCATCAAATTGCCGGCCACCGATGTGCTGGGGGAGTTGCTGGACGAGGTGCCGGAGGTGCCGGTGCCGCTGCATTATTCGACGCCGACCAAGACCTACCGCGACATCTGGTACGAGGAGCTAAACGGCGTCGGCTATGTGAATTTTCGCTTTTACAACGGCGCGATGGGCACCGGCCATTGCCAGCGCCTGACCGAAGCGGTGGAGTATGCCAAGACCCGGCCCACCAAAGTCATTGTGCTGTCCGGCGGGCGGGATTTCTTCTCCAACGGCATCCATTTGAACCTGATCGAGGCCGCCGACGACCCGGCGGAGGAATCCTGGCGCAACATCAACGCCATGGACGATCTCGTCCTTTCCATCCTCACCGCCACAGGCCATTACACCCTCGCCGCGCTGTACGGCAGCGCCGGGGCCGGCGGGGTGATGCTGGCCTTGGCGGCGGACAAGGTGCTAGCCCGCGAAGGCATCGTGCTAAACCCGCATTACAAAGGCATGGGCGGCTTGTACGGCTCGGAATACTGGACGTATTCGCTGCCCAAACGGGTGGGCGAGGCAATGGCGCTGCAACTGACCGAGCAATGCCTGCCCATCAGCGTCGAACACGCCAAGGCCATCGGCCTGATTGACGACATCATCATCCAAGACGGCTGCGCCCCCAGCAATTTCGCAGGCTTCCAGGAGCAGATCGTGCGCATCGCCGAGAAGCTGGCCCACCGCCAAGACTTCGACGCCGTGCTGGAGCAAAAACGGCAAGCCCGGCAGGCCGACGAGCAAGCCAAGCCGCTGGAGCAATACCGCATGGAAGAGTTGGAGGAGATGAACCAGAACTTCTGGGGCGAAGACCCCGCCTACCACCTCGCCCGCTCGGCCTTCGTGCGCAAATTGCCGCGCCCCGGCAATCTCCAGTGCGCAGCCGCGCTCAAGCTAGTCTGCGGCAGCGGGCCTTGCGACGAAGCCGCGCAGGCCGACCGCAACCGCTGCGCCTT
>CAZOTR010000385.1:0-2873 GCA_964582755.1 uncultured Methylococcaceae bacterium | reverse complement strand
GAAGCAGAGCTTCCAATACCCGGGTTCCCAAGCAGAGCTTGGGAACCAGAACAACACCGGCAAGCCTTGAGCGCCCGCGTCCGGTCGAACGGACAGTTAGGCATGGATTTACGCGATTGATGCGGTTCGTTCCTCACCGCATCCTACGGCCCTGTCGTGCCTTCGATTCCAACAAAATCTCAGCGGCGGAGCGTTAGCGGAGTCCGCTGGAGCGCTGTGTTAGGCTCGCCGAATGCTTTGCGATTTCGATTAGGTAACGCAAAGCTTCATTTACGGTTTCGGCATTTGGAAATGCGGCTATCACATCAGGTTCTAGGCGAACCGTATCGCAAAAGTTTTTGCGTTTCGGGCCTAGCTTACGAACTTGTAAATTTTGTACATCGTACTCTGGCCGTAATTCGTCTTCTGCTTCAATTTTGTTCATATGCTCTACGCTCCGATGGCGTTGCTTCTCTTGCGCTGATTAAACGGATGGAGCCGTTACGCTCCATATACGAAACGAACAACAATCGCCCTTGTGCCGATTGACCCAGCAGGATAAAACGGTGTTCCTCATAGGAATGGTCAGGATCGTAGAAATCCACATACAACGGATCATCGAAAACCGTTTTAGCTTCCTCAAAAGAAACACCATGCTTTGACAGGTTGGTTGCTGCTTTGTTTTCATCCCATTCATACGCCATCGAAAACATATGCCCTGAATCAATGTGGAGGGGAATAAGTAGAGACTACCCGGCTTTTGAATCGGTGCGCACGATAAAGCCGTGCGCACCCTATATGACTTTGAAAAATCAGTGGGCAGGCAAAAAGACGCCTGCCTACCCTACCCGGCTTGTTGGGCAGTAATGTAGTCCACATAGGATGTGCCAATTAAAGGAGGCGCATCAATCGAGTCACGCGAATGATGCGCTTCGTTCCTCAGCGCATCCTATGCCTTGCGCATCTTATGGCCTTAACGCCCGCGTTGACCGCCCCGCGCCACCCCACGAACCCCGAAAACACCCAGTCGCTTCGTGGTGCGGGTGCGGTCGAACGGACTGTTAGGCATGGATTTGCGCTATTGGTGCAATACGTTTTCTCCCCATCCTTACAATCTGTAGTTAGGTATATAGGCGAAATCTTCTTTTGTCATAATAAAAAACCAAGAACTCACCTTTCTTGTCTCCAACTACACCTAAAGCTAAATCAAGAGGCTCTTGGAAGTAAGGAGTTCCTGAGTCTTTATCTTCATATAAAGGGGAATCCAGCACTTTGACCACAATGGCAGGCTGATTTTTATGCGGAAGCTTTTTGTTCTGCAAGCCATCTTTCCAGACCACTAATTGACCAGGCTTAAATTCTATTTTCTTGCTAAACCCATCATAAAGGGCTTGAAGTTTCTGAATATAATCTTCTCCATAGTTATCAGAGCCTTCGTCTTCTGATATGGTTTCTAATTTAGACAACATACGCATAAGCATTTCTGGAGTCAAGTCATCCTCATCAGAATTGCTTAATATTTTCTTGAGGCTTTTTTCTAGCATCTCTAATTACCCTCTATTTGAAGCCTGTTTGAAAATGAATATAATGGCTTCGTATTCATTTGGTATAAAGTCATAGAGCTTTTTGTGCGTATCGACTTTTGATTCGCGCTCAAAAACAACAGAAGAAATTTTAGAAGAACCTCAAGGTTTTCAATTTTTGTTTCGATGGGTTTCATTTTTTGAAAGATTAAATCGTCTATTTCCTTCAATAGTTCGTTCTTATACATAAATGGTTCTAATGAATCGCTTGCAGATCGGAACCCTAGTTCACTCAAATAACCAAGCTCTCTAATGGTAACAGCCAGAGGTTCTTTTGCATTGGATAGAACTTTTTCAGCAAGAATTTCTGTAGGCATAGACTTTAGCTCTGCCAAAGCTCTCATCGCGGCATGTTCTAGGTTAATAGCCATTTCAGGTTTCCTCAATTTTGATTTGATCAATTTTTTCTAAATTTATAACAATTATTGCTTCAGCACTGCTTCCAATGTATTTTCCAATAGAACCAGTGGCTCCTTTAGGGGCTGGCACATCGGCAACCAAGGCATCAAACAATATGTCTTCATTATTTTCTATCTGTTTAACAAAAGTTACAAACAAACCTGATATAATTTCTTCTTCAGACATTTTTTTGCCATTTTCGACCTTGATTTCATCAAGCTTAGTCAGTATATGCTCTCTGATTATTTCTCTCATTATGCCATGGCTAAAATCAATGCAATGATCAGGCTCAATTTTCGCCGAGACGTAACAGCATTTAGTGTTGCCGCCAATTCTATTGTAGTTACCAGCTTTATTGGAATGTTCCCACCATTTATAAGCGAGATGTTTTGCATATTTATCGCTGCTGAAATAGCGCCAAAAATATACCCCAGGCCCAGCACGACCGATAGGAGAGGCTTGGAATCCTTCCTTGCATATCCGGTGCGCTATTTCTATTGTTGTTCCATGTACGCCATTCATCATTTTGTGTTTTGAAAATGGTTAGTGTTAGCCAAATAGATAATTTCGTAGGTGGTATATCTTTTTGCGAATGTCAAGCATGATGAAGTTGTGCCCATTCTTGCTTGGCTTACTTTAGCCTAACATGAGGTCAGCCTCAAAAGTGAAGCCGATTCTGGAAAAGGAGCGGATCGGACGCCTCGCATTGCGTCAGCCTTAAAACCTAACACAAGGCTTTGTGTTGCCATGCGCTTTACCCATGCCCCGCCTGCGTAGTCAGCAAAGAGATGTTAATTCCCATCAACTCCGCCGCCGCCTTCCAGCGTTGGGCGGAGGGGTAGTCGAAGAGGATGGAGTTGGCGGCGGGGGCGGAGAGCCAGGCGTTGTCCACCATCTCGCGCTCCAACTGGC
>CAZOTR010000384.1:0-2890 GCA_964582755.1 uncultured Methylococcaceae bacterium | reverse complement strand
CCCGCTACCATTTAAAAGTCCGGCCAAGTCCGACAAAGCATTTAAGCCCGTGAAATCACGGGCTTTTTTGTGTCTGCCGGTTCCGGCTAAGACCGGCTAAAACCGCTTGAATCCGGCGGTGACTGGCGGTAAGGTTGGCGGTAACAGCGCATCCAGCCAAACAAGTTACCGCCAGCCCGCCATGCCTCCCCTGACCGATTCCGCCATCCGTTCCGCCAAGTCCGCCGACAAGCCTTACAAGCTGACCGACGAAAAAGGGCTTTACCTGATCGTCGCGCCGTCTGGCGGCAAGTGGTGGAGGCTGGATTACCGCTTTGGCGGCAAGCGCAAAACCCTTTCAATGGGAACCTACCCGGAAACGAGCCTGCGCGAAGCCCGCGACAAGCGCGACGAAAGCCGCAAGCGGCTGGCAAACGGGGTTGATCCGGGCGCGTTGCGCAAGGCCGACAAGGAGGCGCAGGCGCAAAGCTTTGAAGGCGTGGCAAGGGAATGGCACGGCAAGCAAGCCGCGCTATGGGCCACCAAACACGCGGAAAAGGTCTTGGCCAGGATGGAAAGGAATTTGTTTCCTTGGCTTGGGGCGCGGCCTGTGTCGGAAATCACGGCGCCGGAACTGCTGTCCGCGCTGCGGCGCATCGAAGGCCGGGGCGCGGGCGAGACGGCGCACAGGGCGTTGCAGAACTGCGGGCAGGTTTTCCGCTACGCCATCGCCACGGGGCGGGCGGAACGCGACCCCTCCGCCGACTTGAAAGGGGCGCTTGCCCCCATCAAAGGCAAGCATTTTGCCGCGATCACCGATCCCCGCGAGATAGCCGGCCTGTTGCTGGCGATAGAGGCTTACCGGGGAAGCGTTGTCGTCCAGTGCGCGTTGAGGCTGGCCCCGCTGGTGTTTGTCAGGCCCGGCGAACTGCGGCAAGCCGAGTGGACGCATATCGACCTTGAGGCGGCGGAATGGCGTTACACGATCACCAAGACCCAAACCCCGCACATTGTCCCCTTGGCGCGGCAAGCCCTTGCTGTCTTGCGGGAACTGTTCCCGCTTACCGGGCACGGGCGTTATGTGTTCCCGTCCGCAAGGACGCGGGACGGCTCCCGCCCCTTGTCGGATGTCGCCTTGCTGGCCGCGTTGCGGCGCATGGGGTTTGAGAAAGACGAGGCCACGGTACACGGCTTCCGGGCGTTGGCCCGCACCGTCTTGGATGAAGTCCTAGGCTTCCGGGCTGACTTTATCGAGCATCAGCTAGGCCATGCCGTGAAAGACCCCAACGGGCGGGCCTATAACCGGACGGCGTACCTTGCCGAGCGGCGGCGAATGATGCAGGAATGGGCCGATTACCTAGACCGGCTGAAAAACGAAAAGGCGTGACACGGGCCTAGGTTGATTACTTTTGGCTTTTCCTGCCTGTTTCGCGTTACAGAAAACTTTTGTAACTATCGAAGTTAGCAGGAAGTCTTGAAAACACAACATTAGGCTTGCATCCTACGCAGAGGTTTCCCGTGTTGTGTTCAACCCTGATTGCCTTATCGTCAAACAGCATTATCATGCCTTGCTCTTTGACGTTCGTTACCGTCACCCCTTCCATTCCGTTGTCTTTGAGCCAAGCATTCACCTTTTTTATTTCGTCTTGGCTTCCCGCCCTGGCCGTGAATATGCGGACATCATAGCCTTTTTCCACATAGTCTTTAACCATGTAAACCATGTGCATTATGGGCTGTCCGATAGTGTCGTTTTGGCCTTCCTCTTGATAAGCCAGTGTGCCGTCTAAATCAAAACCTATCCAAGACATAAATACCACCTTAAGCTGTTTTTAGATTCAAGATACAACAACGATTTATATACACGACACAATAATAATTGTCAATTTTTTATGTGTCTTTAAGGTTTTACAGTAATGCCCGCACCATTGTTTAAGCGGGATGCAAGCGATATAATCCCATTGCCGCGCCTAGCCTTTGGCCGGGCGAACCACGGGAACCATTCACCCGTTTGGCGCGGCTCCCTTCCTGAATGGCTGTCCAGAATGGTGGACGTATGTTTAACGACCTGCTGAAAACGCGGCGGGATGGATTCACGCTGTTGGAATGGGCGGGAAACGGATGGCTTGCAGAGCTTGCAAGGCTTGACGTTTTCTCTATTGCATTGCTGGCATATCCCTATGTCAGAATTGACCGAGAGGAAAACCCCGACGGCTATACGCGGACGGAAGCCGAGTTCAAGGCTTTTTGCGATACTCTTCTAATAGAAACAAAGCAAGGCGGGCTTCCCGAACATGCTTCATGGTGTGGTGCGGCGCATCCAACCGATACCCTTTATAGTAAAGGCACATCCCACAGCTATCATGTTCCATTTATTTTTGATCCTGCGCTTTATCACTATGAAGACAGAAAAGCGGATAGCAACAATGCCTTTCATCTTTACATGTGGGCGCAGTCTAGCCGTAGAGAATTCAAAGCATTCAAATTCCCGCGTGAAGTTCCCATCATTGCCCGTGACGAGTTCAAGCAATGGCTGATAAGAAAAGGGAAATGGCCGGTTTCGCCTGATTCGTTGCTTTCCCGATGGTTTGACGGTTGCGGCGGAATAACCGAGAACGAAAGCGATGGCAACAGCTTTGGAAGCCCCGCCAAGGAAGCAAAAACACACAAGCCATTTGTTTATGACTTGAAGCGGAAAGATGAAATAACGGACGTATTGATAAACGCCATTGAGCAATGCCGCAATGGCAATGATTTTCCAAAATTTCTTGATATATGGCGATACTTCACAAAAACGCCATCAATGACAATCGGGCTGTTTACGATAGAAATATCAGCGGAAAAAGACAGGATAACCATAGATAAGCGCATCATTGATAAAGCAATGCTTAGATCAAGATTTAACAATATCAAG
>CAZOTR010000383.1:0-2893 GCA_964582755.1 uncultured Methylococcaceae bacterium | reverse complement strand
TGGGTTCAGGCCGGAAAGATCCACGGCGGATGCAATCGAACAAGGCTTCGCAGTCTTGGCAAAGGCAGACCGTGCGCAATGGATTCTTGAGGCCGACATCAAAGGCTGCTTGGATGCTGCTTCATAATGCCCCCAGGTTCATGAGAGTTGGGTAAACAGGTCGGGTTGGTTGTCTATCACTTTGATCCGCAGCCCTTTTCTGCGCCCTTGGCAGACATGGACCGCCTCCAGCTCGCCGCGCTTTACACGCTGCAACACGGTCTGGCGGGACACTCCTAGCAATTGGGTGGCCTTTTGCATCACGACATAGCCATCGGGAACGTCCTCGACTAATTGACGACGAAAGCCATCGGTCAGGCGAATCTGCCAGGGAGCGCCGGGTGTGGCCTGTTCCCCGGCGATGAAGCCGTCGTTGATCCATCGGTGGAGGGTTGACGGTGCCATGCCGAGGACTTTGGCCGCCTGCTGGAGGCTGAGGAGTTCGCTCCCGGAGGATTCTTCCGAAGGTTCGAATCGCGGAATTTGCCAGTGCCGCCGCAAGCCGCCCACGGCATTGGCGGTGAAGCGCAGGCCCCGCGCCGTGGTCCGGCCCTGTTGGTTGAGGATGCCCGCGATGACGGCATCGGGGTAGAGCATCGCCAGCCGGCGCAGGAGCGACAGGGTGTCTTCGTCGGTGCGGACGGTGGCTGGGCGGGAACGCGGCAAGCCGACATCCAGCTCGGTGAGCCTGCCGCCGCGCCAGCGCAGGGTCAGGTGCGCCCGGTATTCGTCGCGGAACACGGCGATGCCGACCTCTTCGAGCAAGGTCCGCAGGAGTTCCTTTTTGTCGCGGGCCGCGGTGGCGGGGGCTGACCAGACGTGATCGAGATCCTGGCCGAGCGCCAGCAACGCATCGCGTTCGGCGGCGGTCAACGGGGTCGGGCGCTGCCGTTGGCGGCGGGCCAGTTCGGCCTGGGCTTGGTCCAGTTCGCGCAAGCGCCGCTCCCATTCGGTTTCGAGCCCGCGTGCGACCAGCCGGTTTTCCGGTTCGACGGCGCGATAGCGGCGTTCAGCCTTTTCCGCTTCGTAGCGGGCCCGCTCGACGGCCAGTTGCCACTGGGCGAAGGCGGCATCGTTATCGGTTTCGAGTTGTTGGGTGGCCATCAGCGCGGCTTGGATGCCCGCAGGCTCCAGGGCTTCCAGAAAAGCGTGCGTCACCGCCTCGTCGATTTGCACACCTCCGGCGTTGAGGCAGTAGACGCCCCGCCCGCTGACGATGTTTTTGCCCCCGCAATGGTAGCCGGGGGCGGCGTTCCGTCCGCGATAGTGTGTGCGCAAGCGCCGTCCGCAGTGGTCGCAGACGGCGAGGCCTTGCAGCAACGCGCCCCCTTCGCGCAACGCGCCGCCTGCTTGGTGGGGTTGCGGGCGGGTGTTGCCGTCAAGCCGTGCCTGGATGGCTTCGTAAGTGGCCCAGGCGATGTAGCCTTCATGGTGCCCGGGAATGAAAACAGCCCACTCCGACTGCGGGAGATGGCGGATGCGTTTCCTGACCAGCCCCTGTTCGTCGATGTAACGTTCATTGCGGGTTTTTCCATAGCAATAGGCACCGGCATAGACCGGATTGGTCAGGACATGGCGGATCGCTATATAGGTGGGCAACGACCACCGGATCTCGCCGGTTGGGTTGGGTTGATGGGGAAAGCCCAGGCCTTCGGCATGGAACCAGAGCCAGACCCGGCGCGCCGAACCCAGTTCGGCGAAGCGTTCGAACACCGAGCGGATGGCGGCAACCACCGCCGCGTCGGGATGGAAGCGCACCTCGCCGTCCTCGTCGCCCCACACGAATCCAATGGGCAACCCCCGGCGCAGTTCGCCGCGGGCGGCCTTGTTGCGGATGCCGCCGTCGAGCCGTGCCCGCAAAATATGGAGTTCAGCCTCGCTCATCGTGCCCTTTAGCCCCAGTAATAGCCGGTCGTTGAACAGTCCCGGATGATAGACGCCATCGGCGTCGCCGATCAAGGTATCCGTCATGCCGCACAGGTCAAGCAGGCGGTACCAATCGCCATTATTGCGAGCCAGGCGGGAGACCTCGAGGCCCAAGACTATCCCGACATGGCCCAATGCGACCTCCGTGGTCAGCCGGGCAAAGCCGGAGCGGTCCGCCGTGCTGGCACCGGAAAGGCCGAGATCCTGGTCGATGACGGCGACTTGCCCACTTAACCAGCCGAGTTCGACGGCGCGGTCCAGCAGGGCGTATTGGCGTGCGGTGGATTCCCGGTTGTGCTCGACTTGGGTCGCGGTGGACTGGCGGATATATACCATGGCGGTGCGGCGCAAGTGGGCCGCGCTGATCTTGCCCCGGTCACTCATGGCTTGCCCCCTCTGGCCGGGTTCTGGTCTCTGTGGCCTTGACGATCAGCTGCGCCAGCTTGTCGAGGGCGGCTGCGCGTTGGGCGTTGTCCATCTGCTCCCATATCTCCGCGTTGTGGGGTGTTGGTGGGTTTTCCAGAAAGGGCAGGCTCATCTGCATGGACATGGTGGCGCTCCTCGGGGATCGGTTGACGTTGGAGGAGAGCGTCAACCAAACTGCGGGTCAGAAGCAAGTCTGACAGCGAGCCCAGCAGGTTTGCGTTCTTGCCGGACGTTGCCGGAGCATGCGGGCCGACAAACGCCGCATCGGTCCAGTCGGCGGGAACGAGCGACCGGCTCTGGTCCGGCAATACCAGCAAGAAGTAAATCCGACCGGCCCGGCGTATGCGCAGCATGATTTGTAGGGTTCTACCTTCAAACGGATGCCCCCGGCGAATGATGGTTGCCGATTCGGGAAAGTCTTCGGGAGGGGTATTGTGTCGTGGTTTCCTTTGACAACATCAGCCATCAATGGATGCTCGACCACATCCCTACAGACAAGGCG
>CAZOTR010000382.1:0-2928 GCA_964582755.1 uncultured Methylococcaceae bacterium | reverse complement strand
GGCGCAAGGGTGGGCAAGGCATCCCGCCGTCCGGGTCCGGGGCATCCCCCTGGCGGTGTCTCGACGGCCAGACCCTAAGCCCATCAAAACTTCAACGCCTGCTCCAAACTCTCCGCCTGCGCGTCGCGCCCGGTCAAAGGCTTGAGGCCGAAGCGGTTTTCGACCAGTTTGAGGATGGATGTGGTGTCGTACACCCTGTGGTCCACATAGCCGCGGCGGGCGAAGGGCGAGAGTATGAGCGCCGGCACGCGGCTGCCCGGCCCGAAGCGGTCCACTTTCGGCGGGGCGACGTGGTCCCAAAAGCCGCCGAATTCGTCATAGGTGACGATCACCACGCTGTCCTTCCACAGCTTGCTGTGTTCCAGCTTGTCCAAGATCGCGGCGGCATGGCGCTCGCCCGACAACACGTCGGCATAGCCGGGGTGTTCGTTCAAATCGCCTATCGGCTTGTAAAACACCACCGGCGGCAACTCGTTTTTGGCTATCCCGGCCAGGAAATCCGCCTCGTCTTTAAGATGCTTGGCGCGTTCCGCCGAGCCTGCCGCGTAAGGCTGGAAATAGACGTAAGGCTGGTGGTGGAACTGGAACAATTTGCCGGGTCGGCCGACGACGGCGTCGTTCCAGCCGCCGGCATACCACGCCCAATCCACCCCCTTTTCGGTCAGGCGGTCGCCTAGGGTGGGCGCGGTTTGCGCAGGCAGCAGCTTGTTAGTATCCGCGCCGGGCGGATACGGCCCTTGCGCCGGATACAAGGTGTTGACCGCGTAACCGTCCGGCGTCACCGAACCGTCTTTGACCAAGTTTCCCTTATCGTCCAATTTCGCCTTTAGCTCCTCCGGCGCATTGTCAAAACGCGGCGCGCAAGCGCAGGCCAGCCACTGGTGGTTGAGGAAGGAGCCGCCGAACGCCGCCTGGAAGAAATGGTCGGCGAGGGTGTAGCGTTTGGCGTATTGCCACAAGGGCAGCTTGCTGCCGTCGTAATAGCCCATGACCAAGCCCCCGGCATTGGAAACGGCGGCGAAGCGGTTCATCGCCCCGCCGTTGATCTGGCTCTGGTGTTGGTAAAACGCATGGGTGGGGTTGGCGGTCTTCTCGTCCGGCCGCGCATATTGGTCGATCAAAAAAGCCCGGTTGGGCAGATTTTTGGGGAAGCGGCTGTCATTCGGGACAGGCGGCAGCGTGGCGTATGCCTGGCCGTCCATGTCCACTTGCACAGTGTTTTCCGGCTTGGCCTGGGCAATGCCCTCCGCGCCGGGGAACAGCCCGTAGAGATTGTCGAAGCTGTGGTTTTCCAGATAAATGACGATGATGTGGCCGACTTGCCCCAAACCTTTGGCCGCAGCCTTGGGCGGGGCGGCGGCGGCGGACGCGGCCAGCAGGCTTAGGGCGAGGGCTGGGAGAAAAGACTTTGACGCCATGGTGCGGACTCCTTGGAAAGTGGTTTGTGCCATTCCGGCTATGGACCACCGGGTTTGAAATTATGGCATGGGCCGCGACAAATCCGGCAAAGGCGCGGAATCGGTCGCGCCCATGGGGCGCTCCTACTTGCCGCCCCGGCGCAATTGTAGCGTTTGCGACAAAGCCCGGCAGCCGTTGGCGCAACTGCCACAATCGCATCCCCCCGAAATTCCACGCCCGCAGACAAACGGCGGCGCGTTTCCGCCTTAAGCCTGTGAATTGCAAGCCCTACAAGCCCGTAAACCAGCCTGTGGCCCGGATTTTGTATTAACCGTAGCAACTACTGGTCTTTTCATACGAGGATAGCGATATGGGTAAAATTGGCATTTTCTTCGGTTCCGACACCGGCAACACCCGGCGCGTGGCGAAATCCATCCACAAGAAACTCGGCGACGACGCGGACGCGCCAGTGAATGTGAACAAGGCCAGCGTCGAGGATCTGCTCAAATACGACGCCTTGATACTCGGCACGCCGACTTTGGGGGATGGGGAATTGCCGGGGCTGGGTTCGGGCGGCAGCGCCGAGAGCTGGGAGGAATTCCTGCCACAGCTTAAGGGCGCGGATTTCTCCGGGAAAACCGTGGCCTTGTTCGGCCTGGGCGACCAAGAGGGTTATGGGCATGAGTTTGTCGATGCCCTGATATTCCTCTATGACGTGGCCATTGAAAACGGCGCGAAAGTGGTCGGCGCGTGGCCCACCGACGGCTATAGCTTTGAGGCGTCGAAAGCCATCGTCGACGGCGATTTCGTCGGCCTGGTGCTCGACCACGACAACCAAAAGGAATTGACCGAGGAGCGCGTTGACGCTTGGCTGGACATCGTCAAGCCCGAGTTGTTGGCCGCCTGATATTGAGCAACATAGTCACCGAATGCGTTTGAGACGAACCTGAGATGAGCATTAAAGTAATCAAAGACTTTTCCACTAAAGCCAAGACAGACGCCCAACTCAAAGAGCAATTGTTGGCCTGCCTGAAAATCAAGGAACTACTCGCCCTGGCCAAGGAGCATGGCTTTGATATAGACGAAGAGGAGTTGTATCCGCCGAACGAGCCGCAATTCACCGCCGACCAGTTGTCCGAGCGGCTGGGCAAGGCGCTGTTGCGGGCTTGACAGGGCAATCGCGCTATAACGCCGTCTGTAGAGCGGGCTTTAGCCCGCGATTTTGGAGGTGGGTTATTTGATTGGCGGCAGCATCCTGGGAGCGTGGGGCCTCCGGCCCGCCTGCGGGCGAGACGCCCGCGCTCCTAGCGCGATAAACCCATTAACCCCCCATTTTTCGCGGGCTAAAACCCGCCCCTACGGATTTTTTGCTGACCTATCCCGCAACTGATAGGTGGCGAGAGCTTGGCCTTAAATTTTTCGCCACAACCTTTTTTGCCTCACACCAGGGCGCAAAAAGGGGTGCCGGGCGGTCAAGCCTGAAACCTGTTCCAACAGGTTTCAGCTTCTACCAAGGCACTACTTTCCCCT
>CAZOTR010000381.1:0-2943 GCA_964582755.1 uncultured Methylococcaceae bacterium | reverse complement strand
TCTCCTCCAGCCAAGCCTTGCGGTCCCCCGCCCTTTTCTTCGCCAGCAGCATATCCAAATGCTGGTCGGTTTCCACGCCATCCTCCAAACTCAATTGGATCAAACGGCGAGTGTCGGGGTTCATTGTCGTTTCCCTTAATTGCGAGGGGTTCATCTCGCCCAAGCCCTTGAAGCGCTGGACGTTGACCTTGCCTTTGATCTTCTCCGCCTCGATGCGGTCCAACACGCCTTTCTTCTCGGCGTCGTCCAGGGCATAGTAAACCTGCTTGCCCACGTCGATGCGGTAGAGCGGCGGCATCGCCACGAACACATGGCCCGCCGTCACCAAGGGCCGGAAATGCCGCACGAACAACGCGCACAACAGCGTGGCGATGTGGTTGCCGTCGGAGTCGGCGTCGGCGAGGATGCAGACCTTGCCGTAGCGGATGTTGCCGATGTCCGCCGAGCCGGGGTCCACGCCCAAGGCCAGGGCGATGTCATGGACCTCCTGCGAAGCCAGCACGCTCTCGGACTCAACTTCCCAGGTGTTCAAGATCTTGCCGCGCAAGGGCATGATGGCCTGGAACTCGCGCTCGCGGGCCTGCTTGGCCGAGCCACCGGCCGAGTCGCCCTCGACCAGGAACAACTCGGTCAGCGCCGTGTCCTGCGAGGCGCAGTCGGCCAGCTTGCCGGGCAGGGCCGGGCCTTGGGTGATTTTTTTGCGGACGACTTGGCGGCTGGCCTTCAAGCGCTTCTGCGCACTCTCAATAATTAAAGTGGCGATGGATTCGCCGGTCGCCGGATGCTGGTTCAGCCACAGGCTGAAGGCGTCCTTGGCGACGCCGGAGACGAAGGCCACACATTCGCGCGAACTCAGCCGCTCCTTGGTCTGCCCGGAAAACTGCGGCTCCTGCAATTTCACCGACAGCACGAACTGGCAACGCTCCCAGACATCCTCCGGCGCGATTTTCACCCCGCGCGGCAGCAGGTTGCGGAAATCGCAGAACTCGCGGATGGCGTCGGTCAGTCCGGCCCGCAGGCCGTTGACATGGGTGCCGCCCTGCGGCGTGGGGACAAGATTGACATAGCTTTCCGCCACGGCTTCCTTGACATCCTCCGCCCAGACCAAGGCCCAATCCGCCGCCTCGCCCGCCGCCTCCATCGCCCCGGTGAACGGCTGCTCGGGGACGCAGAGGACGTGGCCGATCTGGTCCAGCAGGTATTCCGGCAGGCCGTTTTGATAATGCCAGACCGTCTCCTCGCCCGTGGCCTCCTCGCGCAAGGTGATGCGCAAGCCGGGACACAGCACCGCCTTGGCCCGCAGCAAATGCTTCAGCTTGGGAACGGCGATGCGCGGCGTGTCGAAATACCTAGGCTCCGGCCAGAAGCGCACCACCGAGCCGGTGTCACGGACCTTGCAAACGCCGGTCTCGGCCAGTTCGGATGTCTTGTCGCCTTGGGCGTAGCTCATCGCAAAGACTTTTCCGCCCCGGCGGATTTCCACTTCCAACTTGGCCGACAAGGCGTTCACCACCGACACGCCGACGCCGTGCAAACCGCCGGAGAAGCGGTAGTTCTTGTGGGAAAACTTGCCGCCGGCGTGGAGTTTGGTGAGGATCACCTCGACGCCGGAAATGCCCTCCTCGGGATGGATGTCCACCGGCATCCCGCGCCCGTCGTCGCGCACCTCCACGCCGCCGTCGGCGTAGAGCCTCACTTCGATGGACTTGGCAAAACCGGCCAGCGCCTCGTCCACGCTGTTGTCAATGACCTCCTGGGCCAGATGGTTGGGACGGGAGGTGTCGGTGTACATGCCCGGACGCTTGCGCACCGGGTCCAGGCCGCTCAACACTTCGATGGCGGCGGCGTCGTATTGTTCGCTCATGGGCTTGATTCAGGGAATTCGGATGGACCGGCCCTTGGGGCCGTCGGACAAAAGGCTGGGCGGTCTCAAACGCCGCCCGCTTGGATGGCGCATAGCCTAGTGAGTCGGGGGGGAATTATCAAGCTTGGCAATCCATAAAGACCTTGACAGGCGCGAGGCCGGACGGCGCATAATTTCCCCGCACACACCCCAAGGAGAACCGCCATGTCCGAGAACCGCATTGATTTGACCATCACGCCAGAACAGGTCAACAAAGTCCTTGCCGCCTTCAAGACTATCGAAGAAATCCTGCCCGGCCTGATCGAACTCACTCCCGCACAGCGGCAAGCCATGTCGCGCTACAGCGACAAAGACTTCGTCTTCATCCTCAAAGCCCTCAACATTGCCGAGCAACACCCGGAAATCCTCCCGCCCAGCTTCAGCCTGGACGCCATGCGCCGCGACGTGTCCGCGCTGCAAAACCTGGATGCCATCCTTCCCGCCGGCCGGCGCGTTATCGGCGTCTTGGAAGACTCCCGCTTCGCCGCCGCCCGCGAAGCCCAAGGCCATGGCCGCACCATCTATCAGTTCGTCAAGACCCACAACGCCCTCACCGGCAAACTCGAAGACGCCCTAAACGAACTCGGCAACCACTTCGCCCACGCCAAACCCGCCAAGCCTGCCGTGCCATAAAACCCCTGCGGGTGTTGGAGCGCAAGATTCATCTTGCCAGGGCTTTCCCGTCTGGGCAAAGCACGTTTTGCGCTCCCGTTTGCTGGGATGGCGCTTCCCCGCCCAGCGCCGCTGCCGGCCCGTCCAGCAATGGCGCTGCCAACCGAAGCAACGGCGCTACGGATGGCGGCAACGTTGCTGCCGACGCCAGCAACGGAGCTTCCCCCGGCAGCAACTTTGCCGCCGCCCGCAGCATTGCAGCTTCCCTAGCCAGCAACGGTGCTTCCGCATGAAGCAATGGCGCTGGCCCCGGCAGGAACGACGCTACCGCCCGAAGCGACGGCGCTTGCGCGGGAAGCATTATTTCTGTCTGGTTCCCACGCGCCGCGTGGGAACCCAGCCGGCCCGCGCTGCGGGCCGAATATGGC
>CAZOTR010000380.1:0-2945 GCA_964582755.1 uncultured Methylococcaceae bacterium | reverse complement strand
TCAATGCCTTGGCTAAGGCCTGATTCGTTATCCCGAACTCAGGTTAGAGGATAAGGGACTGGTGCGGGCTGGCTTTAGGGCTTTGCTCAAAGAGACGGTCCCCGCCGCGCAGATTCATGAAGCCGCCGGTTACGGGCAGGCCGTCGCCATCCTTGCCAATGCAAACATTGATTTTGCGTTTTTGGATGTGAAGTTGAAAGACGGTGAAAAGACGGGGCTGGATGTGCTACATTACAAGCGCCTGCACAACCTAGACACCCGCGTCATCATGCTGTCCGCCCATGTCGAAAAGGATTTAGTCCAACAATGCCTGGATGCGGGGGCTTTGGGTTATATTCCCAAATACATGGAGGGCGATGGCGTGTTGCGCGAAGCCTTGGAGACGGTATTTCAAGACCGGCTGTTTTTGCCTGCGTCGATTCTCGGCCATGAGGGGGGTGGGGTGGCTATTGGGCAAAACGCTGGAAGAACTGGGTGTCAATGGCCGGTTGCTTGAAGTGCTGTATTATCTTTGCCAGGGTTTCCCAAACAGTGCGATTGCGGATGTGATGTGCTTGGCGGAGGGGACGGTGCGCAAAGATTATGTTTCCCGGTTGTTGAAGCAATTCAACGTCAAAAATCGCACCCAGTTGGTCGTTGCAGTGGCGCAGATGGGCATTGCCGTGCCTAAGCCGAAGCCCCGTCAGCCGCTTGGCAAAGAGATTTATTGATATGTTCCGTAGGAGCGGCCCATGGCCGCAAAAGGCTTCAGGCAACCTGATTAGCAAGATGTTTCAGCCGCCGTCATTCCGGCAGGGATGCCGGAATCCAGGCCATGGACAGTAACTTGCCGATTGCGCAAGTGCTTGATCTGGCATCTGTGGACGTTCAAGGTTTGCCATCCCTGGACGCTGGATTCCGGCATCCCTGCCGGAATGACGGCATTTCCCCGTCGGCTGAATCTTCTTGCTAATCAGGTCAGGCAATGGATGGAGTCCGAGGTCGCGGGCATGGCTCGCTCCTACAATTCAATCAATTAAGCCCATCACCGCTAAGACGGTTGATTTCCGCCAGCAAGTGCCGGGCTTCGACAGGCTTGCGCAGTATCTTCCTGTCCTTTAATGCGCTCATGTTGCTTAAATCGGCGGTTTCGCCGGTTATCACCAGTCCGGGAATGTCTTCGCCGTAGTGCGCGTTGAGCGCGGCGAACACATCGACGGCGGTGCGGCTGTCGGGCAGGCGATAGTCGCTGACGACCACATCAAACTGACGCTCGTCCTTGATTTTTTGCAGCAAATCCAGCAACTCTTCCACCGAGCCTACTGCTTCGTATTCCGCCCCGTTGGCTTTCAGCAAGGCCACCACTGATTTTCTCACCAAAACGTCATTCTCAACCAGCAGCACATAAGGCCCGTCCAAAAGGCAATCCGCTGCCGCCAAGGATATTGGCGCGTCAATGTCCAGCGGGTCGCCTTTCGGCAACGTCAGGGTGAAGCGCGTGCCTATTCCAGGCTTCGAGGCCATGCTAATCTGGTGTCCCGCCAACAAGTTTATCGTGCTGTGGACGATGGACAAACCCAAGCCCACGCCTTTGTCCCGGTTTCTTTCCGGGTTGTTGAGTTGGTGCAGGGGTTTGAACACATTCTCGTGTTCGCTGGCTGGAATGCCTATGCCGTTGTCGATGACATCGACGCGGATGGATTGCCCCCGGCAGACAATGGCGATGGCCACGGTTGCCGAGTTTTTGGAAGCATCCGCATATTTGATGCCGTTGGAAACCAGATTGAGCAGGACGCGCCGCAAATGATGCGGGTCGCTGTGGACTATCGCTTGCGCACCGCGATTCCTGGATAGGCGCAGTTTCACCGCGTGGTTGTAGGCAAGCAGTTCGTGTTGGTTAAAGATTTCCGCCGCCAGCCGCCTGACATCGAAATGGCCATATTCGAGTTTGATAATCCCCGATTCCAACTTCGATATGTCCAGCATGGCATTGATGGCCGTGCGCAGGGCTCGGTTGGCGGTTTTCGCTTCTTTGACATATTCCCGCGCCAGCGGCATGTCGCCGCGCAAGACGGCGGACAGGCCCACTTCCAGAAAACTGTCCACCGGCTGCATGGCATTGGTGAGGTCATGGGCGGCATTGGCGATGAAGCGGGATTTTTCTTGGTTTTGTTGTTCCGCCATTAAACGGGATTGTTCTTTCAAGGCCAGCAGTTCGGCCGCCTTGCTTTCCGTTTCTTCGCGGGCGCGGCGCAATTCCCGTTTGCGCAGGAAGGTATGCCTTGCGGTGTGTTCTTGGTCAAATGAAATATAGCAGCCAATGAGGGCGAACACAATCAAAGTATAAAATGGAGGGTTAGGGGAACGAAAATATATTGCTTGAGACTTTGATAGTTTCATGAGATCATCGGAGTCAAAATAAAAGACGCTGATTGATAGTAATATAAACGTCAGCGCGAGAGTTGGCTTTGTCAACATTTTTGTTAAGCCAAATAAAAACAAAAACACAACAAAAATGCTGCCATCATAATATTTATAGATAAAATAAAAGTCAGGAGAAATAATTGATTTATTCATGCCTAATATCATTAGGCAATTAGATATTGCGGTGGCGTAAGCGCAGCAACAAACATAATATTCATTTGTTTTTGCTGCTGGCTGAAACAAAAGAATTAGCAAGATAAGCATTATAGCTAAATTAGTTAGTCGCAATGGTATGATTATTCGTATAAAAACGTCCTTAAGCTTTTCATCAGATAGCACATACAATATTTCTACACCAAGATATATCAGATTGACGGCTAACGCTAATATCTTGGCTATCCGCCGCTGAGTGGCGAATCTTGCGGTATAGTCACGCAAAAAACTGCGCTCAGTCTCGGCGTCAAACTGCATCCAGTTTGTCATTTTCCGGGCAATCTTGCTAAGGTTGGGCATTGTTGTAATCTCCGCAGGGGTGGTTTGGT
>CAZOTR010000379.1:0-2948 GCA_964582755.1 uncultured Methylococcaceae bacterium | reverse complement strand
GGCTTAACTTAATGGCATTGTTGCTGTCCATGCCGTTGTTGTTGGCGCTGCCGGTGTCCACGTCCCAGAAAGTCGTGTTGACGGAGGTCGTGACCGGGCCTACCGTTGTGGAATGATGGATGATCCCCGCCTGCGCTCCGGCGGGAAGCAAGGCTAGGGCGGAGAGGGAGCCGGCGGCTTGCGCCAGCTTTGCGGTGTGTTTGTTGATTTCCATCATGCTGTTTTTGTGAGTTTGTTGCAGGTCAAGGAACTAACGAAAAATGGCAAATCCAGGTTTTGCCGGCTTGCAAAAGCGGGAGACCTGGGCGGGGACGCCTTCCAAAGGCCTAAGACGGCAAACAGGCGGCGGAGCTAAGGATTTGCGGCAGCCCAGCCCAATCTTGGTATCATGTCTGAAAAAGGCAAAGGTGTGCCCCAAGACCACAAACCGGCAGATGCGAGGAAAATGCTGAAGCCGTTGGAACAAAAGCCGAAACAGCCTGGCGACAAGCCGAAAAAACCATGAACCAAATCCTCGCCATCGCCGCCGGCGGCTCCATCGGGGCCTTGGCCCGCTTTTGGGCGGCGAATGCCATTTACGATTTGCTGGGCCGGGGGTTCCCCCATGGCACTTTGCTGGTCAATGTCAGCGGGTCGTTCTTGATGGGCTTGTTGACCGAGTTGATGTTGCAGCGCTTCGTCGCCACGCCGGAATACCGCGCCGCCGTGCTGGTGGGCTTCCTGGGCGCTTACACGACCTTTTCGACCTTCGCCATCGAAAGCCTGTATCTGTTCGAGCAGGGCGAGACTTTGAAAGCCTTGCTGAATATCTTCCTCAGCGTGGCCCTGTGCCTGGCGGCGGTGTGGTTCGGCCTGCTGTGGGGCCGCAAGCTGTTCACAGGTGAGTTCCTGCCTTGGCTGGGCGACGGCCTGCCGTGGGCGTTCATCTTTTTTTGGGTTTCGGCGGCCTTGGGGCTGGGCTTCGGGGCCGAGTTGGGCCTGCGCCGCTTGCACTGGCCGGAGCAGACGCAAATCCTGGCGCTGGTCGTCCTGCTCGGCGCGACGGCCACTTTGTCCACTGTGGGCTTGGCCTTGAAGCTGCCGCAAATTGGCGGGGGCTTCCGGGGCGGCTTGCCCGGTCTGTTCGCGCTGAATGCCCTAGGCTCGGCTTTGGTGGTTTGGATCGGAATGGTATTGGGGAGGCAAGCATGAAAACCGAAACTGTGACCGTGGTGCGGATTTATATCCGCGAGAAAGAGCATTTGCTGGACAAGCTCGTCAAATTCCTCCACGACGAAAGCGAGGTGGCCGGCTTGACTGTGTTGCGCGGAGTGGAAGGCTTCGCCGGGGGAAGCGAACCTCACATGGCTTTCTTGGTTGACCTGTCCTTGGATCTGCCCTTGGTGGTGGAGTTTTACGACGAGCCAGAAAAGGCCGGGTCCGTCATTCATTCCCTGCGGCGGCGGTTTCCGCTGCATCATATTGTCAGTTGGACGGCTAATACTTACAGATAGCCCCATCATTTAGTCATAGATAACACCCCTCCCAGGGATGTTATCTGTCATGTATTTCTTAAGTTAAATCCAATCAGGAGTCGTGTAATCCTATGTTAGATCCCCGTTTATTCCGCGCCAACCTCGATGAAACCGCCGCCCAACTTGCCCGGCGCGGCTTTGAAATCAACCCAGAATCTTTCATCGCCTTGGAGGCCCGCCGCAAGGCCGTCCAGGTGTTGACGCAAAACCTGCAAAACGAGCGCAATACCCGCTCCAAGTCCATCGGCCAGGCCAAGGCGCGGGGCGAGGATGTCCAGCCTTTGTTGGACGCCGTGGCGGACCTGGGCGACAAGCTGAAAGAAAGCGAGCAGGAACTGGAGGCCATCCAGGCCCAGTTGGAAGAACTGCTGCTAAACATCCCCAACCTCCTCGACGCCGACGTGCCGGACGGCAAGGGCGACGCGGATAATGTGGAGATCAAGCGCTGGGGCGAGCCGCGCCAGTTTGATTTCCCGCCGAAAGACCACACCGAATTGGGCGAGGCGCTGGGCATGGATTTCGAGGCGGCGGCGAAGCTGACCGGGGCGCGTTTCGTCGTCCTCAAAGGCCCGCTGGCCCGCCTGCAACGGGCGCTGACGCAATTCATGCTGGATGTGCATTCGTCCGAGCATGGCTACACGGAAACCTACGTGCCGTACATGGTCAACGCCGACAGCATGAGAGGCACCGGGCAGTTGCCGAAGTTTGAGGAGGATTTGTTCAAGATCGTCCGCGAGCCGCCGTTTTATTTGATCCCCACCGCCGAGGTGCCGGTGACGAACCTGGTGCGCGATGAGATCGTCGAAAGCCTGCCGCTGAAATATGTCTGCCACACGCCTTGCTTCCGCAGCGAGGCCGGTTCGGCGGGCAAGGACACCAAGGGCATGATCCGCCAGCACCAGTTTGAGAAAGTGGAACTGGTGCGCATCGAGCGGCCCGAGGATTCCGCCGCCGCCCACGAGGAGCTGACCCGCCACGCCGAGATTATTCTGGAAAAACTGGGCCTGCCGTACCGCCGCATGGTGCTGTGCGCGGGCGACACCGGCTTTTCCTCGGCGAAGACTTACGATTTGGAAGTGTGGCTGCCGGGGCAGAATGCCTACCGCGAGATTTCCTCGTGCAGCAATTTCCGCGACTTCCAGGCGCGGCGGCTGCGGGCGCGTTGGCGCAATCCCCAGGGCAAGCCGGAGCTGGCCCACACGCTGAACGGCTCCGGCTTGGCGGTGGGGCGGACGATGATCGCGGTGATGGAGAATTACCAGGACGCGGAGGGACGGATTCAGATTCCCGAGGCTTTGCTGCCTTACATGGGCGGCTTGGCGGTGATTGGCTGAGGGATGGTTCCGCTCCGTGTGCCAAGGGCGCGACTTACCGACCTATCGGTTTCAACACCTGCCATCGGGTCCGTCGCGGGCATGGCCCGCTCCTACGGCA
>CAZOTR010000378.1:0-2951 GCA_964582755.1 uncultured Methylococcaceae bacterium | reverse complement strand
GCGTGTCGTCCGGTTCGGGATGGGCAAAGCAATCCGCGTTTTCGCCACGGTCGAGGTGTTCGATGCCGCCGTCCACCGGCTCGTAGGAGCGCCCTTGGGCGCGATCCGATCCCGCATCCATTGCGGGCAAGCCCGCTCCTACGGCGGTGCGGAGATAATGCTTGATCTGCCCCGGCGTCTGGCCTTGCGCCTTCAAATACGCGGCCATGAACTCGGCATCGGCCAGCGCGAAATCCGGCAAGCGGCGCCTCTGCCCGGCCAGTTGCTGCGGATAGTCCAGGGTGCATTTCAAGATGAACCAGGCGACGGGGTTGATGTCGGCGGCGGTGGCTTCGCAGCCCAAGCGCATCGCCTCCAGCGGAATGGCGCCGCCGCCGGCGAACGGGTCCAGCACCTTGGGGGCGCGTCCGCCGTAGGCTTTGCGGATTTCCTGGCGGAACCAGTCCAGATCCTCCCCCGACTCGCTGCCGCTTGCGCCCCTGCTGGTTCGAGCCGACTTTCCACAAACACGCCGGGCAACTGTGCGCGGGGATTCAGATCCATGTCGATGATCCTGCCTACCGGCACGACGCCTTCCGCCCCTGGCGCTTGCAAGCCCTGGCCTTCAAGGCAATCCGCAAGCTCTGGCCGGACTATCCGCTGTGGCGCGACTTCCCCTACGAATACGAACACGACCGCCTCGCCATCGACCTCATCAACGGCAGCGAGCTGTTGCGCCTGTGGGTGGACGACCCGGAAGCCGCCCCGTCCGACCTCGACGCGCTGGCCGTCGCCGACGAGGATTCTTGGCGGGAGGAGCGGGAGGCGGTGTTGCTGTATCGGTGATGGATGCTTCCAGCGTCGTTGGGATGTGGCTCCATCGCAACCCAACGACGCACTGGAGCGCCAACCCTTTGCCCCTAGGATAATAACTCGGGAAGACTCTGAAAGAGCCGTCGTGCTTCCGGCCAACCCGCCTCCACGAATACGGCTATGCAGTCAATCAGTCGACGACGTCGGGTTTCGTCAGTGAAAAGACCGCGATAATCAGCCAAATATCGACCGACTAATTTAACGAAAAGGTCGGCACCAAGCGATTCGTGTTCGTACCGGGCAACGCCTGCCGAACGAAGCAAGGCATCACAAATCAGGTCGAAGCACAGTACGGGTTCGGCAGGCACCATCCCTTCAAACATTTCGAGCATATAATGGACTTCGTAAGGGGTGCCAAATTGAGTGATGCGCCGTATCAGTAGAGCGTTGTCTCGCAGAAAAGCAACTTGTGCAGCACATGTCTTAATAATTGGGTCATTACCCGTCCCCCTCGCACCAGTGCCAAAATAGAAGACATCCGTAATTGCTCTAAGCAAATTGAAAGCGGCTTGTTCTTCAGTGGTCGGTTCGCCTCCCCGCATTGGCCAAGAACGGATGGCTGGTTCGATTTTATCAAACGTGGTCGTTATGAATTCCCGTGTCCGTCTTCCAATTTCTACATCTTCTTCTTTAATGTCCTCATAGCCCAAGACAACTAAACCCCGTAATTGGCAAATTACCGCCCGCACATGCTCTTCGTTCGCTTCAAAATTAGACACCCAATTATCTAGTCGTGTGCGCGATAGGGGCCGATCTCTGACAATTGCGAAATACACAAGCAGATTCGCAGCGACATGTTCACTTCTTGGGCAAGAAGTAATTCGGTCGATAATTGGGAGAAAAAGCGCTTCGACCTGTGTCGGCTCAACGTCACGAAGGTTCCGCAAAACGCCGAAAATCGATTGCACTACCCCCGCGTTTTGCTCCTGCCTGGAAACTTCTTCAAGCAATCGCCACATATCATCGCGCCGGTCTTTCCACAGCCCGCAGAGCCTGTTGATAACCATCATGCGAACCGCCGGATGGGTGTCTCGCAAGGCCAATCGTTCAACAGTATTCACCACCATCGGCCAAACCTCTGGCAACCCCATGATCGAAGCAATGGCTTCGGCGGCTCGGATACGGGGACATGGACAGCCCCAGCTTGGGGATTTGGCGAAATTCGCTTCAGTGTCTGGCCGTGTTTCGGGATCGGGATGCTCTGATAAGCACAGCAGAAGTTTGATAAACTCGTCTCGATGAATTTTCGCGTTGGGTTCAGCATTAAGCACAGCCCCGGCGCACCTTGCTAGCGTATCCGAAGCCGTGCTGTCCACATCAAGAAGAAGCCCCTCTATGCGCAAAGATTCGACAAGGCAGTTGAGTTCCTCGATACCCGCCACCAATTCGGCCAAGCCATCGGGCGTAGGCGAAGTTTTGAAGGCTGACAAAACTTTCTCAATATGGTCATTGAAGGCCAAAACTTCAGAATTTGGAGGGCTGGAAGCATTGCCTCTAATCCAGTCGTGAGGTTCGCATTCTCCCCAATAACTGCTAACTTCAAATGGTCGTTTATTTTCAAGCGATTGTTCTTGCACAATTGCCGCGTCAAGCCGCTGACAGGCGGTACTAGTGGCTAGATGGTCTTTCCCGATTGCGGCATAAAGACAACTTAGAATTTCGGATTTCGTATTCGCGTAACGTCGATGCAGAGAAAAATCAAACCTTTCGATTGCTGCTTCGTAATTCTCCCGTTCACGAATGGATAAGTGAGGATAGATGGCTGCAATCAATTCGATGGCACTATAAAGGGAGTGCCGGGCGGTCGAGTCTGAAACCTGTTCCAACAGGCTTCAGCTCCCGCCAAGGCACTACTTTGCCCTACGGGCAGCCTGCGCCGTCCCCGCTCAACTCGAAGCCTGCGCTTCTCGTTCGCAGATGACTCTACGCCGCTTCGTTGCACCTTGCAGGTTCCCTAACGGGAACCCGCCCGGTGCCTGCGGCTTCGCAGGGGCATGGAAAACATCCCGCCTTTGCCGCAAGCGGCGCGGCTTTGTTTTCCAGCGACGAGTATCTAATGACATAAGAAACTCGGCTTTTGAAACAAACGGCCAAAGATA
>CAZOTR010000377.1:0-2956 GCA_964582755.1 uncultured Methylococcaceae bacterium | reverse complement strand
CCTCGTAGTCGATCATGTGCGGGGCCAGGGTCTAATCAGCGGGCGGTTAAAAATGGCCTATTGTAACGCTTAAAAGAAGCGGGCGTTCACCAGGAAATGGACGCCGATGGAGGCGAAATAGCCCAACAGTATCACCGGGCACCATTTCAGATGGGCAACGAACGAATATTTCCCCTTGGTGAGCCCCAGCAAGCCGATGCCGGGGGCCGAGCCGATGGCGAGCAGGCTGCCACCCACCCCCAAAGTCAGCGTCAGCAACAGCCACTGGCCCTGCGGGATGTCGGGGTTCATGCTCAAAACGGCAAACATCAAGGTGCCATTGTCCACGAACGCGGACGACAGGCCGATCAACACATTCGCCACAGAGGGGTCATGTTGACCATATAGCCACTGGGAGACCGCGTCCAAATAGCCGATGAAGCCCAGCCCGCCGATGCCAATCATCGCGCCGCAAAAAAATAGCAGCGTGTCCCAATCCAGGCGTCCGATCTTCTCGAAAATCTCATAGCTACTATCCTCTTGGATTCCCGTTTTCACGCCGGGCTTGCCACGGTCGCGGAAGTCCAAGGTATACATCATCATTTCTTGGACGAGCTTCTGTTCCGTGTTTTGCAGATAAAAACTGAGGAACTCCAGCAAGCTCAGTCCGGCCAACATGCCGGCGGCGGGCGGCAAGTGCAGCAACATGTCGAAGACCACCGCCAGGGCGATGGTGACGCCAAACAACGCGATGACCACGACCGCGCCCCGTTGCAGTTTCACCGGCTTGGCTTTGACCACCGGACAGGCCCTGGGCAGGGCGAAATGCATGATGGCGGCCGGCACCAGGAAGTTCACCAGACAGGGAATGAACAAGTTGAAAAACTGGCCGAACTCCAGCATCCCTTTTTGCCAGACGAACAGCGTCGAGATGCCGCCCAGCGGGGAGAATGCCCCGCCTGCGTTGGCGGCCACGACAATGTTGACGCAGGCGATGGAGACGAAACGGGGATTGTCCTTGCCCACCGCCATGACCACCGCGCCCATCAACAGCCCTGTGGTCAAGCCGTTGATTAGGCTGGAAAGGGCGAACACCAGGAAACCGGTGATCCAAAACAGCTTGCGGTAGCCAAAACGCGAGGCCAATAGCTTATTCCTGAGCGCCTCGAAGACGCGCATGTCCTCCATCGTGTTCAGATAAGCCATCGACACCATGATGAACAGCATCAGTTCGATGAACGCCAGCAAATTCGACTGGAACGCCTCGGTCACCAAACGCACATCGCCGCCCTGTTGCCGGTAGGCCAGGGCGATGGCGAACCAGACCAGCGACATGCCCAGCAGCATCGGCTTGGATTTTCTGAGATAGGTTCCCTCTTCCAGCATGGCGGCGACATAAGCCAACACCATCACCACCAGCGAGAAATAACCGGCCCAGTGGCGGGTCATGTCCAATGCGTGGCTTTCTGCGGCCGTTTCCGCGCAGCCCAGGGCGGGAAACGCCAACAGCAGGCACCCGGCCAGTCGTGTGAACTTACGCATCGGAAGGCTCTTAGAAATAGCGCTGGTTGATTAAGAAATGCGCGAGGATGCTGGCGGCGTAGCCCAGCGCGATGACCGGCGTCCACTTCAGGTGCGAAACGAACGAATACGCACCCTTGCTCTGGCCCATCAGCCCGACGCCCGCCGCCGAGCCAATCGCCAACATGCTGCCGCCCACCCCGGCGGTCAGCGTCACCAGCAGCCACTGCCCTTCCGATATTTTCGGGGCCATGGTCAGCACCGCAAACATGATGGTGCCGTTGTCGATGAACGCCGAGATGATGCCCACCAGCACGTTGGCGATGGTGGGGTCGAGGTCGGAGGTATAGAGGAAATGCGAAGCCAGGGTCAGGTAGCCGATGAAGCTCAGGCCACCGACGCTGACCATGACGCCGTAGAAATACAGCAAGGTGTCCCATTCCAAGTGGGCGACGCTGTGGAACACGTCGAAGTGCTGCTTCGTCTCGACCAATTCGGGAGGCATGTCCACTTTCTTCACCGCCTTGGCCGATTTGGGGTCATGGTGCAGATGGTGCATGTCTACGCGCACCTTGAACAGGTAGTAGAAATAAAAGCTCAGGTAGGTGAGGCCGGCCAACATCCCGGCGACCGGCGGCAGCCCCAAGAAATTCTCGAAACACACGGCGGTGACGATGGTCAGGGCAAACAGGACGATGATGCCCCTGGCGCCGTGCCGCAAAGGCTTGGGCTTGCCAGCAGACTCCGGGAACTCCTTCGGCACCCAGAAATGCATGATGGCGGCAGGCACCAAAAAGTTGACGATGGACGGAATCAACAGGGAGAAGAAATGCCCGAACGGCACGACGCCCTTCTGCCAGACCAGCAAGGTGGTGATGTCGCCGAACGGGCTGAACGAGCCGCCGGCATTGGTGGCGACCACGATGTTCACGCAAGCCACGCAGATGAAGCGGCGGTTGTCCTTGGCCATCGCCATCACCACGGCCCCCATCAACAGCGCGGTGGTCAGGTTGTTGGCCACGGAAGACAAGAAGAAGGACTGGATGCCGGTGATCCAAAACAGCTTGCGGTAGCCAAAGCCTTTACTGAGCAGCCAGATGCGCAGGTTGTCGAACACCCCGCGCTGCTCCATCGCATTCAAATAGGTCATCGACACCATGATGAACAAGAATAACTCGGCATAGCCTTCCAGATTGGAGCGGAACGCCTTCCCCGAAGCCTCCTCCATGCCGCCGCCGGCATAGACGGAAGCGATCAAGACCCAAATCAGGCTGGCCGCGAAGACCATGGGCTTGGACTTGCGCAGCATGGTGGTCTCTTCCAACATCGCCAGCACATAGGCGATGGCAAACGCCGCAAGGGAGATGTAACCGACGGCATGGCGCGTCAAGTCCAGGGTCTTCCCGCCGCCTTCCGCCCAGGCGGCTTCGGGCAGCACCGCCAACAACAGCCAGGG
>CAZOTR010000376.1:0-2963 GCA_964582755.1 uncultured Methylococcaceae bacterium | reverse complement strand
GGCAAGGTGAAAGCCTTGCAATGGCTGCTGACCCACTCGTACAGCGGCAAAGCGATTGCTGTGAAACGAGTGACCGAAAACCAAGGCAAGAACACCCCCGGAGTTGATGGGCAGACATGGCCCACACCGGAGGCCAAGTCTCAAGCCATGTTGTCACTCAAAAGGCGCGGCTATCAGCCGAGTCCGCTGAGAAGGGTATTTATACCCAAAAGCAACGGCAAGAAGCGACCGCTAGGGATACCGACGTTGGCTTCATGATGCACCTTTTACAATGGGTCTTGGGGATGTTTTGGTGTTTTTATCCTGCTTGAGCTTTCTATCCAGTGCCATAGCCTTTGTTCTTGTTCCTGACTAAGCTTGATCCAATGGGCTTTCTGGGGGCCGTGTTGGCGGGTCGGTAGGATGCCATGGTCAATCCAATAGCGGACGACATGGCTGCTGACGCCGAAGTGTTCGGCAACCTGCTTGACGGTCAGTTCCTCGGGATCATGCAACGCCACCATGGGAATGGCGTGGCGGTAACGGATCCACTGGACCATCGATTTGTTGAAAGGCTGGCCGGTGGCGCTGAGAAGGCCTTCCTTGTTGAGCTGTTCGCTGATTTGGCCGTTATCGGCAAGCTCGGAAGCGAGTTCGCGGACGCGCTCCACCACTTCAGGCGGATAGCGCACCTGGTCAGGCCTTGGCGGAGGCAGCGTGACGGCGACATCCACACATGCCCCGCCGTGCCAGCGGACATGCAGCAAGGCTTGGCGGATCCCGTGCGGCTTCTCGACGGTGATGTCTTGGATCAGCAGCCTCAGCATCCGCTTGCGGTCCTTGGTCTGCGTGGTGGGCGCGCTCCAAAGACGCGGAAGATCCTGAGCCAAGGCCAGCACTTGGGCTTTCTGCCCAGGGGTGACCACCCGGGGTTCCCGCTGCCCGGTTTCGGCAAACTGCCGGTTGAGATCCTCCAGCCGCTCCAGGGCTTCGTTCCAGCGGCGTTCGAGGGTCGCGGCGACCAGCCGGTTGGCGGGGTCGACTTCCTGGTAACGCTTTTCGGCGAGCTGGGCTTCGTAACCGGCGCGCTCAAGGCGCATCTGCCACTGCCGCACCGCCGCCTGGTCGCGGGCTTCGAGGTCGCGCAAAGCCTCCAGGGCGAGTTCGATGTCCGCCGGTTTCAACACCGCCAAGGCCTGCCCGGCGATGGCCCCGTCCAAAAGGTCGCAACGGACCGCCATGCAGGCTTTGGTGGCGCGGCCCTCGCGCCGGAGCCAGTTGCATTCGTAGACAGGATAAAGCCCCCCGTTGCCCCGGTAGCGCACCGTCAGGCGGTGGCCGCAACTCCCGCACAGGAGCAGGCCCTGCAAGAGCGCCAGCCCTTCCCGCGCCGGCCCGCTCAAAACGGTCGCCTCGCCATTGGTCTGGTTTTTCGCCAGGATCTCTTGGTTGCGAAGAAACTCTTCCCAGCTGACATAAGCCTCGTGATGGTCTTTCAAGCAGACCCGCCAGGCTTCAATTTCCACCGGGCGGACATGGGCGTGGATTTCGCCTGCGGGCGTTATCGTCCGTTGCGGCTGGTAGCGCCCGAAGACGTAGACACCGGCATAGGAGGGGTTCTTCAGGACGCCCAGGATGCGGCTGTGGGTGAGCGGCCCCCATACCAGCTGGCCAGCCCAAACGCCTCCGTAGGAACGCTTGGGAAACCGCAGGCCGAGGCGGGCAAAGCGTTGCATCACCCCGTAGGCGCTCCCTGTCTCCCGGAACAGGCTGAAGATCAGGCGCACGGCCCCTTGGACCTCGATGTCGGGATCCAAAATGATCCGGCCTTCTTCGCCGTAGCACAAGCCGACCGGCAAGGGAAAGCGCAGTTCGCCCTTCCTGGCCTTGTTGAGCTTGCCGCCCTGGAGGCGCGCGCGCAGAAAATGCAGCTCTGCCTGGGCGAGGGTGCCTTTGAGCCCCAGCAGGAGCCCGTCGTTGAAGTCGGCCGGGTCGTAGCAGCCGTCCTCGTCGATCACCAGCGTCCCGGTCAACGCGCATAACTCGATCAGGCGATGCCAGTCGAGGCTCGAACGCGCCAGCCGGGATGCCTCCAAGGCAAACACCGCGCCTACCTTTCCCATCGACACGTCCGCCACCAGCGTCTTGAAATCCTCCCGCCCGGCCATCTGCGCACCGGAGACACCCAGGTCCCCGTCGAGGGTTCGGATCGCTGCCGCCGTCCAGCCCAGTTCCAGCGCTTTCTCGCGGAGCGCATACTGGCGCTCGGTGCTCTCCTGGTGGAAGCGCACCTGTGCAACCGTCGACTGGCGGACATAAATGTAGGCCGGCCTCTGGCGATGTTGTTCCGCAATCTTGGCGCTCATGGCATTCCTCCGCTAAGGCTCCTCGCGATTCGGTGGCATCCAGCCAGCCTTCGAGCATGTTGGCGATGATGGCACCGGCCCAGCGGATGTCGGGGAAGCCACTGAGCGAGTTGGCCGCTGCACCCATGGCCATGGCTGAAAAAGTTGCGCAGGATGGTTTTGTCATGCCTGTCAGACCTTTTGAAGGCCTGATCTGTTCGGGCGCCAAGCGGAGTCATTCGCTGACCCCCTTGGCATGGTCTAGTTGCTCAAGAAGCGCCGCCAACTGCAAAAGCCGTTCGGCATCGAACGGGTAGCGAGAGGGTGCCAGGGTATCTTGGGGTAAGTGCTCTGCGCGGTCGGTCCACTCGCGGGCCACGGCGTAGCTGCCAAGTTCCGGGTGGCGCAGGATGAGCGTTTCGACACCGGCCACGCGTCGGGTTTTAAGGATCTCGTAGCGTTGGCCTCGGAATGGATGGAAGGGATGGATGATTTCCGCCCATCCCAAAGATGGGCTGTCGTGATGTGCAGTTTGCGGCGACTGTCCCGACGATGAAAGACCGGGCGATGCAGGCACTCCACCTGCTGGGCCTGGAACCCGTCGCTGAAACCACGGCGGATCGGAACTCGTTTGGGTTC
>CAZOTR010000375.1:0-2965 GCA_964582755.1 uncultured Methylococcaceae bacterium | reverse complement strand
TTATAGATAGCATAGCGCATCCGCCCAACCCTTCGTTTAAACGGATGCGAAACCGAGCGGCTTGCCGGATTTGGGGACGGCGCAGACGTTTAAGGCTGCCAAGGATTGAGGATGGCCACGCCGGTGGGCCTGAAGTCGTCCACGTTGCGGGTGACCACCGTCATGCCATGGACGAGCGCGGTGGCGGCGATGAGGGCGTCGCGCTCGGCGCGGGGGTCCGGCACATGCAGCTTGGCGCAGCATTGCGCGACGGCGGTATCGACGGCGAGGACGCGCCCGGCGAAGGCGGGCAACACCCGGTGATCCAGCCAGGCGCGTAGCATCGCCCCTTGTCGCGGGTCGCGCCGTTCGACCAGCAAGACGCCGGTTTCCAGTTCCAAAATGGAAATCGCCGACAAAAACAGGCTGGAGGCGGCGACGCTGTCGGCCCATGCCTTGACGTGCTTGTCCGCCTTCCCCGATTGCGCCTTGCGCAATTCCGAAACGACATTCGTGTCGAGCAGGTACATCAGGACAAGTCCGCCGGGCGGCACAGCCCGCCGCCCAGTCGGGGCGGTTCAAACTCGATGTCGGCAGCCTCCGGCATCGCCAACAAGTCGGCAATGCTGGCTTGGGTGGCGGTGATCCGCCGGTATTCCTCGATAGTCAACAACACATGCGCGGGCCGTCCCCGGTCGGTGATGAACACCGGCCCGTTGCTCGCGGCTTTTTTGGCCCGGCTGGCGTCTTGGTTGAATTCTCGGCTGGATAGCGTGGTGATGGTCATGGGACGCCTCGACGGTGGGTTGCTTGTTTCGCTTCTGATTCTACAGGAAGCCGGGAACAATGTAGAAACATATATACAAAATATTGCGTTCTTGCCCGTCCGCCCTGGTTTAAGGCCGCGTTAAGCAGCGAGGCGTATTGTTTGAGCCAACGCCGGGGAATACTCCGGTAATGGTTGAATATTACACTCAAGTGAAGACTCCAATGAAACGGCTACTGTGTGTGCTACTGGTCGGACTCTCCCTGTCCCTGACAGCCTGCGCTCCGGGATACTACAACGCCCCTTACGGCTACCGGCCTAGTGTCGGCTACGGATACCGGACGCCCGTTTACGGCGGTTATGCTTATCCGAAGGGCTACCCGAGCGCTGGCTACCAAGAACACCGTGACTTCGACGCTGGCCGAGGCCAGGGTTGGGGCGGGAATGGCTGGGGCGAAAGACGCGAGGGCCATGAACACCATGGAGGCGGCGAAGGCCGTGGCTGGGGTGAAGGCCACGGGCATGGCTGACCGGACATGACCACCGCCCTTCGGTTGAGGCGCAAGTTGTCCACAGGAACTGTGGATGGATGATTGGAAATCTGGTTCGATGGCTTGCCGTGTCTGGCCTCCGGCGATTGGACAAAAATTGGCCAACCAGCCCTCCCCTTTGCGGGTCTCATTCTGGCAACCCACCCAGCCTATCGACTGGCGGGATTCCGGTTCGCCGCCGGATCAAACCTTTGTCGGCCAACCGCCCGCGGGCGGTTGCCGCCCTCCCCTGCCGCTTCCCAGCCTGACCATCAGCGGCACGAACTTGCCTTCCACGGCCAGGCCCAGGCCGACCACATCGGGGCCGATGCGCGGCATGGGTCTGCACAGCGGATGGAATCCGCGCCGGGCCGCCAGATCGACGGCATACTCCAGCGGCTGTTTGTCGGTCTCGAAACAGAACTCGGCCACCGGCTGGGGAACATCCTCGTCGGGAAACCAGGTCGGCAAGCCGAACTCTTGGATGATCGTGTTTTCCATGGGTCGCATTGTCTGAAGCTAAAGACGGCGCTTGACGTTGGACGGGCCTGTTTTCGCTTCCGCGAAAATGCCACGGGCCTGACAGACCGGATTTACCCCGGATTGTCGTGCGCCAATGTGGATTTTGGGAGGATGGACGCAATTATGAACCCTGACGGACCCATTGCACATGCCGTTGTTGGGGTCGCCTCAGAAAACGGGTAGAGTCGAGATGTGACGCGGTGGCGTTAGGTTTGGGCTTTCCTCCAACAATATCAGCCCGTGCCTGGATGTCGCTCGCGGCAATGGAACTATTTGAAAGTGTCCGGCCCGCCATGTAAGGATAGGCAGCCCTCTCCACGGCCAACCAACCCATGGCCCAACCCCACACAGGAGCCACCGACATGATCCACCCCGAACTGCTGCGCGACCAAGGCATCTTAATCGTCACCCCGGAAGGCCCGCTGCAACAAGCGGATTTCGAGGTGCTGGCGCAATTGGTAGACCCTTACATTGAATCGGAAGGCGAGTTGCATGGCTTGCTGATCCACGCCGAATCCTTTCCCGGCTGGGCCGACTTCGCTAGCTTGCTGTCGCATCTGAAATTTGTCAAAGACCACCACCGGCACGTCGCCAAGGTCGCCGCCGTCACCGACAGCGGCTTCCTGTCGATCATGCCCAGCATCGTCAGCCATTTTGTCCACGCCCAGGTGCGCCACTTCGACTACGGCGACAAGCAAAACGCCTTGGCTTGGTTGCAAAGCAGGGAATGACCGGCGGGGAAGCGGTTTAAGTCTTCCTTAAGCACGTCGGCGTTTTAATGGAACCGTACAACGAGCCGTCTAATCGCCAACTTGCGCCACGGCGGCCGTCGATCCATCCCATCCACGATAGGAACACATGATGAAAAACCTGAAACCCCTGTTGATCCCGACTTTGCTGGGCCTTGCCGCCCTTTCGACCGGCGCAAATGCGGGCGAGGAAAAAAAGCTGACCGAGCAGCAAGTCCCCAAGCCGGTGCTGGAGGCCTTCCACAAGGCCTACCCGCAGGCGGCAGACATTAAATAACCTGAGTTCGGGATAAGAAGTCTGGGGGCGGATGCCTGCCATTTGGCGTAAGATATTGTTTCCTCAAACAAATCACAGCCCAAGCGGGAGGCATCCATGGACTCTTTGACCGAAACGTTCTGCCTGGTCGACGATTTTTGCC
>CAZOTR010000374.1:0-2971 GCA_964582755.1 uncultured Methylococcaceae bacterium | reverse complement strand
CGTCGCGTAGCGACGCTTGAACGGCCCTTGCGCGAACGCCCCGCCGGGCGGTTGGGAACCCGAGAAATTCGCCTGGATTCCCAAAAGATTCGATCTTGTGCTTCCCGGCCGAAGGCTTATCATCGGCCCATGCGATTTGATGACTGACAGGAGACTCCCATGAGCGCCGTGTTGAAACCGAGCCTGTATGCGCAATTGCTGGCCTTGCCAGAGCATGTCACCGGCGAGATTTTGAACGGGGCACTGTATGCCATGCCGCGCCCAAAGGGACGCCATGGCTTGGCGGGGCGTGGATTGAGCGGCAATTTGATAACGCCATTCGACTTTGGCCGTGGTGGCCCTGGCGGCTGGTGGATCATCCTAGAACCCGAGGTGCATTTCATCCGCGATGTGGAAGTGGCGGTGCCGGACTTGGCCGGGTGGAGGCGCGAGCGGATGCCGTCCGTCCCCGAAGACCATCGCTTCGAGGTCGTCCCCGATTGGGTCTGCGAGATCCTCTCGCCGGCCACGGCGAAGAAAGACCGCGTGGTGAAGCTGCCGGTTTATGCCCGTTATGGCATAGCCCATGCCTGGATCGTCGATCCGGAGGCGCAGACCTTGGAGGCGTTTGATCTGCGGGAAGGCCGCTGGACGCTGATTGCCGCGCTGAAAGATGACGACCGCGTCGCCGTCCCCCCGTTTGACGCGGTCGAGTTTTCCTTGGCGGATTTGTGGGCTTGATTGAGGGGGAGAAGCTACGCCCACCCCCCTCTACGGCGTCGCCCAAACCCCGCCCAGCCCAGCAAGCCCGAGCCTAACAGCCACAAGGTGGCGGGGGCCGGCGCTGGCGAGGTCGCGCCGGCGGCGAACAAACTGCCCAGACCCTGGGCATTGGCCGCGTCGCCCAGATAGCCGCTGACCGTCTGGTTGGTATGCAGGCCAAAGAGGTCTTGCAGCGTGCGCAGGTCGTCGCTATGGGTCAGGTTCGCCGGGCTGGCGTAGGGCTTGCCGTTGACATTGGGGGCGGCGTCCGGGGAAATCACAATCTCGGCGAGGGTGTGGTTGAAATCGTTCAACTGACCAGTGGCGGTCGATGCGGTTTCGTCCGTCCAGATGATGATCGCGCCATGGTCTTGGTAAGCCTGCGAAGCCATGATCTGCGGAATGATGAGGCTCAAGAAGTTGTCGCCCTGCGCAATCGCCGCCTGGTCGCCAGTAAAACCCGTGCCGTTATAGGTGAAGCCGCCGGTCAACGCGGTGTGCATGTCGTTGAACTGGTCCGGGCTGATCCAGTTGTAACGCGCCACGGTGTTGTTGTCCAGGTCGGTCTGCAATTGTTGCAAGGGGGCATAGTTCAGCCTTTGCGAGTTGGCCGGGGTGCTGTCGTTGCCGCCGTTGGTATCGATGAAGAAGGCCATCGGGTTGTGCTTGACGCCGTAGTCGTACTGGTGCGAGCCGTTGTATGGGTTGGTGTAAGCCGCCGAAGTGCCGGCGAAATTGTTCAGCGGCACGGTCCATTGGCCCTGCGCCGCGACGGTGCTGGTCAGGCTGTTGCCGCCGGGCTGGTTGACGGAACCGGAGGCGGGAAGCAAGTCTATGTCTTCTTGGTACGACTTCCAACTGACCCCTTGCTGTTGCATCAGGCCGGTCAAATGCTGGTTGGTGTTCTGGTTGCTGCCGCCGGGGCCGTAAGGCGTGTTGTCGTTATACACGCCGAAATTGGTGCCGGCCTCCGACCAGATGTAATTAGGCTCGGAGGGGTGGATGCTGTTCAAGCCGGTGGCGCCGGCAGGCGTCGCCAACACATTGTGGTAAGCGGTCGCGTAAGCGGTCTGGCTGGTGAGGGTCTGGCCGTTCACCGTCGTGCCTAGCGTGCCATCGACCAAGCCGGTGAGGAAGGGCGCGGCGGGATTGTTGTAGATTTGTTGCTGGCCACCGGTGAACTGATGGTCCGGCTGGGTCCAGTTGTGGTTTTCCAGGGCGATGACGAACACCGTCTTGATCGGGTCGGCATGGGCCGCGGACAACAGGCTGGCGCTCGCCGCCAGACTGATGGCTAATTTTTTCATGGGTTCCCCCTTGGGATCGGATATGTGAAGAACAAGGCCATCAACCCAGCTCCAGCGTGGTGGTGCCGAATATCTTTTCCATCGGCAATGCCGGGACCATGCCTTTATACATCCGCGCCGCCTCGAAAACCATCTCCATGCCCTGACTATGCGCCAAAGCCACCGCCGCCGGGTTGATCTCGGGGACATCCCAGAAAACCGGCCCGCCCGCCGCCACGCCCGCGCACAGCCCCAAGAACAATTGCCGGGCGCTGTCGGCATCGTCGGCGAACAGCGGCCCTATCCTATGCCCCTCGTGCGCTGGGCGGATGACACCGTAACCGGCCAGACGGCCCGCGTCCTGCTTGGCCAAGGCCAGCGTGCCGGGCTGGGCCAACCAATGCTTGAGAAAATCCGACCGGGGCGCGGGGTGCAGCGCCGCGTCATAGCGCGACACCGCCTCGAAAGGAATCTCCGCCAAGGGCGTGACGCCTTCCGCCAGCGGCTGCGGGCCGGCGGCGACGGCGCGGAAACGGACATTGCGGTACACCGCCTGGAAGCCCGAGCGGGCATAATCCGCCTGGCGTTCCACCACGCCATCCAAGCCTATGGTCCGGTCCCCCAGATAATCCAGGGCGGCGCTGAACAAGGCCATGCCATACCCCCGCCCGCGGAATTCGGGCTTGACGATATACAAGCCGATGAATCCATACTGTTGGCCGTAGGCCACGGCGGACACCGAACCGACCAATTCCCCGCCGGCAAACCCGCCGAAAAAACCTTGCGGGTCTGCCGCGTAAAAGCCATCGCCGTCCCGCAAACCGGGATTCCAGCCTTCCAAGGCCGACCACTGGAAAACCGTGTCCAGTTCGGCCCGGCTTAAGCGGCGGATAGTGTAGTTGTCTGTTGCCATGGGGTTTCCTGTTGGTTGCATAAACGCTTCT
>CAZOTR010000373.1:0-2982 GCA_964582755.1 uncultured Methylococcaceae bacterium | reverse complement strand
CGGCGGCAACGGCGGATTTTGCTAGACTGGCCTTCCTCCGCAGCCCCCGGCGGCACATCCGCCGGGCCGCCAATTCCGTATCCATCAGCAGGGAGCGACGGTTTGCCAGAACAATCCCCCGATATTGAACTCAAAAAGCTGTTGGCCGCCGTTGCGCGTGCTGACGAGGCGGCGATGGCGGCGTTCTACGACCTGACCTGCGCCAAGGTTTACGGCTTGGCCCGCTTCCTGTTGAAGGACGAGGGGCTGGCGGAGGAGGTGGTTTTGGACACGTTTTTGCAGGTTTGGCAGGAGGCGGGCAATTACCGGGAGGAGAGGGCGGGGCCGCTGGCTTGGCTGTTGATGATCGCCCGCAGCCGCGCCATCGACCGCTTGCGGACGCTGCGCAAGACTTCCCAAGACTGCGACATCGACGACTTCGCGGAGGCGCTGGCCGACCCTGGGGACGGGCCGGAGGATTTGGCGGCGGCGGCGGAGCGCTCCCGCCATGTGCGGGCTTGCCTCGCCCGCCTGCCGCCCATCGAGCGGCAAAAGCTGGCCTTGGCTTTTTTTAGGGGCTTGAGCCAAAGCGAAATCGCCGCGCATTGCGGCATGCCGTTAGGCACGGTGAAGACTTACATCCGCAACGGCATGGCCCGGCTGGGCGAATTGCTGGAAGAACCAGCCGGTTTGAATCTGCGTGAGAAACCATGAACACTCCTTTGCCCGACGATTTGCCCACCCTGGCCGCGCTGCATGCCTTGGGCCTTTTGGAAGAGCCGGAACAGTCCGCGTTCGAGTCACAGGCCAGAACGGACGGCGCGGCGCAGGCGCTGGCGGCTAAACACGGCCAGACGGCGGCGGCGTTGCTGGAAGCGGCCAGCCCCATGCCGCCGCCGCCCGCGCTGCGGGAGCGGTTGCTGGCGCGTTTGCCGGGCGCGGCGCAGCCTGCCCAATCTGCCGAGATGGTCTTGGAACCGGGCATTTTGCTGGTGCGCAGCCAGCAAAAGCCATGGGAAGAGACCGGCATCCCCGGCATCCGCCGCAAACGCCTGCATTTCGACCCCGAGCGCAAGTTCGCCAGCAATTTGGTCAGCATGGCGGCCGGCAGCGTCTATCCCCGGCATTGGCATGCCGACCTGGAGGAGTTGTACATGCTGGCGGGGCAGGTGATCTTGCACGGCCATACCTTGGGCGTGGGCGATTATTGCCGCGCCGAACCCGGCACCATCCACGCCCCGGCCGTCGCCGTCAGCGATTGTGTCTTCATCGCGTTTGCCTCGACGAAAAACCAAACGCTCAGTCCCGCGTCTTTCGCCGTCTGGCTGGCGCACCGGCTGACGCGCTGGGGCCGCAGAGCGGGTTGAATCCGCCTGCCTAGGTAGGAGCGGGCCATGCCCGCGACATTTTTGCCGCAATCATGGCATTAGCCCAGATTATTCGCGGGCATGGCCCGCTCCTTCATCCAATTTCCTTCTGGCTGCGTATAGATCAGGGAAACCGCCCCAAGCCTGACGGCTGGGGCGGCGGCGGCTTGCCTGCCGCCCCATTCCCTGCGACCCAGCCATAAGGAGCCATTGCCATGTCCACACCCTTCCGCCGCACACTGCTATCCGCCTCCCTCCTGCTTGCCGCCTTGGCAGCGGTGCCGCCGGCCTGGCCGGCCGACCACCGCGAGGCGCCGCTGACCGCCTTGGACACCAAGGCCGACATCACCGATTGGTTCGCCTTCGTGAGCTATGACGACCCCGGCAAACTGACGATGATCTTGAATGTCGATCCGCTGCTGGAACCTGCCAACGGGCCGAATTATTTCCCCTTCGACCCGGAAATCGTCTACGAGATGAAGATCGACAACAATTTCGACGCGGACGAGGACATCACCGTGCAGTTCCGCTTCAAGACCGAATACCGCTTGCCGGGGGTGTTCACCGGCCTGGTCGGCGCGGGGACGGGCGTCGCCACCCCGGCCAATTCGCCGAACCCGGACAAATTCCCGCCCGGCACGCCGCTGGTCCCGCCGGCCATCACCGCGCTGGACGGCCCCGGCTCGGAGGGGCTGGGCCTGCGCCAGACGTATACGGTGACCGCCTTCGTCGGCCATGGGGCCAACAAGCAAAAATACGACCTGACCGGCGGGCAGACCTTGGTCGCCGTGCCGTCGAATGTCGGCCCTAGGACCATGCCGAATTACGAGAATCTGGCCAGGCAGGGCGTTTACAACTTGCCGTATGGCATCCGGGTGTTCGCCGGCACGGTGGACGATCCGTTTTACATCGACTTGGGCGCGACTTTCGACTCGGTCAACTACCGGCCCGCCGCGTTTGCCAGCGGCATCCCCGCCGTGTTCTCGGCCGGCCAGGATGGGCAGGCGAAGAATTTCGCCGCCGACGATGTCGCCGGGTTCAATGTCAACACCATCGCCTTGGAGGTTCCGATCCATCTGTTGACCGGCGACGGCAAGCTGCACCCGGCGGGCGACGCGCAAGCCGTGCTGGGGACTTACGCCAGCACTTCGCGGCCCCGCGTCAAGGCGTTTGCCAGTGTGCCGGGCGGCAAGCCTAGCTTGACCCGCGACAGGGTGCAGATCCAGCGCATGGGCAATCCGCTCATCAACGAGTTGTTGATCGGCACGGCGGACAAGGACAAGTTCAGCATGAGCGAGCCGAAAAACGACGCGCAGTTTGTCAATTATCTGGCCGATCCTTTGCTGGCGCGGGTCGTCAACGCGGTGTATGGCGGCGCGGTGACGATCCCTGCGGCTCCGCGCCTGGACTTGGTGCCGCTGGTGTTCTACGCGGCCCCGATTTGCCCCGGCTGCTCCCCCGCCCAGGCCGGGCCGGCCGCCGATTTGCTGCGTGTCAACACCGGCATCCCCTCGACGGCGGCGGCGCAGCGCAACCGGCTGGCGTTCCTGGCCGGGGACAAGGCGGGCTATCCCAACGGGCGGCGGGTCTCCGACGATGTGACGGACATTTCCTTGCGCGTGGTGGCGGGGGTGCT
>CAZOTR010000372.1:0-2984 GCA_964582755.1 uncultured Methylococcaceae bacterium | reverse complement strand
GCGAACAGCTCCTGCTTGCCCTTGAAATGGCTGTAGAGGGTCGGCTTGGACACTGGCGCGGCTTCGGCGATGGCTTCCATGCTGGCACCGCTGTAGCCGTGGGCGAGAAAGGCACGCTTGGCCGCGTCGAGAATGGCTGTTCGCTTGGGGTTTGGGGCTGTGCTCATGGTGTCATTCAATAAAACAAGGGTTGCTTTGGCGTGGGCTTAGTGATTAGACTAAACCACACCGTTTAGTAAGGCAACCCGTCTATGATGACCCCCGCTTCCAAAAGAACCACACTTGGCCTCCTGCTGTTGGCGACCGTGACCACCGTCGGCTTCCTGTATTGGCTCAAGGCGGTCCATCCCTTCGAGTCCACCGACAACACCTACCTGAAGGCGCATATGAGCCTGATAAGCCCCAAGGAGACGGGCTACGTCAAGGAGGTGTTGTTCGAGGACAACCAACAGGTGAAGCAGGGCGATTTGCTTGTCGTCATCGACGACCATGATTTCCAGGCCAGGGTCGCCCAGGCGGAAGCCCAGGTGATGCTCGAAACGGCGCACATCCAGACCTTGGAGACCGACAAGCGCACCCAGGCCGCCAAGATCCGCCAGAAAGACGCGGAGATTTCCGCCTCGCAGGCCGACCTGGAACGGGCCGCGAAAGATTTGCAGCGTTTCGGAAATCTGGCCGCGGAGGGGGCGGTCTCGGCGCAAACCCGCGACACGGCCGATTCCACCCATAAGCAGGCGGTCGCCAAGCAGGAGAGGACTCGTTCGGCGAAACAAGAAGCGGAAAGCCATCTGGCTTCCTTCGATGCCCAGATCGGCGAGGCCCGCGCCAAGCTGAAGTCGGCCCAGGCCAACCTGGAACTGGCTCGCATCGACCTTGCAAACACCCGCATCACCGCGCCTTTTGCCGGCATCATCGGCAATCGCAGCGTGCAGGTCGGCCAACTGGTGAAGCCCGGCAGCGCGCTGGCGTATTTGGTCCCCGCCGACGGACTGTTCGTGGAGGCGAATTTCAAGGAAACCCAGATCGGGCGGATACAGCCGGGGCAGCCGGTGGACATCCATGTCGACGCTTACCCCGACCAGGTTTTCCAAGGCACGGTGGGCAGTTTCGCGCCAGCCTCCGCCGCCGAATTCAGCCTGTTGCCGCCGGAAAACGCCACCGGCAACTTCACCAAGATCGTGCGCCGCGTCCCGGTGAAGATCCTGTTCCAGCCCGGCACCGATGTAAGCCGCCTGAAGCCGGGGCTTTCCACGGTGGTCAAGGTGCGGGTGGAGGGTGGCGCGACATGACGGCGGCGGCAGAGACCCTGACCATCGCCGACGCGCCGACGGGCCTTGGCGGGCGGGATGAAAAACAGATCAGCCCGCAGCAATGGATAGGCTTCTTCGCCATGGTGCTGGGAATCTTCATGGCGATCCTGGACATCCAGATCGTCGCCAGTTCGCTGGAGCAGATCCAGGCCGGGCTGTCGGCGACACGGGACGAGATCACCTGGGTGCAGACCGCCTACTTGGTGGCGGAAGTCGTCATCATCCCGTTGTCCGGTTGGCTGGCCCGGCTCTTTTCCACGCGGATTTTGTTCGTGCTGGCTTGCGGCGGCTTCACCTTGATGAGCCTGCTGTGCGTGTTGGCCTGGAGCCTGCCGTCCATGGTGGTGTTCCGCGCTTTCCAGGGGGTGTTTGGCGGCGCGATGATCCCGACCGTGTTTGCGGTGATCTACACCCTGTTCCCGCCGCGTTTGCAGCCGACGATGGTGATTGTGGTCGGCATGGTGGTGATGGTCGCACCCACCGCAGGCCCGGTGCTGGGAGGGTATCTGACCCAGGCCGTTTCCTGGAAGGCGTTGTTTTTAATCAACCTGTTGCCGGGTCTGCTGGCATGTTTGGCGACATGGGAGTTCGTCCGCATCGATGAGCCCGACTGGGGCTTGCTGGACAAGATCGATTTCCTCGGCATCCTCTACATCGTGGCCTTTCTCGGCAGCACACAGTTCGTGTTGGAGGAGGGGGTCAAGAAGGGATGGTTTGACAGCCGGGAGATTGTGTTCTTCAGCTTGGTCGCCGCGACATCCGGCGTTGCGATGTTTCACCGCGAACTGACGATAGACCATCCCATCGTCGATCTTTGGGCATTCCGCAACCGCAATTTCGCCGTCGGCTGCGTGTTCAGTTTCATCCTCGGCATCGGTTCGTTCACGCTGATGTTTCTGATGCCGGTCTATCTGGCCGGCGCCAAAGGGCTGGACAGCTTGCAGATCGGCCAGTACGTCATGGTCACCGGGATGTTCCAATTGTTGTCGGTCTTCTTCGCCGGGCCCCTCGCCAAACGCATGGATCCCCGCCTTATGCTGGCGATGGGGCTGGCAGGCTTTGCCGTCGGGAGTTGGGTCAACGGCAATCTCACCCATGAGTCCGGTTACTGGGAATTCTTCTGGCCGCAGGCGTTGCGCGGCTTTTCGCTGATGTTCTGCTTCTTGCCGATCAATTCCCTGGCCTTGGGCACCCTGCCGCCGGAGGAAGTGAAGAACGCGAGCGGACTCTACAATCTCATGCGCAACCTGGGCGGGGCCATCGGCCTGGCGGTCGCCAACACACTGATGATTCAGTTGAACAAGGAACATTACGCCGTGCTGCGCGAGGCGGTGACGCCCGGTTCGTCCAAGACGCAAGCTCTCCTTGCCGCCTTGCAAGAGCGCCTGACCAGCTCAGCTTTGCCGGACAGCCACTTGGCAGCCCTCAAGCAACTGTACGGTTTGGTGATGCGCGAAGCTGAGGTGCTTACCATCAATACTTTGTTTCATTTGCTAGCCTTGGTTTTCTTCTTGGCTCTGGTGCTAATACCATGGGTCAGCAAAGTAACGGCTTCTGGCGAGGCAGCCGGTGGACATTGATCCATCAGCCATGAAGCAAAGAGACTCAACACCGCAGTTTTAACCTTTGGTGCTAGTTTTTCAGTTTAGAGGTTGAATTCAGCAATGGACAGCG
>CAZOTR010000371.1:0-2999 GCA_964582755.1 uncultured Methylococcaceae bacterium | reverse complement strand
TGCCCCGTCTAAGGGTTCCCGTTCGCCGGGCGGAAACTCGTCTTGGCGGCCATCGTCCATAAAATCCTCTGATAGCGAGGCCAAAGCATCAAATGCCGCCAGCAGGTTTTTGGCGGGTTTGCGGATGATCCACTCTCCAGCTCGCTCGATAATTTCCACTTCGTCACCAGGATGCAAACCCAATTCGGGCGGCAATCTTACCGCGCTGGCGCGGTTGGATTCAAAAATATGCGTGGTAGCCATGTGAAGACTCCAAAAAGGATTATATAGGGTTACGGATATGGCTCAGTCGCTCGATAAAAGCGCCGATCACTGAAAGCGCCGAACTTGAATAAATCCCAAAATACCCTTGGCGAACGGCAGCAATTCGGCTGCGTTGACCTCCGTCCTGGGATACGCACCCGAGGTATCGTGATGGAAGGTGGCTGCAAAGTCATTAAAACTGACCAGTTCCGCATGGTGCGGCTTTAAGCGAACAAGCGGATTTGTGCCCGTGGCGTTCTGGACATCACCTAGCATTTCGCCAACCGTTCGCCCTTCTCTAAACCTCTTTGGGAAGCACCGATGAAGGTGGCCTTCAAGTAGCGGTCGAAGTGCCTTGGCGACTTCTAATGGGTTTGCGGTGGCGCTGCTTTCACCTTCAGTAAATCTCTCAACAAGCGCATAGTGCTTGTAGTAATTCGAGGAACAATAATGGTCTAGGTCAAAAACACCGAGATAACTATAATCATCTTGATCTCGATGCAACGCCAACTCGATTATTTCTGTAGCTGAGCAAACCCTTCTATGGGTGGTTTGCTTTTTGACTTCACGCAGAAAATAGGCATCGTGACCCAGCACAATAACTTGGGCACATTCTCTGGCCATGCATGACACTGCTTCAATCGTATTGTGGCGGCGGTGTTTGTCAAGACTCGTGAACACATCGTCCAGTACGACGACGGCGTCCTGTCGATTACTGGCGGCAAAAAGCTGAGACAGAAAAAAGGCGAAAGCCAGCGTCCGTTTGTCACCCTCACTGAGTGCCGCATGGAAAGAAAGCGGCCCTTCATTGCCAAGGCCAATATTGACGTGAGTGCCGCGTACTTTTAGGACATACTGAGAGCGGACATCTCCGCCTTGATAAGTTCCACCAAGTTGATCGATTTGGAATTCTGCTCCAAATCTACTCAACCAATCATTGATGGTGGTTTGGAATTGCCCCAATGTTGCTACCATCAAGCGATCAAGCCTTTCGCGTGCTGACTTTTTTGCTCGCCCTGCCTCTGCATGCGCCTCCCGTGCTGTTCTTAGTTCTTCAACCAGAGCGATGACCCGGGCTTCATGGCGATTTTTGCTTACCACCAATTCAGCCCGTTGGGCCGCTAGGGCTTGCTCGTTGGGCCTGCTGAGGCTGGCTTTGTAAGAGGCTACCTGTCGATTGAGTTCCGTTACTTGGGCGTTGTAATCCTGTGCTTGGGCAATTACCCGCTGTAGCGGATTTTGCGCCTCTACAAAAAGCAATACATCGAGAGCCACCAACGGATTGCGCTCTTTTTGTTCGATGAAGCTTAAAAGCTCCGCCTTCACGTTCGCTAGAATCTCAAGCGATTCGTCATAATCGAAATGGGGAATCTCAATATTGCCAAGACTTTCTGCCCAAACATTCAAAAGACCTTGGTTAAACTGATGATGGCCTGTCCATAGCATGAGTTGACTTTCATTCAACTTCGCCATCACTTCGTCGCGTAGCTTGGCAATGTGCTGCTGATGCTTTGAATATGAGTCGTCAAAATACGCTTTATAAGCCTTGAGCAGTCCTAAGTTACCTGTTGGCTGTCCACAGAAAGGGCATTCATTTTCAGGTTGATGGCTCATGCCACTCTCAACCCACCGCTCAGTGTCTGCGCCTTTGTGTTTCGCAAAGTGGGCCTTTGCAGTTTTTTCCGCTTCTACAGACAGGCTTTCAAAGGAAGTTTGCAAAACCCCTAGGATCGCATCAAAATTAAAAGATGGCACTACTAGTCTCTTAAACTCATCGCGCATGCCAATCTGCTCAATCTTCTTGGCTTCGGTGATTTGTTTATCAATTTCATCAATCAGAGCGTCTACATTAGCCAATTGCGGAAGAGCAATGAATTGATCGGTCGTGTACTGACCACGGTATCCTTGCAAAGCATTTTCAGCAGCACTGGCTGTCTTTGCACATTCTGTCTGCAACTCGGCTTGTTGGTCAAACTGGGATTTCTCGCCGACAGCGGCATCGCCAAGCGCCAACTCTAGGAATGCTTGACGTTGGGCGGGACGAACCCCTTCGCTAGTGTAAACATTGCGGTCAACAAAAGCTTGATTGAATACATGTAAATTGGGTCGATTGCCGTTCCAAGTCCTTCCGTTAAATGTGACATTAAATCCAGGGGGGGTAGCAGCAGATGAAAATCGTAAATTGACATCTTGTTCATTTGTTACCCCTATTGTTTGTCGCTGGGCCACAGCCTGAGTATCGAAGGTAGAACATGCCGATAGCAGCGCCGACAATGTTGATTTTCCCCGTGCGTTGTCGGCATAAATTAGGGCGAGTTTTTTCAATGTGATTGCTGCTTGAGTACCGTTTCTGAAAATGCCAACATTTTTGATGGTAATGATTTTTTCGAGCATGCGACTTTCTCCTATGCGATTGTTGGATGTGGGTTTAATTGATTTATTGATAGTTTCCGTAGGAGCGGCCCGTGGCCGCGAAAAGCTTCGGGCAATGGGTGAGGCCCAAGATCGCGGGCATGGCCCGCTCCTACATTTCAATCAATTGAACCCACCTACCGATTGTTGGCTGTATCTCGGTGTAATTTGTCAGTTATCATGCGTGACGACCAGTTTATCGTCCAGGCATACAAGTATAACACTGGCATTTACCTAACGATTGCAGCTTTCCGCTTGAACAGCCTGGAAGGCTTGGGCGGCGGCGCTAAACGACACCTGCCTTTGCCTGGACGAAATCAGCGAGGCCGACCCCAAGGAAATCG
>CAZOTR010000370.1:0-3026 GCA_964582755.1 uncultured Methylococcaceae bacterium | reverse complement strand
CGTGGGGATGAAAGAAAAAGGGGCGCAACGCGCCCCTTTTTAATGATGGCCGTTAGGTCACTGGCAACCTGCCTTGGGCAACCACTGGGACAATAGTCCTTCATCCTGCAACACCTTGTCCGGGCCCATGTAATACACATGGTTGTCGTCGGAAGAAACGCCTAGGTAGGCGTCGGTCGCCGTATAGTGGCGGTAGGTGTAGGGGGCCGAAACCGTCGTCGTAGCCCCTGCCGGCGCAAACAGGGAGGAAAAGTTGCTTTCCGCCCAGTTGAACAGGCAATCCGCCGGCGGCGTGGGGGGCTGGCAGCCTGCCTTGGACAGCCAATCCGCCAGCGGACCCACATCCTGCAATACCCCGTCCGGCCCCAGGTAATACACATGGTTGTTGTCGGAAGAAACGCCGAGGTAGGCGTTGGTCGTCGCATAGTGGCGGTAGGTGTAGGGCGCCAAAACCGCCGTGGGGGACCCCGCCGGGGCGAACAGGGTGGGGTAATTATTCTCCGCCCAGGCGAACAGGCATTCAGTCGATGAGGTGCCGGTGGCGTTGACGAATTTGACATTGCCCCATTCCAAGGGATGGGTTTTGACCGTGCCGCGCGCCGCCAGCGCGAACTGGCCGGAGGTGGGGGGATTGAACGTGAACGCCGCGTTGGATGCGCTGGCTTTAGCCGTGGGCGCTTCCAAGCCTGTGGTGTCGTCGAACGCCACATTGTCTATATACCAGCCCACTCCCGTGCCTGAGTTGTAGTACTGTCCCGTGGGCTGCTTGAAATTGAAGCGGAGCTTGATCTGCCGTCCCGCAAAGCGGTCCAGGGGCAAACTGCGATGCAAGAAGGCTTGTTCGCCCTGGGTGTCTGTGCCTGCTTGGGTGTAAATGTCTTGCCAGCTATTCCCTTCGTCCAACGAAACCTGCACGGCGGCGATCTCGGTCGGCGTGGCCCAGCCCAGGCGGCTGTCAAAATTGAGCGCACCCTTGCTGCCCGGCACCAGCAGCTTGTCCAAAGCCAGGGTTTGGCTCTGGGCCTGGGAGTGCAGCAAGTGATAGGTATTGGCGCCGGACGGTGCGGTTACTTCGTTGGTGGCCGGGGTGTAGCCCGGCGAAGTCGAAGGCGTGAAGCCCGCCAAGCCGCCTTCCGCGCCCAGCACGGTGGCGTAAGCGCTGGCCTTGGCGAAAAACCAGTCGTAACCGTCCGCCATCGGCACGTTGCCGGCGATGGTGTAGGCGGTGTTCTGGCCGCTGGCGGGATTGTCGCTGCCGGCGATTTGCGGCAGGACCGTGTCCGTCGCGTAACGCGCCGGGTCGAACAAGGTCACGGAATAAGTGATGTCGGGTTGCGCTTGCCCGCCCAGTTTTATGTTCTGCACCTTGACCGTGAAAGTGGCGTCCGCGCTGGCAAGCGCCGCCGCCGGGTTGTTCAATAGCGCGTCGGAAGGCCGCCACACCAGGGTGTTTTCGCCGAGTCCGGTGCCTACCGGCTCCAGCGTGACCGGCACATTCGCCCCGTTGCGGCTCATGCTGACCGTGGCCGCGCTGAAATCGGCATTGGGAGAGGATACCGACCAACGTTGAAACGCCAGCGGGTAGGGGGCAAAGCCCGGCGGCGGCCAGGAGACAAAGCCGTCACGGACGGCGGGACGGGCGTCGAATATGTGGCTGTCCTGGACCCACAGGGCGTTGGCGGCGGAATGGCTGGCGTCCTCGCCCACATCGCCCGTGCCCATTTCCTGGGTTTGCGGATACAGCAGCCAGCGCCGATGGCCTACGGCGGCATTGTTGCTGCCGGCGTCTTCGAGATAGCCGATGATAGCCTGGGGGCCAAGCGCGCCCAGGCTCAGGTTGGATTTGCCCGCAGCCTCTGAACCCTCCGCCGTGAAGCAGTTCCAGGAAGTGGGCGGGAAGTGGTTCAACTGGTTGTTGGCGCTCATCATCAAAGCCGCCTGCTGGGCTTTGCTGTTGAACGTGTCGTTAAGCGTCACTGCGGCAGGCACGCCGGCGAGTGCGCGCACTACGTTGAGACGCAGGGCGGTGGCATCGCGAAAAGTCTGGCTGGTCACGCCCGGCACACAGTTGGCAACCGATCCGGTCCAGCCCGAAGACACGTTGTCCGAGGCTAAAAACAAGCCGTTGTAGACATTGCGCACCGCCTCGCGTTGGCTGATATCCACTTGGAGGTTGACGGCGGGGCCAGCCACGGACACGGCAGACTGGGCGCGTGGCGCGGCGCTGGGCGGGTAGGCGGGGAACGTGGGCGGGTCGCCCAACGCCGCCGCCTGGGCCGTGCTGCCGGACAGCAGCAGCGCCACCACCAGCGGCGTGAACAGCAAGAACGCCTTGCGGGCGGCAAAATGGGTGGCCATGTCATCCTCCTAATCTAAATAGGGTGTCGTCGATTTTCACAGGCGCTCCGCCGGCATTCCCTGCCTGGACGGCGGCGTGAAAGTTGCGGCTATTCTACTCTAATTCCTTTTCCAGTTTAGGCGGACGTAGGCCGGACAACAATTCTCATTTTGAGCCTAGGCGAAGCCGCGTTTCCGGCAAACCCCTCAATCAACCCATGGAACAATCATGACAGCAAAGCAGCATCGTTTGGCTTCATCTTTCCGACCTGCACCTGTGCAAACCCAAGACTGGCTGGGATTGCCGCCGGGTGTTGTCGCCGCTGATAAAGGATCTAAAAGACATGGAGCGCCGCCATGGCTTATCCCCGGATTTGATCTTTTTCACCGGGGACGCGGCCTTTGGCGCCATTCCAGAATCGCCCTTGTCCGAACAATACGCCGAAGTGGCGCAATTCCTGGATTCGGTCAGGACGGCATTCACCGAGGAAGTGCCCCAGCAGAATGTCTTTCTCGTGCCCGGCAACCATGATGTGGACCGGGGCGAAGTGACCGAGGCGGACACGCAATGGTTGGACGGGAAAACCGATAAAGCCGAGGTCAATGAGTTGCTGCGCAAGGCGGGCAAGCCTTGGCAACGCTTCCGCGAACGATTGGACAGTTACTGCCAATTTTTGCAAGCCCACGGC
>CAZOTR010000369.1:0-3044 GCA_964582755.1 uncultured Methylococcaceae bacterium | reverse complement strand
TCGCCCAAATGCACGTGGCCGCTAAATATAATCAATTTGTGTGGGTTTAGCTATATGGCCCTGGGCAAGAAAACCCATTGCCGACCGGGATGAGGCCAATGCCCGCTGAACGGCGTGTGTTTATCGGCAGCACTATCGTGCTGTATGCCCTAGGTGATGAAGCGCCAAAACGACAAAGGGCTTGGCAGATTTTATTCTTGGCTGGGCTTTTGTCCGACATCCCTCTGCCAGCCACCCAATCTTGGGCAACGATGAAGCCGTTGCCCAACCTGTCGCCGGACGGGTTTAAAAAACCCGTCGCGCCCATCAAAACAAAACGCCCCTCTTGCGGAGGGGCGTTTTACGGGTTTGGCGCGGCCCGTTCAGGCGGGGAATGCCTTAGCCTCCGTTCGGCCCGTTATGGCAGGTCCAGCAGCCCACGGACTCGCCCTTCTTGCGCGTCTTCACACCCCATTCCGTTTGGTAAGTGCGGTCGATGGCAACCTTGGACAGGACGGTTCCCTTCAGATCCTGACCATGGCAAGACTGGCAGGCCGAGGGGTTTTGCTTGTAGAACTTGGGATGGCCGTTCTCGCTTCCCCAACGCGCATCCGCGACATTGTGCATACCGTGGGGGCCGCCCACAGTCAGCGGCAGGCTGCCGGCCTTGTGGCAAGTCACGCATTCGGCAATCACGCCGACATGGCCGGTGCCTTGCAATTGCGCGGAGGCGATGTTGTCGTTGGGATGCGCCGCGTCGCCGGGCCAGATGGCATGGGTGCTGCCGTGGCAGGCTTCGCAGGCCAGGTTGCCGTGGCCTTTGCTATGGCGGAACAGCTTGCCGTCGTTTTCGGCAAAGCGCTTGTTCTGCGCCAGCAAGGGCGAAGCCGCCGGGTCTTGCCGGTCATAGGAAAGCATCAGGCGTAGGCCGTCTGCCGCCAGTTGGTTGTCGAGCGCCTTGGCTTGCCCGCTGACGGGATCGACGATTTGGCTGGCCACCGGCACGAAATGGTTGAGGCTGTCGCCAGTATGGCAGGATTGGCAACGCGGTTCGTCGCCCCAGGGATGGCGGTTCAAATCGGCCGTCCGGCCATTGGTCGGGCCATAGCCTTTCATCGCCACCGCGCCACCCACCGCCTTCATGCCGCCATGGCAGTTCTGGCAGGTGACGGTCTCGGTCATCGCGCCGCGCAGGCATTTGGTGTCCTTGCCCGGATGGCATTGGTAGCAAGTCTGTTGGCCGGCCGGCGGCACACCTTGCAAGGCCGGATCGAGACCGGCCACCGGCGCCGGGGCGTCAAACAGCGGCTTGCCGTCCACTTGCTGGAACGCAGGCTTGTCCTGCCCATGGAAATCGTGCATCACCTTGGACAAGGTGGGTTTGCCCACTTGCCCGCCCACCGGGCCGTTGCCCGCCAAATCCAGCGCCGGGGAATAGTGGCAGCTTGCGCACAGCACCGGCTGGCTGGCCTGCAACTGGGTGCCCTTGTTCTTGTCATGCAGGATCAGGACGTTGGTGCGGGTTTGTGTTTCCAGATTCGGGTCGGCGGACCAGCCGCCGCCGCTCGCCGCCTGCTTGCCGGTGGCGTGGCAGTTGCTGCATGTGGTTTCGTCGGAGACCGGCACCACCGTGTCGGTGTGGGCGAGTTCCTTGCCGCTGGCCTTGTCGAAAGCCGTCACCCGCAACAGCGGGTAGGGATTGGTCTTGCCGGCGTCGTCGATGGGCAAAATGGGAATGCCTTCGGCGGCGAACAACCCTAGCGCCGCATTCCAGCCGAATTGCGTCTGCGCCGCCGTCGGCGCGTCGGCGGGCATGTACAGGCCCTTCAAGCCTTGGCCTTTGGGGTCCAAGTTCGCGCCGAAGAGGGCGGGCGCGTATTGCCAGAAGTTGGTTTTGTTCTTGACCGTGGAGTTGATGGAGCCCTGCGCGTCGGCGACGGGCGAGTAACGCAACACCACCGCGTCGGCGCCCAGCAACACCGGTTTGCCCCTGCTGTCCTGCCCCACAACCTGCGCGTTCACGACGTTGTAAGGGGGCAGGATGGAGAACACGGAGAAGTCTTTGTCCACGCAATGCATGCCCAGGTCGTTGTTGGCCAGCACTTTGAAATTGGCCAGTCCGCCGCTCGTGCCTCCGCCGCCGCCCCCACCCCCAGACCCGCCACCGACCGTGTAAAGAAACGACACGCCGTCGCTGCTGATGCCGTTCGCGTTAGTAACGCGGATTTTCACCTCGCCGCTGCCTGCCGGGGCTTTGGCGACAATCTTGGTGTCGCTCCACAACTGGACGGATGCCTGGGCCTTGCCGAAGTTGACCGCCGCCTTGTTCTTGCCTAGGCCGAAGCGGCTGCCGGTGATGGCGACCGTCGCGCCGACGGCCGCCGTGGCCGGCGTGACCGCGGCGATCTTGGGGGCTTGGGTCGCGGTTTTTGCCGTTTTTTGCTCACGCTCTTTCGCACTGCTTGGTATCGCACTGCCCATGCACAGCAAGAGGATCGCAATCAATTGAAATATCTTAAATGTCTTGTTCATTTTTCTCGCTCCGAAAACGTGTCAACCGCGTTGATTGGGACTTGGCGCGCAAGCCCTGTTAATGCGGCCCCTTGCCCTAAACGGGGCTTCCCGATGCTGTGTCAATCCGGCTGTTGGAAAACGGCAGTGTGGCTGGCAAGAAGCCGTGCGTTCATGCCGCAAAAAAACCTTACAATTTTTGCGGTGTCATACGTTTTTTGCAGGGCCGGCCGCCGCCTCCGCAAGCGTCCCGAATCCAATGCCAAGCTTGCTCGCGCTCTTGCCTGGCGCGGGCCTGACGGTAGGTGAAAATGTCAGCGCGGCAGGCAACGGCACGATGATCGCAACAAACGCGCCATTTCTTGAGAGTGGGAAAGGGGGCTTGCGGGGCAAGGACGCCGCGCCAAGACATGGGAGGCTGCGGCCGGGACGATGGCGCTACCTTTTGGGGGGCTAAAGCCCGTGGCGCAGATGGCGGGACTGTGGATGCGGCAACTTGCCGCCGCATCCACAAGAGGGCATGGCGATGGGCGTTGAGGATTGAAGCCGGGTGG
>CAZOTR010000368.1:0-3053 GCA_964582755.1 uncultured Methylococcaceae bacterium | reverse complement strand
AAAGCTCGCCGTCCGGCCCGAACTTCACCCCCAGCGCGAAAGCGCCTGCTGGGATTGGCAATTGGGCGAACAGCGACAACTGCCCGTCCGGCGTGAGTTTCTGGATGGTATTCGCCATCGACAGGTAGAAATTGCCCGCCGCGTCCAGCGTCACCGATTCAGGCAGTTGGCCCAAGGCGGGATTGAACGAGGCGACGACGGACAAGGCGGCCGCCGGGCCGCCGGCCGCCCAGGTCGGCGCGGGGGCGCAGGCGAACAGCGCGGAAAGCAATAGCGTGGGAATGAATGTGCGATTCATGGTCAAGCCTTCTCATTATTCGTGGGTCGGAAGCCGCTCCGGGCATCGTTGCGGCTTGCGTTAGTGTCCGGCAAATCTTGGGGTTTGGAAAGCGGCAAAGCCTGGATCGAAGGGGCAATGCTGTCAGAGACGATATGGAATGCGGATGTGTGGCGGGGCGTCGGCAAAATCCTTGGTGTTTCGGGTGGCCAAGGTGAGAGCGTGGGTTCGGGCGCTGGCCCAAATTAACCTGAGTTCGGTATAAGCGACGTAGGCCGGAATAAGCCCGCCCACTGCGGTGTTGGCCTTTGTTGCAGCGTTGCGGCGGGCATTTCCGGCAATCGGCCGGGGACCAGGAAGCCGGAAACGCCGCGCCGAACGTCAGGTTAAACCGGCAAAGCCCGTGCGGCGCGGCTTATTCCGGCCTACATCTGGCCTCCGATGTGCCGCATCACATCCAGCACCAATTCGCGCTTTTCGCGGGCGATGCGGTAGAGCAGGCTGCGGTCGTCCAGGGCTTGCAGGGCCAAAAGCAGCGGCTCGAAGATGGCTTGCTGTTCGGCATCCAGCGCCAGCAGCGCGTCGCGCACGGCGGTTTGCCGGCCCGCCGCCGCTTGCTGCAACAAGGTGTCCGCCAGCGCTGACCGTAGGTTTTCCGCTAGGCTAGGCTCGGTGGCGGCGCGTGCCAGGATGTGGGCCGCAGCGGCGGAGATGATGGCTTGCCAGTGTTCGGATAGAACCCGGCGGCCATAACTGTCCTGAGGTTCCAAGGCCAAGCCTAGACTCAATGCGTTCGCGCCCTCTTCGATGCGCCCCATGTCGATCAAATACGTCCCGCCCAGATTGATATGCGCCACGCCATTTTGCGGATTAAGCTCCAGCGCCTTGTGGTAGGCGGCTTCGGCCTCGGCGGGGCGGTTTTGACCACATAGCACGTTGCCTAGGTTGTTCCAGGCATAGGCATATTGCGGATCGAGTTCCAGCGCCTGGCGGTAGGCGGCTTCGGCCTCGGCGGGGCGGTTTTGGCGGGATAGCGCGTTGCCTAGGTTGTTCCAGGCATAGGCATATTGCGGATCGAGTTCCAGCGCCTGGCGGTAGGCGGCTTCGGCCTCGGCGGGGCGGTTTTGATCGTATAGCGCGTAGCCTAGGTTGTTCCAGGCATAGGCCTGTTGCGGATCGAGTTCCAGTGCTTTGCGATAGGCCACTTCGGCCTCAGCAGGGCGGTTCTGTTCATATAGCTCACTACCAAGGTTATGCCATGCAACATAATCTTGTTGATTTAGTTCCAATGCCTTGCGAAATGCAGTTTCAGCCTCGGCAGGACAATTTTGCCTATTTAATACAACACCAAGATTGTTCCAGGTGTCAAACCTTTTTGGATCAAGTTCCAACGCCTTGTGGTAGGCTGATTCGGCCTCGGCGTAGCGGCTCTGGTTTAATAGCTCGTTGCCTAGGTTGTACCAGGAGACGTCACCATGCGGGTCAAGTTCCAATGCTTTGCGGAAGGCTGCTTCGGCCTCGGCGTGTTGATTTAGGGCGGATCGTGCGTTGCCTAGATAATGCCAAGCAACATCATCTTGGGGATCAAGTTCCAGCGCACTGAGGAAGGCAGTTTCAGCCTCGGCGTGGCGGCTCTGGCCGGATAGCGCATTGCCTAGATTGATCCAAGCAAAAGCATATCTCGGGTTGAGTTCCAGCGCTTTGCGGTAAGCGACTTCGGCTTCGGCAAAACGTTGAAACAACAATTCCAACATCACCCCCGCCGCCCGCGCATGGCGCGGCGTATCCTGCCGCCAGCCGCCCAATTCGTCCAAATGGGTCTGTGCTCGCCGCAAGCCGTCCTCGCCCAAAGCCAGCCGCAACTGCCGCATCCATGCCTCATCATTAGGGCGGAAACCCAGTGGGCGGCGGGCGTCGGGTTGCAGCAGCCAAACCACCTCGGCCAGCAAATAACGCCAACCATGGGTTTCCACCGGGTCGCCGTCGGCGGTGTCTTCATCCAAGGCCCGGCGGTCGTCGTGGGCAAGCGCATCGCGCACCAAAGCCTCGAAAACCTCGCCGCGTTCACCATCGCCTGCCGCCGCGCTCAGGGCATGTAGATGCGCCAGTTTCTCCGCCCGCACCGGTTCAGCCAAAGGCTCGGCCAAATCGCCCTCCAAGCGTTTTGTCCAGTCCTTGAAATCTGAGGGCGTGTAAAACGTCTGCATAAACCCCACCAGCCAGCGCAGCCGTCTGCGCCCTTCGCGGCTGTGGCGCATCAGGTAATAGACGTTGTAGAAGCGCTCTGTGACTTGGTAGCGTTTTTTCTTGTCGCCGCCGGCTTCTTCGACAAAGCCTTCGTCGATTAGCCGCTTGATCTGGGCGCTGACATAGTTGGAGGGTTTGCGCAGTTCGCGGCGGATGTCGTCCACCGTCACCGGGTCCCAGCGGCGGGCGATGGCGTCGAACACGCGGCGGGTTTCCTTGGCTTTCAGGCTGTCGATGCGGTGTTTGAAAAACGGCGTGGCTGCGTCGAGCAGGCGTTCCAAGTCTTGGCGCAAATCGCCGTCCAGGCCGTCGCGCAGCACCCGGTAGCCGAGCTTGACTAGGCGCGGGTTGCCGCCGGTGAGGATGCGCAAGGCGGCGACCCGCGCCGGGGCTTGTTCGATGACGCGCAGCACCCGGTCGTCGCCTTGCCGTTGCGCATAGCCGCGCAGGAAGCTTTCCAGTTCCTCTTGGCTAAGGCGGTCCAGCGTGAACGGGCGGAAGAAGTCGTGGAAAGCTTGGTCCACTGCGG
>CAZOTR010000367.1:0-3065 GCA_964582755.1 uncultured Methylococcaceae bacterium | reverse complement strand
GGTCGCCGCCGTCCCCGCGCACGACCACGGCGGCCTCGCGCACCGCCGGGTGCGCGGCCAGCGCGGCCTCGATCTCGCCGAGTTCGATGCGGAAGCCTCTGATCTTGACTTGCGAGTCGTTGCGGCCTAGGAACTCGATCCCGCCATCCGCCAGCCAGCGGCCCAGGTCGCCGGATTTGTACATCCTCGCCCCTGGCTCGCCGGCGAACGGGTCTTCGAGGAAGCGTTCCGCCGTCAATTCGGGGCGGTTCAAATAGCCCCGCGCCACGCCAGCGCCGCCGACATGGATCTCGCCGGCCACGCCCACCGGCACGGGACGGCCGCAGGCGTCGAGCAGGTAGACGCGCAGGTCGGGGATGCGGACGCCAATAGGACTGCCGCCACGTTCGGCGTCAGCGGGTTGCAGTGGGCGGTAGGTCACATGCACGGTGGTTTCGGTGATGCCATACATATTCGTCAACCTTGTGCCTGCGCCGGGGTTCTGGTCGTACCAAGGTTTCAACGTGGCGGTTTCCAGCTTCTCGCCGCCAAAGACCACATCCCGCAGCCGGTGCGCCTCGGTGCTGGCGGCTTGCGCGGCGATGAGCTGGCGGAACGCGCTGGGGGTTTGGTTCAGCACGGTCACGCCTTCTTTGCACAACAGCCGGTAGAATTCTTCCGGCGACCTGGCCACAGCCTGCGGCACGATGGCCAGCCGCCCGCCGTATAGCAGCGCCCCCCACATTTCCCAGACCGAAAAGTCGAAGGCGTAAGAGTGAAACAGCGTCCACACGTCGTCCGCGCCAAACCGGAACCAAGCCTGCGTGGCGGCAAGCAAGCGGGTGACGTTGGCGTGTTCGACCATCACGCCTTTGGGGGTGCCGGTGGAGCCTGAGGTGTAGATGACATAGGCCAGCGAGGCCGGCGACAGGCCGGTTTCGCCCCGGCCCAGGTTGGCGGCGGACTCACCCGCCCAGGGGGCCGGATCTTCGCCGAGGACGACTCTAGGCAGGCCGTCCGGCTGTTCCGCGAAGCGCTGCCGCAAACAGCCGTCCAGCACAAGGGCCACGGGGGCGCTGTCTTCAAGCATGTGCGCCAATCGCTCGCGGGGGTAGGCCGGGTCCAGCGGCACATAAGCCCCGCCCGCCTTCAACACGGCGAGCAAGGCCACAACCATGGCTGGGCCGCGCCCGGCGCACACCGCCACCCGCTGGTCCGGGCCTACGCCCAGCGTGCGCAAATGCCGCGCCAGCCGGTTGGCCTGGGCGTTGAGCTCGGCGTAGGCCATTTCCCCGCCATCCCAACTTAACGCGATGGCAGCGGGGGTCTGCGCCGCCTGCGCCTCGAACCCTTCGTGTATGCACAGGTCTTGCTGGCAGTCCGTCCTGGCGTTCCAGTCGTATAGCACTTGCCGCCGTTCGGCGGCGGGCAGCACGTCGATGTCGCGCAGTTCAGTGTCCGGGGCGGCCTCCAGCGCCGTGACGAGGTTTTCCACGGCGGTGCGCAGCATCGCGCAGACCCGCGCCGGCCCGACCGAAGCCGGTGCCTGCGCGGTCAACGCGAAGCCTGCGCCCAGGTCGTCCACCGCCAGCATCAAAGGGTAGCTGGTGCGCTCTTCGGCGGACAGCACGTCCACGCCTTCCAAGCCCGCCGCGTTGGCCGCGCCGCCGCCATGCACATAATTGAACAACGAAGTGAACAGCGGCGCGGGGGCAGGCACCTGGCTGCAACGCTGCGCCAGCGCCAGCGGGGCGTGTTCGTGGCGCAGCAACTCGGCCAGCAGGCGGTGCGTCCGCAAAGCGCCGTCGCGGACATTGCCGTCCTCGCGGATGCGCAGCGGCAAGGTGTTGATGAACAGGCCCAGCGCCCGACCCGCGCCGCCTTGCATGCGCCCCAGCAGCACGGTGCCGAACACCACGTCCGTGCGCCCCGAGGTCCGCGCCACCACCAACGCCCAGGCGAGGTGGAACAGGCTGGCCGCGCCCACGCCCAGGCTCTTCGCCTGGGCGCGGATGCGCCGGGCCAAGGCGTCGTCCAGCCGTTCCCAGGCTTCTTCGATGCCCGACCCGTCGCCTTGGGCGCCGGACAGGCCGAAAGGCGCGGTCGGCTCGTCCACGTCGCCTAGCATTTCCCGGAAGAACGCCTCGTGTTCCTCGGGCTTCACGCCCAGTTTCGCCTGCGCGACGAACTCGCGGTAAGGCAAAGGCGGCGGCAGCCGCTCCGCCTCGCCCGCCACGCGCATCTGGATTTCTTCCAGCAGAATGTCCATCGTGGCATGTTCGATCACCAGATGGTGGCGCAACAGCATCAGCAGCCAGCGCCCCCGCGCCGCGTCGTGGGCAATGAATGCCCGCAGCAGCGGCGCTTGGCGCAGATCCATGCGGCAATGCCGGGGGTCGTGGCGCCTGGCCATCTGCAAGGCGGCGTCGCCTGCGGCGGGGTCCAATTCGATTTCCTCCAGCGGCAGCGGGGCTTGCCGACAGACCACTTGCACCGGCTCGGGCAGCCCTTCCCACACGACGCTGGTGCGCAGGATGTCGTGCCGCGCCACCGAGGCTTGCAACGCGGCCAGGAAGCCGTCCAGGCGCGGCCGGCTGTCGAAGGCCAACAGCGCGGGCATCAAATAGGCGTCGCCCGCGCCGCCTAGCAGGTGGTGGAACAAGATGCCCTCTTGCAGCGGGGCCAGCGGGTAAATGTCTTGCACATTGGCCGCACCGCCCGGCACCGTGGCGACGATGCGGTCGATGTCGGCCTGGCTCAGTTGGACGAGTGGCAGCAGCTCCGGGGTGATCGCCGCGCAATCCGGCGGGATGCGGTTGGGCGGCACGGCGACGCCCGCCCCTTCCCCGACGGCGGCGGCCAGCCCGGCCAGGGTGGGCGCGGCGAACAGGCTGCGCACGCTGGCGGCCAGCCCTGCCTCCCTCATGCGCTCGATTAGATTGACGGCCAGCAGGGAATGCCCGCCCAGCTTGAAGAAGTCGTCGTGTCGGCCGACCCGTTCCAAGCCTAGCAACTCGGCCCAGATCCGCGCCAAAGCCTCTTCGGCCTCGCCTTGCGGCGGCGCGTAGGCGGACGCGGCAAAGTCG
>CAZOTR010000366.1:0-3067 GCA_964582755.1 uncultured Methylococcaceae bacterium | reverse complement strand
CCGCCGCATCCACAAGAGGGCATGGCGATGGGCGTTGAGGATTGAAGCCGGGTGGGCAGGCTTTATTGCCTGCCCACCGATTTCTCAATGATTCGTGGAGATTTCGCGTGGGCAAACGATAGAGCCGTTTGCCCACCCTACCCGGCTTCGTACCAACGGATTAGCACATCTTATGGCCTTAACGATTCGATCCAGCGCACCCGCGCCACGAAGCTGCTTGGTGTTTTCAGGTTTTGTGGGGTGGCGCGGGGCGCTGATCGTGGGCGTTATGCCTTTCAACATTCTCTGATTCCTATCCGACTACATAGCCTGTATAATCGGTAGCCCACCAAATCCAACATTGCAACCAAATGACCGACAAAGAAAATTTCGCAGAAAATCTTGAAGAATTTGTCCTTGAACTTAAGGATTACGTCAGTACGGATGATGGTCAATGGACTGTAAAAGGTTTCGTTGATATCTTTAAAAACGTATACACCATCTCAGCCGACACCAAGATTGTTTCAAAAATTCTTGAAATTCATTTGTTCCCAAAAATTTTGCACTTTGCCCAATCCATCGGCTACAAAGTCGTGCTTGCTGAACACCAAAACTATTACCCAGACATTTCATTCGTAAAAGTCAACAACGAATCCATCAAATTTGCAGTTGATTTTAAAACAACCTACAGAAACCCCAAGAAACCGCATTTATGCAATGGATTCACTCTTGGTTCGCACGGCGCATACTTTGAAAATCGTACCAGCAGCAAAAACATCCAGTTCCCTTACGGTTCGTATTCAGGCCATTTTTGCTTAGGCATCATCTATGACAGAAGTGACGGTGCAACCATTGATGAAACCAAAGTCCATGGCACTGATGAGTTGCACTCCATTGTTTCCGTTGTAAAAAATTTCCAGTTCTTTGTTACCGAAAAATGGAAAATCGCCAGCGATAAAAGTGGCAGCGGTAATACGGCGAATATCGGCAGCATCAATAATATTGCCGACATCATCGCAGGGCATGGCATGTTTTCAAAGCTGGGTGAAAACTGGTTTGATGAGTATTGGATGAATTACCGAAAAATCACCATCCAAGATGGGGATGGTGGAACGAAAAAGATTTCCACATTGCGCGAGTTTGTCGCGTACAAAAACGGCGATGTTTCGTTGGTGGTCGATAAAAGGAACGGTGAAGAATGAGCGTCAAAGTATGCGTTCCTCCGATTAAATCCCAAGGCATTAAAACCAAACTCGTGCCTTGGATAAAGAGCATTGTACCTAGCTGTTTTGATGGCTTGTGGATTGAACCTTTCATGGGAACAGGCGCGGTCGCTTTTAATGTTGCGCCGCAACACGCGCTATTAAGCGATACGAATCCGCATCTAATTAACTTTTACTCAAGCATTGCTTCTGGCGAAATAACCGCCGAAGTAGTTAAAGCCTATCTTACACGCGAAGGTGCATTACTGTTAGAAAAAGGCGAAAACCACTACTATTTTATCAGGGATAGATTTAACGCTGAACATTCACCGCTTGATTTCTTGTTTGTCAATCGGGCAGGGTTTAATGGAATGATTCGCTTCAATAAAAAAGGCGGTTTCAACATCCCCTTTTGCCGCAAACCCCAGCGCTTTGCTCAAGCCTATGTAACAAAAATCACCAATCAAGTGGATTGGGTAAGCAAAATCATTAAAACAAAACACTTCACTTTCAAATGCCAAGATTTTAGCAAAACCATTGCCGAAGCTTCGCCACAAGATATTATTTATTGCGATCCGCCCTACATCGACAGACATGTTGATTACTATAACGGTTGGGATGAAAGTCACGAACGCGAGTTGTTTAACAAGCTTTCAGGCTTTAAAGGTAGATTTATTTTGTCAACGTGGCACCATAATGATTACCGCGAAAACGAATATATCAAGTCATTATGGGCAAAATATAGCGTTATTACCCGTGAACATTTCTATCATCTCGGCGGAAAAGAAGAGAATAGAAATCCGGTTGTTGAAGCATTGGTAACAAATTTTATTGCTGCGCCTGTTGAGAAAAAAAGTGAGCGTCCAATTCAGTACGCTATTTTTGAACAATCAGCTAAGTATGTAACGGCATAACATGGCGCTCAAGCCGACCCGCTCCGCTCCAGCGGGCGGTTTAGCCCTGTAGGGTGCGCACCGCGCATCTTTACGGATGCGGATATTGAATCGGTGCGCAATGCGCACCTTACAAGGCTTTGTGAGAAATAATTACTATGACTAGTAAAAACAAAATACCTTGTTTCAATAGAAATAAATGTTATTTTAGATTTAATTACTTTGATGCTAATTATGAATTCCCAAACATAGAAACTTACATTTATCTTGGTAATGCATTAGAAATGAAAGAAAAAATTCCAATTACGGAAGGTTTTCTGTATTTTCAAGATGCTGAATCCTATGCTAATCATGGTTTTTTGAATTCCAAAAGGCATAAGCTTGAAAATAATGAAATGAGAATTTGGGAAATAAGTGAAGCTGAGGCGAAAAAGAAATTATTAAATTATAATCAATTAATACAGACACTTAAGAAGTGTAGAAATTAACGGTCGCACGAACCTTTAGCCCTGTCGGGTGCGCATCGCGCACCATTAACGGATGCCGATAATCCCACGGGTACGGATTCTAGCAGCAATATCGTAGGCACTTTCAAACCCATCACGCAATAACCGGCATCGTAAACGGTGCGCGTTGCGCACCCTACATGGCTATGAGTCTAGCCACAATGATTTATCAACACAGCCTGCAATTGCCGGAGCCAGCCGCGCAAGAGGTTTTGGAGTTTATCCAGAGCGTGGAAAAGCGTTATGGCGTGACAGAGAAGGAACCGACACTAAAGGATTTGACCACCAAACAAACCGCCGCCTATGCCCGTTTGTCGAGCATCAACATTCACTGGGCAGGAAAACCCATTACCGACCGGGACGAGGCCAATGCCCGCTGAACGGCGTGTGTTTATCGACAGCAATATCGTGCTGTATGCCCTAGCCCTGTAAGGTGCGCACCGCGCACCTTAACGAATGCCGAAAATCGGAAAAGGTGCGCGATGCG
>CAZOTR010000365.1:0-3082 GCA_964582755.1 uncultured Methylococcaceae bacterium | reverse complement strand
CAACCAGGCGTACATTGACAGCGGCATCCACATCACCTTGCGGCTGGTGCATGCGGAGCCGGTGGTTTATGACGAAACGGCGGTCACCAGCCCGCAAACAGCGTTGAACGACATCACCGGCAGCAAGGGGCCTTTCGCCAATGTCCCCGCCTTGCGGAAACAGTACGGGGCGGATTTGGTACAGTTGATTATCCAACCTCAATGGATATTTTGTGGGGGCGGACTAGCCTGGAATGCAACACCAATAAATACAGCCTATAGCTATTCGGTGATTTACGACCACGGGACTCTCGCAGGCTGCTATAACAACGACGTGGCTATGGCCCATGAGCTTGGCCACAATATGGGTTCCTACCATGACAGAGCGCATGCGTTTGCGGGGGCGGAATCGGCACCGGGCTATAATTTTGGCTACGGCATCACCGGCAAGTTTGCCGACATCATGTCGGCGGGGTATATCTCGGCCCCGGTTGTGACCAAGTTCTCCAACCCCGACATCCTGTGTGGCCCTGACAGCGTGCCTTGCGGCATCGCCCCCGGACAGCCGAACGCGGCGGACTCCGCACAGACGTTGAACGACAACCGCTGGACGGTGGCCGCCGCCATGCCCACGGCGGTGCCCCTGCCCACGGCCACGCTTGCGGCGACCCCGGCGGCGGTGGGCTACGGCGGGTCGTCCGCCCTGGCTTGGTCATCGACCGGGGCTACCTCATGCAGCGCCACCACCAGCGACGGCTGGGCGGGCGCGGTGCCGCTGGCAGGCAACGTGGCCGTCTCCGGCTTGGTGGCCACGACGGCCTATACGCTGGCCTGCACCGGCCCGGGCGGGACCGTCACCGCGTCGGCGACGGTGGACGTCGGCCCGCCGCCGGCCGGCTGCCTGTTCGACTGGGCGGAGAAGGCATACCCCGGACTCTTTCCCCCGGCGGGCCGGGAGTCTGGCGTTTCCGGGATCTACACCTACCGCCACTATCCGGTTGCCGACGCTTATGTGGGCGTCTCCTCGGCGGACGGCCATGTCTACTACCTCGGGCCGGACCGCAATCTGCAAGACGAGGGGCCGCTGTCCAAGTGGCTGCCCCTGGCGGGCTGCCAGTGATGGACGCGCTGTTTACCGGGCTTGACGCCGACCTCCGCCGGGCGCTGGCCGCGCAACTGCGCGACCTGTGGACGCACAACAGCACGGCGCTGGAAGGGAACACCCTGACACTGGGCGAAACCGCGTTCGTCCTGGGCGAGGGCCTGACCGTTTCGGGCAAGCCGTTGAAGGACCACAACGAGGTTGTCGGCCACGCGCGGGCGCTGGACTTGATGTACGGGTTGCTGCGTTCGGGGGTGCGGGTCGGCGTGGAAGATTTGTTCCGGCTGCACAAGGCGGTGCAGACCGAAGCCGTCACCGACATCTACGCGCCAATCGGGGCGTGGAAGCGGGAACCCAACGGGACCCATGCCGTCGTGGACGGGAAGAGCGTGTTCGTCGAGTACGCAAGGCCGGAGGATGTGCCTGCATTGATGGGGGACTGGCTCGGGATGCTGGACGGCCTGCTCCGTCCCCCGCCGGAAGGCGCGGAGGAAGCCTTGTCAGCCTATGCCTGCCTGCATATCGGCTTCGTCCGCGTCCATCCCTTCGCCGACGGCAACGGGCGCATGGCGCGGCTGCTGGCCAACCTTCCCGTGTTGCAAGCCGGGTTGCCGCCCGTCCTGGTCGACCGGACGCGGCGGAAGGACTACTTGGACCGCCTGGCCCACTACAGCCTAGCCCACGGGCAACAGACCGCAGGCATGCCCCTGGCCGCACCCGGCCCCGAAATGGATGCCTTCCGCCAGTTCTGCGGGGAGTGCTGGCAATCCTCAAAAGACTTGGTGGAGGAGATCCGGCGAGTCCAGTCCGGGCGGGACAGGCTTGGAACTCCGCGCCCCGGCTGACGGCGCGGGACTGCTTTCCACAAACAAAGCCCCGCCTCGGCGGGGCTTTGTTTTGCCTGACCAAAGCGATTTTCAGTAGGTCCAGAAGCTGAACGATTGCGGTTGGCCTTGCAGGCTCTGGCAAGTCCAAAACGTACCGCCGGTCGGGGGCCGGATGTTGCCCTGCTCGTCCTTCACGTTGCAGGCGTAGCCCTGTCCGGGGTAGGGGAACGACCCGTTCGGGCAGGCGCCGCAGCCGGTCCCAGTCGCAAACTTCAATGACCCGGCCCCGCCGCCGCCGGACTGGACCACGCACACCGGCGAACCGCCGCTGATGCTTTGCAGCACCTGGCCGGTGGGGCAGCCGATGGAAACGTCCGGCTGGACGACTTGGGTGCATATCGCATTGCCGTTGCTAAGGCTTTGAATCACTTGCCCGGATGGGCAGGGAGCAGAACCTGCATTAGGAGTGATACAAGTCGGCTGGCCGTTATCAAGCCCGGTCATCACCTGTCCCGCCTGGCATCCTGCGGTCACGGGGACGCAGACCGAAGCTCCCCGGTCGGTGCCTTGGGAAAGCTGCCCCGCCGGACAGACATGCGACGTGTAGGCCGTGGGGTCTTGGATCTGCCTGTCAGGGTCCGTCGCATCTCCGCGCCCGTTCCCGGCGCTCGACGATGCGCTGCCTAGCGCCATCGCCACCGCCAGGGCGATGGTGAAGATATTCCCGAATGACTTTTTCATGCTGCTCTCCGATGGGTTGATGGGTTTGGACGGGGTTATTGGCACAACAGGTTGACCAGCGCTTTCACATGGGGTCCGGCAGACGCCCATGCCGAGCCGGCGTCGCGCGCCTGGATTTCTATCTGCCAGCCAGGCCCAGTGTCGATTGCGTTGAATTTGATTCCATAGACGGGTTCGCCGCCATCTGCCGTGACAAACCCGCCGGCGGAGGTAAATATGCCTGCCGCAGGCGCGTTGGGCGGGCATTGGGGCTTGTCCAGAAACTCGCCGTCGAAGACGTATCTTGCCCCCTGGACGCTGCCGGCCAGGTTGATGGCCGTCCCCATGATTTGCACGTTGCCGCCCGCGCCCGCGGCGTTCGCCGTGACGTTCCGCCCGGCGTTCAGATCCTGCCCCGCCGTCACGTTGGCGTTGGCGTTGACGGAATTGGCGT
>CAZOTR010000364.1:0-3101 GCA_964582755.1 uncultured Methylococcaceae bacterium | reverse complement strand
ATGCGAACGGACGCCGCTATAGTTGAGTGTTATATTCTCGAAAAAGTTATCACATCAAGGAAACTGGTGAATAAATATGAGCGGTCGAGGCACAGCAAGTGGAGTGGCATTTCAATCGCAGGTGGGAGCATACATTGCCGCGCTCATGTTGGTAGAACGCCCATTGTCATCGCTTGCGCAAACTTTGCCCGGCGCACCCATGCGAATTCTATTTGAAACCCCAATATTAGTGGATGATATCCTTGTTGAAACCAGCGTAGGGGAAATTTATGTGCAGGCAAAAAATAATATATCGCTCTCTGAAAAATTTGATAGCGAACTCACCTCCGTCGCCCGGCAGTTCGTCCGGCAATACCGCGATAAAGCGGGATCACAGTCAGCTAAACGCCCTTTTAATACGGCTAATGATCGGCTTGTGTTAGCGGTTGGTGCGGAATCTCCGAAGACGATTAGCAATGATCTATGTGAGGCCCTTAAAAGAAATTCCACAAATGCGGCAACTGCACCCCCAAAAAACTTAGAAAAAGCGTTTACAACATTTTCCGACCTAATTAGCTCAGCTTGGCTTGAGGAAACAAAAACGCTGATTTCATCTCAAGACTTGAACGAAATACTGCGCCTTAGCCGAGTAATAAGCCTTGGAGATGGCGAGGAGAGACATATCGTTCAAATTCTCTCGCACATCGTCGCAGTTCAGGGGAGTGAAAAGGCCCTTTGGAATGTATTGACCACATGGGCCATGAAAGCAAGCGCCAGCGGAACCGGTGCAGATCTTGCGGCATTACGAGAATACCTTGCACTTGAGGTAGGGGTACGATTAGCAGTCACGCCTAGTTTTCGGGCCGATGCGGAAAAACTCAAAGCCCATTCCGCCGCCGAGTTCAAACGAGTAGGGCGATTCCGAACACTGCGCACACCTGAAGGAGATGTCTCGATTGATCGACTCGTGACTGATGCGGTGGTGAAGGCGGCGAGAATGAATTCATTTTTAATTACCGGCGAACCTGGCGCGGGCAAATCTGCTGTCTTGCATGCTGCTGCCGAGATATTGGCAAGAAGTGCCACAGTTATTTTCTTGTATGTCGATGAAACGGCCACTTCCTTGGATGCTCTCCGACGTGATATTGGTCTCGAACATCGGATAACAGAGATACTTAACGCCTTAGAGGAAAGCCACCCCACCTTTCTGTTTATTGATGCACTGGATGCCGTGCGAGGCGGCCCCGCCGATGCCGTTTACCGCAAGCTCATTAAGGAGGCTTCCGCGCTAAAAGGTTGGCGTGTGGTCGCATCGGTTCGCAGTTTCGACTTGCGCATGGGGCGCGAATTACGGAGCTTGCTGAGCGGCCATCCGCCTGAACCGCAGTTCGCCGAAAAAGCCTTTGGGACAGTGAGGCATATCCATGTTCCTGTCCTTTCGGACACGGAGCTTGAGTTAATCGGCATGAAATCTCCCTCGGTCGCGCTTGCCTTAAAAAGCGGCGACGCGAAACTGAAAGACTTGGCGCGAAATCCGTTTAATCTCGGCCTTCTTTCGGGTTTGTTGACCAGCGGCGTTAAAGCATACGAGTTGGCATCAGTCACCACACGTGGGCAGTTACTTGAGCGTTATTGGGCGGAGCGCATTGATGATTTAGGGCTTGGAGCCGAAATTGCCTTCTCCAAAATCGTTCGGGCGATGTTGGATAGAAGATCGACCAGCCTGAATATCGCCTTGACCGATCTTTCGACCGAGATGTTGAACGATTTAGTGAGCCGGGGTGTTCTCGTTGAGGAGAGTATGTGCCGCCTCGCTTTCCGCCATCATGTTTTCTATGACTTTGCGATTTCACGGTTTGCGTTATCGCTGGATGAACAAGCCGCACTAGACCTATGCTCGCGGGCCAAAGGTGCAGGATTGCTTCTCGCGCCCTCGCTTGGCTACTGGTTGGACGAACGCTTCCGAAATGCGGCACCCGCCGATTTTTGGCGGCTGGTCATTTCATTGACGGCATCGAACGGAATTGACCCTATTATCCGTGTGGAGAGCGCCCGCCTAGCCGTCGAATTAGTTGCCCAACCCAACGCCCTTGATTATTTCGCCGATGCGGTGCTGGCAGATTCTAACGGCGCGGCAGTACAAACGGCTATTCATCTGGTTGGCGCAATCCTGACGCGATCATCCGCCGGACTGGGCATAGCGCGGATTCCTTGGGCTAACTTCGTCGCACGCTTACGTCCCTTGCCCCATCGTTTCCTTTTCGCAACCCGGTCTCTGCTGAATATATTGCTTGAAGGTCCGGCCACGGTGGAAATCCACAATATGCTGGGTTTCGCTTCACGCGAATTGATGGATGCCGTGTTGGCCGACGAGAATTTGGCCTATTGGCTTTCTGCGCAGGCAATTAACTTTGTCGCCTGCACCTATGCCACTGACTCGGAAGGTTCGCGCCGTCGGCTTTCGATTCTTTTTGAGCCGGGGCGGTTTTCGCGCATAGGCTATGAAGAAATCCCCAGGCTCGCACATGCAATTCGGGATATTGCGGTGGCAGATTCTGCCTTTGCAATCGAAATTTATCAGCGGGTATTTTCCGCACATGATTTTGATCGTTCCCAGCAAACCCGGATGGGAGGTAGTTGGATATTGTCGCTTACCTCCAATGCTGGGCAAGATTTTGATATGGCTCGATACCATCTCGCTCAAAAGTACAAGGCCATACTTGAATCTGACCCAAGAACTGGCGCATGTATACTTGCTGCCACACTTGATGGTGAAATAAATCGCAAGCACCATTTTAATGAAGACAACCGAGTGCAGTCCTTTATTGTTAATGGCAAAAATTATTCTCTGATTGACGATAATAGCTGTATTTGGGCGTGGGATATAGAAGATGAGCTTATCGACGACTACGTCAAAATCGTAAAACGATTTTTTGAATGGATACCGATGGCATCAACGGCGCAACAAATTTTGGCCGTCGAAGCCCTGCTCGACAAAAGCTCCATCGCTTTAACTTGGCGTTGTGCCTTTATGGCTGGTGTAAGCCAGCCAGCATCTATTGGCCTATATCTTTGGCCGTTTGTTTCAAAAGCCGAGTTTCTTATGTCATTAGATACTCGTC
>CAZOTR010000363.1:0-3119 GCA_964582755.1 uncultured Methylococcaceae bacterium | reverse complement strand
GGATGGTTTTGGAATTCTTGCAGGCCAGGGCGGAAGGGGCGACATTGGAGGCCATCGGTGACGAGTGCTTCGGCAAGAAGGCCACGCCCTTGCCCATTGCCGACGTGCTGGCGGCATTGGTTGCAGACCCGCGCCAAGGGGTGGAACTGCACACCCTGCCACGGGCGGACGGCAGGCCGGGAAGGGGCAGGAAGGTATACCGGCTTGCAGAAAAACACGGCGGGGTTAGCGGGGTTAGCGGGGTTAGAGGCGCGGCGCGGCCTCCAGGGCATTTTGAGGCGGCGGGGTTTGGCGGGGTTAGCTTTTTTCGGGACGAAAAAACGGGCTTTGCAGACCTAACCCCGCCAAACCCCGCCGACGAAAAAAACGCCGAAACCCGCGCCGTTGCTGGAAAAAAGCTAACCCCGCTAACCCCGCCGGAAATTTTTGCAAATGACCCGCGCAAAGAACCCGTTCGCGGCAACAAAGAGGACGGCCAAACGACCGAAATCGCCCTATCCATGAACCTGTGACCGGAGGAAGCCCACATGCTGACCGAACCCGAAGCGTTGCTTTTCCTGGCCCGCCGTTGCGGCCTGTCCATCCGCCGCGACGGTGGCTTGATGCGGGTCGAATCCATGAACGGGAAGCCGATCCCCGGCATTTGGGCCGAGGCGCTCAAGCGGCACAAGCCCGAGCTTATGCCCCTGCTGCCTTCGCTTCCCGCCCAAGGCGCAAAAGGCGGCAACCCCGGCCGGCCAAGGAAGCCCCGCCCAAAGCCCTTGGGCCAAGGCGACATGTTCTACCCGCCCGACGCGGCCACCGACTAGGCGACACACAGCAACAAAGGGGGGCAAGCCACGGCTTGCCCCCTTTGCGTTGAAGATACCCCATGCGCGGGCGGAATAAATGTAGCCGCTTTTAGGTGTTCTGCATGAAATGAAAAAACAAAGCCTTTGGCAATCGGAAATAATCCAAAAGAACTATACTTGACTACGCAAAAAACTTAACCGATAAGTAAATACCATGGTTGACTCCGCGACTTTAAGTAAAATAAGGCAAATCTACCGATTATCCAAGAAAATGCTAGATGACCATTCAATGGAAGGGTGTCAAGAAATATCGGATAAAATTATCCCGCCTGGATACCCGGAAGTTTTGCATATTGTGGCCGTAGAGTCGGCCAGATTGTTGGTGAATCAAGGGCTATCCCGTTCTGATGCGTTGAAAGTTGGATTGGCTGTGGCGGAGCGAGTCCGTTTTATGGTTGGAGGAACGAAATTTTATATTCCGAAATTCGATAGAATAGGGTCAAGCGAAACTGAGGATAAGATTTTTCGAGAGTTCAATGGGAAAAATTGCAAAGAATTAGCGATTTTGTATAACATGAGCGATGTAGCAATTTATAACATCATCAAGCGACAGCGGAAGAAAAAAAACAGTGAACACCCCCCCCTGGCGCAGGGCAATGACAATACCAGAAGCAAAGAAGTGCTGTAAATTAATAAACCACTCACCAAACTTGTAAAAAAGGCTTAATCCCATGTTCAAGGCATCCGAAAAAATCGACGAAAAAAGGAATCTGGCGAGACAGCTTGAATTGAAAAAAGCAGAGTCCACCAGCGTATCCCGCGCCGAATCATTGGCGGGCAGGCGATTAAAAGAATCGAAGGAGCTACTTGAAAGCCATATCAACACAATGGAATACAAAAAGAGGATGCGACTAAACGCAGACGGCGATGGAGACCAAGACCAGTTGAAACGGCTTGAGGAACGGCACAGCGAGGCCGAAAGAACGCACCGGGAGGCAAGCGAGGCCGTATCTCAATGGGGCGAAGATGTAAGGGCGCTTGAAGCGGCTTTGCTTGGGCTTCGCATCGCGGTGACCCCGGAAGACTTGGCCGACTACCAGGACAAAACCGCATCAGCCCAACAGTCCTGCGACGGAATCCAAGCACTGATTGATGCGCAACAGGCCGTCATCGACAAGGCGAAGGCAAGTATGAAGCCAGCGCCAGACTTCGGCGCGGAGCGCCAAGACCTGCTGGCCGACATCGCCATGGGCAACGCATCGCCCGCCGATCTGGAAGCGCTGGAAGGCAGGGCGAGGAAGGCGCGGGAAGAGTCCGAACAATCGGTGAAGGCATCAAGCCCCGTCATCGAGTCGGCAACCAGCACCTTGCAAGGGCTTGCCCGCAAGCTGGCAGACGCACGGGCTATCCTAGACAACCTCAAGGGGCGGCGCGTTGAATTGATCCTCGCCTACCTGGAAACAGAGGCCGAGAAGGAAGGGGCGGAATATATCCGGCTGGCTTCCGATTTGATGGGCCATTACAAAAGGATGCTGGCGATTGATGCCATGCGGAAAAGCCTGGGCGCGGATTCGTTTAAGCCTTTCTCCATTCAGTCAATCCATATCCCCGCATTCAATATCCGTCCATTCAACGTTAAGCGCAAGGCAGACCAGCCCCCCGTGCTTCACGAAGGCCAATATTTCGGCTTGCCGGAAGGATTGAAGGAAATAGAACGGCTGTCCGCTTCCGAGTGGGAGAAAATCAAAGCCGTTGGCGAGTATTTGGCTTGAGGCAGGGCGGCGGCATGGAAAAGAACAACGGCGCACCCGGCGGAAATCGCCATGGCGAACCTTTTTCCCATCCAAAGGCACCATCAAGGCCAAACCTTGAAAGGGAGCATGTGAAATTGATGGACGCCAAGAAAAAGCCGATTATCAGGGGTTCCGCGAGAGTTCACAGAAAAGGCCGCTGTTACCCGTAACGGCATCGACCGGCGCGGAGCTTCGGTCTGGCCGGCCACCATGGCGACCGCACACCGGCGCGGCCTTCCCGATTCGGCAACCGCTTGCCGCCCTTGCCCCTCCCGAACCGGACGGTCACTAACTCGGCATGTGCGCCCTGCGCGGGTTTCCGTCAACCCCGGCCATTTTGCCGTGGCACACTCATGGCACACTTGGCGGCAACACATGACGGTAAACAGCAATTCGGCACGATGATTGCTATCTGCGTATCAGATTGTTTTTGTTGTTGTGGCGTGTTGTGGAATGTCGTTATTTATCAATAACTTGAGACTCTGACACCGTCAACCCTGGTTCGAATCCAGGTCCCCCAGCCAAATCGTTGTTT
>CAZOTR010000362.1:0-3147 GCA_964582755.1 uncultured Methylococcaceae bacterium | reverse complement strand
GCAATGGCGGAAGCGCTTGCCCAATATTCCCTGCGCAAGCCGTATGGCACGCCAGCCAACCCGCGTGTCGAACATGGTAAACTATCACGGCATTACTCATTACGGGACACAAACAAATGAAAACCCACTGGCTCAAACTCAGCCTGTTGCTGGCCTTGCTCTTGCCTGCGGCGGGCCTGCAAGCGGAAACCTTGCGCATCGTCGCCGAGCATTGGCCGCCTTATGTGGACGAATCCGCGCCGCAGCAAGGCTTGGCCATCGACCTCATCACCACCGCCTTGGTGCGGGCGCAGTATGATTATAAAATTGACTACCAGCCTTGGCCGCGCGCGCTGGAAGGCGGGAAAATCGGCGTCTACGATATGGTCGCGAATATTTGGTACAGCGACGAGCGGGCGCGTGACTTGGATTATAGCCAGCCTTATTTGATTAACGATATCCGTTTCATCAAGCGCAAAAGCAGCCCGGTCAAGTTCAACAAACTAAAGGATTTGGATCATTTGCTGGTCGGCACCGTGAAGGATTATACCTACCCCAAAGAATTCACCGCCGCGAACAATTTTGCCAAGATCGGCAACCCGGAGCTATTGCCCGCGCTTGGCGGCTTGCTGAAAGGCGAATACGATTTGGTGATTGGGGATTTGAACGCGATCAATTATGTGCTGCTCAACTTCTTGCCCAACGAGTCCAAGGACTTGGAAATCCTGCCTAAACCGGTGGGCATGAGCAAGTTGTATGTCGCGGCCAGCAAGGCCAATCCCCGCCATGCCAAAATCATCAAGGACTTCAACCAAGCCCTGCGCTCGATGCAGCAAGACGGGACTTACCAAAGCATTATTGACGCGCACCAGCAGCGCAAACCATGAGATGCCTTAAGCCGGCAGGGTGAAGACATCGGCCAGCATCGTGTTTTCTCCCGGCTGGCGGCTGGCGGCGGCGGAGTCGTAAACCAGCAGGATTTGGCGGGGTTCGCCGTCGGCGGAAAACCAGGCCATGCCTTCGGCGTGGTCCGCGCCTTGGCCGTAAGGCACGTCCAGCAGCCGCTCCAGTTGGCCGGCAGACACGAAGGATTCTTGCTCGGGGCGGGCGCCGCCGGGCCAATGGAACACCGTCACCGGCCCGTCGAGATCCAGGGTCGGCCCCGCCAAGATCAACAGGTCGGAACCCTCCACGCACAGGTCGCGGATGCCCAGGCCGCCTAGACGCAAGAAATGTTTGCGGTAGGGCCGGCCGCCCGGTCCTATGGCCTTCAAGTCCAATTCGCCGCCGTCTTTTTGGGTGTCCACTTCCAAAATCACCGCCCAGCCGCGCAAAACCGGCCCGCGCAGCCCGATGAACAGGCGCTCGCCGGCCACGGCCAGCCCTTCGATGTCGAAGCCGTTGTCCTTGCTGGGAATTTTCAGGAACGGGGCGAGGTGTTCGTCTTCTTGCAATGCCTTGGTCAGCGCGTTGCTGTTCTTGTCTCCGCGCAGCCGGGCGGCAACGAGTTTCCTCCCCTTGCGCTCGGTTTCTTGTTTCAAGACGGGGGTTCCGCCGCTTTTGTCGACGGGAATGCGGGCGAGCAGGTAACGGTTGCCGTCACTCGTCACCTTGGCCAGAGACTCGCTGGATTCGTTGAAATCCTTGTCTTCGTCTGGCTTGGGCTGCTTGCGCTTCAAGCTGTGCGAGCCGACCAGCCAGAGGTAGCCGTCCGCGTAATCCAGCCCTTCCAAATCCGCCTCTTCCAGCTTTTTGGGATTGGCGGGGGGCGGCGCGGGAAGGTCTAGGTAATCGGCCAGGGAGAATTGCTGGTGCTGGCCTGCCCTGTCGCCTGCCGGGTTTAAAGTCAGCCGCTCCAGGCTGAGGGTCTCGTCGTTGGCGACCCACAGGGTGTCGCCGATCCGCACGGCCACGGACAGCCCGCCGCTGAGTTTCTTGCCCTTGCCCAGGCGGTTCAGCTTCGGGTCGAATTCCAGCAGGACAGTGTTGGTTGGGTTCATGGTCGGTGTCCTTTTTCTTCGGTTTGGATTGCCGCGCCCTCTGCTGCGGCATTCTTTAGCGTATCCCACTCAAGCAAGCGTCCTGGCCTCGCCCGTTTCCCGGCGTAGGCCACCCCCGAAGAACGGAACAGTATCTACGGGGATGGCTAAATGCCGGAACTAAGCTTGGCCTAGCCGCCGAATTCCACCCAAAATAGCGGCAGCGGCGTCATTTGAGCGAAGGCGCATCGCTCTCCATGAATGCCCGGATCGCCCGCCATTAGCGGGCGCTTTAGCATGCACTCCTTTTTATCCGATGGATTCTTGACGCCATAAAACGCGTTAATGGCCCGCTGCTGGTCCTCAGACTTGAAGAGAAAAGGGTCATACCAAGTTAAACATGATGTACTTGAAGACCTCCTCGCCAGCCCGCAGATTGAGGTTCCCCATGACGCCGGGCGTGATGCCTGCCGCTTTATTCGTGTCGATCACAGCCTGACCGTAGACAAGGGGCTGGTTGAGGAACTCGCCCACTTGCCCGCGCGGAAAATCGCCCGGGTTGCTTGGGTCAGGCAGTTTTATCTTAGGGTTAGGGTTGAGCACAATGTCGTAAGGCTGGTAGGTACAGAAGTCGTGGATCTCTGGATAAAACATTTCTCGCTCGGTTTTACTTATGTCGTCCATTTTTTTGACCAAACCTCTAGCAATCTGGCTGAAACATCCGCGGACATTGGGAACTACCTCGGTATAGGACGGATGCCAGCAGTAGTAATGGCAGACGATGTCCGAGTAATAATCTGGACAAGCTTGCAGGCACTGTTTGGGTTCGTCGGCGTTCCAACTCGGCTGCACCCAGCCGGGTGGGGTGCTGCCGGTATAAAACTGGTGTTGGACAAATTTCCAAGCCTCTACTACGGCATTGACATCCAAGGGGTTGTTGGTCGTCCCTGGATCTGGCCAGCGCAGGCGGTTTTTTGTGCCGGGATTGGCACCCTCCGCCACGCCAAGCCAGCAGGCCATGAGAGTGAGGCCGAGCAATAGGAGGCGGCGAAAAGCAGATTGTGTAGCCATGGTTTTAATACCTCTATGCCATTGGGTTTAAACGATGGATCGGGCCGGGTGGCCTTAGGTTCCAGTAATGCCTTGCGTTTAAGCTATCTTAATGCTAATACCCTGCAATATCCAAGTC
>CAZOTR010000361.1:0-3152 GCA_964582755.1 uncultured Methylococcaceae bacterium | reverse complement strand
GTGCAGCAGCCATGCCGCTGCCGGGGCTGGCGGCGGCCGGCCTGCTGGCGATGGCGGCGGCGGCATGGCTGCTGCACTCCGCAGGCACGGGCCTGGTCGCGGCCATTGGCGGCGTGTTCCTGCTGTTGCTGGGCTACGGCCTGCTGACGCCTGTGCTGCTGCTAGGCTTCGCCGCCGTCACGGTCTGGCTGGCCCGCGACGCTTGGCTGGTCCGGCTGGCGGTGCGGGGCGTCGCCGCCTCACTCAGCCGGGCCGGGCTGGCCATCGCCGCGCTGGGCATCGCCGTGGCGGTGAGCATAGGCGTGGGCGTGATGATCGACAGCTTCCGTGGCACGGTCAGCGAATGGCTGGAGCAGATCCTCCAGGCCGACCTCTATGTCGCCGCCCCGGCCACCGCCGCCCGCCACAGCCCGCCCTTGCCGGCCGGCTTGGAAGAAAAACTAGGCCGGATCGCCGGCGTGGACCGCGTGGGCGCGGGCCGTCGCCTGTTTGTGCCCACCGTGTTCGGCGAGAGCGAACTGCTGGCCCTGGACTCGCCCTACCCGGACAAACCCGGCTTCCGCTTCCAACACGCCGACAGCCAGGCGCTGTGGGCCGGCTTCCCGTCCATGCGGGCAGTGTTTATCTCCGAGCCTTATGCCAGCAAGCACGCGCTGAAAGTCGGCGACACGCTGGAATTGCCCACCGACGCGGGGCCGGTGGCCTTGCCGGTCGCCGGGATTTTCTTTGATTACCGCTCCGACCAAGGCTTGATCGTCATCCACCGCAAGCTGTACGAACAGCTTTGGAAAGACCGGCTGCGCACTTCGCTGGGCCTGTACCTGCAAACCGGCGCGGCGGTGGAAACCGTGCGCCGGGAGGTGGAGCGCCTGCTGGCCGCCGAGCGGCAACCCTTGGTGTTGCGCTCCAACCGGGAGATCCGCGCCGCCTCGCTGGAAACCTTCGAGCGCACCTTCGCCATCACCCAGGTGTTGCGCCTGCTGGCCGTGGGCGTGGCGTTCATCGGCATCCTCAGCGCCTTGCTGGCCTTCCAGTACGAGCGCCGCCGCGAACTCGCGGTGTTGCGCGCCACCGGCCTGACCCCGGCCCAGGCCGGGCGTTTGGTGCTGTTGCAGACCGGCTTCATGGGGCTGTCGGCGGGGCTGCTGTCGATTCCCTTGGGGCTGGCGGTGGCGGTCGCCCTGGTGCGGGTCATCAACCTGCGCTCCTTCGGCTGGACCATGGATCTCGTCGTTTCGCCGCAGCCTTTGCTTGTCGCCGTGATTTTGGCGGTGCTGGCCGCGCTGCTGGCCGGCGGGTATCCGGCCAAACAAGTGATGGATGCGCAACCGGCGGCGTCCTTGCGGGAGGAATGAGCCGGCCGCCCTGTTGCAAACCGTGCGACGGGGCACATACCCCGTCGCGCTTCGCAACACGCCCGTAGGAGCGCCCCATGGGCGCGACCGATTCCGCGCCCGTCGTTGGATTTCGCGGGCATGGCCTGCTCCTACGGCACTATTTTTACACTCATGGAGAGGGGTTATGAACCATTTCCGGCTTGTTTTGCTCACCGCCTTCCTGGCCTTGCTTGCCGCCTGCCAGGAGCGCCAAACGTCCGTCGCGCCCTCGGTGTACCTGCTCAACCACGCGGCGTGGACGCCGGTCTTGGTGCTGAATTTCGCCCGTGAAGTCGCGCCGCTGGACGGGCTGGGCAAGCCGCCCGCCCGGCCTCCGCAATTGTCGCCGCCGGTGGAAGGCCAGTGGATTTGGCAAGATCCCTCGCGCCTGGTGTTCACCCCCAAGGAAACCACCTTCCAGCCGGGAACGCGGCTAACCGTGTCTTTGCGCGGCGTCGATCTGCGCGAGGGCTACCGGCCCAAGCCCTCGGCCTTGCGCTACCAAACCCCGCCGTTGCAAATCGTCCGCCAGGAGTGCCGCTGGCGGGACATCCTGGAAGCGCCGATGCGGCGGCAGTTCGAGGCCGTGGTGGAATTCAACTATCCGGTTTACCAGCCCTCGTTCAGCGGCAAGATCGGCGAAACCCCCCTGCCCTTGCCGAATGATTCCGGTTCCAGCCTCCTCGTCCGCTCCTCCGAACTGCTGCGCCCGGCGCAGGACGCTGATTTAAGTTTCCAAGTCCATCCCGGCATGGTCCGCCTGATGGACAGGCACAACAACGCGGGCGCGCCGGCCACGCTGGCAAAAGGCGGCGTTTGCCACACACCTGTGCTGCGCAGCGCCTGGGACAAGATCGAGGAACAGCCGCCGAAGCCGCCGACGGCCACCGGCATAGACGCGCAATTGCGCGAGGGCAGTCTGGAAGTCCGCCTACAAGGCCGCGATTTCACGGAATCGGCGAAAAAGACCGCGGCCGGCGAGGACGCCAAAACCGGCGTGGCAATCAGCCCCGCCGTGGCGGGCCGTTGGGTTTATGGGGACGCGGCTACGGCTGCGGATCTGGTTTTCACGCCTGTCCACCCCGAGGATTTGAAGCCGGGCGTCGCCTACCAAATAAGCGTCGAAGCCGCCGCTTTCCCGGCCTTGGTGTTCGAGCGGCCCAAGCTCGAAACCCGCGTGTTAGCCCCGCCGATGTCGGTTGCCATTGACAATCTCCAATTGCACAGCGATCCCACCGCGCCGAAAACCAAGCGCATCACCGCCACGCTGGAGTTCAACTATCCGCCGCAAAAAGACAGCCTCGCGGCCCATGCCTCCGTGCTTCTGCGCGTGGAGCCGGTGAAGTCCTTCAGCGACCCCCGCGCGCGCCAGATTCCGTTTGAGCTATCCTACGACGGGGAGAATCCCCGGCTCGCCTATTTGAAGACCGCGCCCATAAGCATCCCGGACGAACCCGGCGAGGCCTATCTGCGCGTGGGGCCGGGCTTGGTTTCCAGCTTGGGCGGCGAGCCTGCGCGGACGAGTTCCAGCAACTCCCTGTCCATCCCCAGCGCCTTGGAGTTCTTGCAATTCACCGAAGCCACGGCCGAGAGCGTCATCAAAAACGACGGCGACATCGAGCGGCTGCTGATCCTGCAAACCACCACGCCGCTGCAAGACCCGCCAGCCTTGGCGAAAGCCGTCGAAGCTTACCTGCTGCCCGATTGCCACGAGGAAAACCCGGCCCGGCCGCCGCTGTGCGAGGAGAAAGGCATAGGCGAGTGGCAAACCGCCGA
>CAZOTR010000360.1:0-3167 GCA_964582755.1 uncultured Methylococcaceae bacterium | reverse complement strand
AACAACAGCGTCAACAACGCCAACGGGGTCAACGCCAATTCCGTCAACGCCAACGGCAACGTGACGGCGGGGCAGGATCTGAACGCTGGGCGGAACGTCACGGCGAACGCCGCAGGCGCGGGCGGCGGCGTCGGCATCGCCGGCACCGGCATCACGCTCGCCGAAACCCTCCAGTCGATGCGGATCGTCCATGACGGCGATTTTGTCGACAAGCCCCAATGCCCGCCCGACCGGCCCGTCCAAAAGGTGTTCGCCATCCCCGCCCTGTTCGCCTCCTCGGACGTTTCCGACCCCGTCATCGGCGTCATGCCAAGCTTCGCGGACGCCGGGACCCAATGGAGGATTTCCCTGGCGGTCGGCACCGTGGGCCAGCCGAACGGAATCCCCAACAACCCCAACGCGGCGGCATTCGCCGGTACGGCCTGCACCAATTGACCCAACCCACGCAGCCAACCAACCCAACAGTAGCAAAAACCATGAAGACAGTAAAAATGAAAACGCCATTGGCCGCGCTGGCCTTGGCCTTGGCCCTGTCCGGCCCTGCGGCCCAGGCCAGGGTGGGCATGGACTCGACCGAATTGACGTTCACCCCGATAGGCAACAGCGGCCCCAAGGTCTGCCCGCCCGGGCAGCTCGCCAGTGGCATCAACGGCACACAGCCGACCTGCGTCCCCGTGACCGCAGGATGCCAGGCGGGACAGGTGATGACCGGACTCAATAATGGAGCAGCGACATGTGTAGATACCAATCAACTTCAAAACAATTCCTGCCCACCAGGTGAAGTACTCCAAAGCATCAGCAACGGCCAAACACAGTGTGTCCCCGTTGTCCCGACGACTTTCTCCGCCGGCTGTCCCGAAGGGCAGGTGCTCCAGGGGTTCAGCGGTGGTGAGCCGCAGTGCGTGGTGCAGCCGGGGGCCGGAGCCGGGGCGTTGAAGTTTGCGACCGGGACCGGCTGCGAGGCCTGCCCGAACGGATCGTTCCCTTACCCCGGTCAGGGCTACGCATGCAACGTGAAGGACGAGCAGGGCAACATCCGGCCCCCGACCGGCGGCACGTTCTGGATTTGCCAGACCCTGCAAGGCCAGGCGCAGGCATTCAGCTTCTGGACCTACTGAAAATCATAGCTTGGCCAGGCAAAGCAAAGCCCCGCCTAGGCGGGGCTTTGCTTGTGGACGGCAGTCCCGCGCCGTCAGCCGGGATGCGGAGAACCAGCCCCGTCCCGCCCAGCCTGCAACCGCCGTATCTCCTCCACCAAGTCTTTTGAGGACTGCCAGCACTCCCCGCAGAACCGGCGGAAGGCATCCATTTCGGGGCCGGGGGCGGCCAGGGGCATGCCCGCGGTCTGTTGCCCGTGGGCTAGGCTGTAGGCGGCCAGGCGGTCCAGGTAGTCCTTCCGCCGCGTCCGGTCGACCAGGACGGGCGGCAACCCGGCCTTCAACACGGGAAGGTTGGCCAGCAGCCGCGCCATGCGCCCGTTGCCGTCGGCGAAAGGGTGGACGCGGACGAAGCCGATGTGCAGATCGGCATAGGCCGACAAGGCTTCCTCCGCGCCTTCCGGCGGGGAGTGGAGCAGGCCGTCCAGCATCCCGAGCCAGTCCCCCATCAATGCAGGCACGTCCTCCGGCCTTGCGTACTCGACGAACACGCTCTTCCCGCCCACGACGGCATGGGTCCCGTTGGGTTCCCGCTTCCACGCCCCGACTGGCGCGTAGATGTCGGTGACGGCTTCGGTCTGCACTGCCTTGTGCAGACGGAACAAATCTTCCACGCCGACCCGCGCCCCCGAGCGGAGCAGACCGTACATCAAGTCCAGCGCCCGCGCGTGGCCGACGACCTCGTTGTGGTCCTTCAACGGCTTGCCCGAGACGGTCAGGCCCTCGCCCAGGACGAACGCGGTTTCGCCCAGAGTCAGGGTGTTCCCTTCCAGCGCCGTGCTGTTGTGCGTCCACAGGTCGCGCAGTTGCGCGGCCAGCGCCCGGCGGAGGTCGGCGTCAAGCCCGGCGAACAGCGCGTCCATCACTGGCAGCCCGCCAGGGGTAGCCACTTGGACATCGGCCCCTCGTCTTGCAGCTTGCCGTCCGGTCCCATGTACCAGACGTGGCCGTCCGCCGAGGAGACGCCCAGGTAGGAGCCGGTCGAGGGGTAGTGGCGGTAGTTGTAGGGTGGCCACGACTGCATCATCTGGCCCGCCGGGCCGAACAGGCCGGGATAGCTGCGCTCCGCCCAGTCGAACAGGCAGGCGGCGGAGACAAGGCTGACCTGTACAGTCGCGGTCGCGTTGGCGGTGCCGCCGGAGCCTTGGCAGGTCAGCGTGTAGGCCGTCGTGGCGGACACTGTGACAGCGGCGCTGCCCGACAGTGGCACCGGCCCGCTCCAGCCATCGCTGGTCTTGGCGCTGCACGAGGTGGCGTCCGTCGACGACCAGGCCAAGGTAGCGGAGCCGCCGGGGGCCACTGATGTAGGCGTCGCGGTGAGTGTGGTCGTGGGTACCGCCAAAGTCGATGGCATGAGCGCGGCTACCGTCCAGCGGTTGTCGTTCAGCGTCTGCGCGGAGTCCGCCGCGTTCGGCTGGCCGGGGGCAATACCGCACGGGACACTGTCTGGGCCACACAGGATGTCGGGGTTGGAGAACTTGGTCACAACCGGGGCCGAGATATACCCCGCCGACATGATGTCGGCAAACTTGCCGGTGATGCCGTAGCCAAAATTATAGCCCGGTGCCGATTCAGCCCCCGCAAACGCATGCGCCCTATCATGATTTGCCCCCATGTTGTGGCCGAGTTCATGGGCCATAACTGTGTCGATATTATTGCAGCCACTAACAGTCCCTGAATCGAAAATCACTGAATAACTGAGTTCTGCAGTTATTGGTGTTGCAGTCCACGCTTTTCCGCCTCCGCAAAATCTCAATGCTGGCTTAATAATTAACTGCACCAAGTCCGCTCCATATTGTTTTCGTAGCGCGGGGACGCCGGAGAAAACTCCCGCACTGCTAGTAATGTCTTTTAGAGCCTTGTCCAAGCCACCAGGTGTTGTCTCGTCATAATCTACCTCTATCGCATGCACCAGCCGCAAGGTGATGTGGATGCCGCTGTCAATGTACGCCTGGTTGGCGATAGCCACCAAGTTGTTGAGGCGGGTTTGCAGGCCGTCGCCGTAGCGTT
>CAZOTR010000359.1:0-3177 GCA_964582755.1 uncultured Methylococcaceae bacterium | reverse complement strand
CGGCAAGGCTTAGTTTGTAGCGTTGCAGGGTTGACTTGGTGACTTTGAAGCCCTTTCCATCCAGCCATAGGCAAAGCTTGTCCAGGCTCGCGTAATTGCCGGAAAGGATTCTATTGGCAAGCCGCTGCTGAAGCTTTTCAGGCATCCTTGATATGGATTTTATGCCGGTTTGGCGGGTCGGATTTTTGGGTTCGTCGGTCGCTGTCTGGCTCATGGCGCTTAGGCTTGGGCTTGGCGGGCGGACGACTCTCGCGGGGGCTTTTTCGTGTCCGTGGCGGGGGCGCGCTCAGGCTGTGGCAATGTCCCGGCCTCAATGTCGGCAATCACTTGCCGGATGTCCTGGACTTTCCAGAGGACTGAACGCCCCAAATGAACGGGCGCGGGGAAGCGCCCGGATTTGACGCCGCTTACCCATGTGGTTTTGCTGATAGCCAGGGTGGCGAGAATTAGGGGAAGGCGGCAATAACCCTCGGCTGGGAGTGTCGGGGGTTCTAGTGTGGATTGAGCCTTAGCGGCTTTGGGTGGCATGTGTCGGCCCTCATCGGCTTTATGGATGGGGCGATTTTTATAAATTGAATTGACTAAAACAAGCCTGAAATTCAGATTTCATCCATTCAAGTCAACTTTCAACTTTTTTTGGGCTTTGGTTCGGCTTGCCTAAGACTGCCGGGAGAATAATTTATGTCTTTATGCCTATTCATAACGATTTTTGATGCGCTTGCCAAGCTTTTACCTTCTTTTTCTACAAGATCGTTTCTTTCAGCAACAAGCATATTGTATGTTTCATCATTTATTTTATTGTGTCGGCCCGGATTGTTATTTGACGCTTTTTCTTTGCCTGTGGTTTTTTCCGTATGAATATCTTCCATGCGCTTGTGAACATAAGCTGTAGAGTCAAAAACAAAATCATGTGGTGTGCATTTGTCAGTTCTTGTTGTTATTGAAACAAGGTTATCTGGAATATTCCATTGAAGTGATTTTGCAAACGCAACGAATTCATTAAGCTTTACACTGCAATACATATGCCCAATTTTTACAATATCAAATCCATGCACAGAAATATGGTCAAGCGATATATTTACCCTGGCTGTAAACTCATCATTAAGAGCGTACTCTCTAGAAAAAGCCATTAAGTACGGGTTTTCAGACATCCGCCCTCCCTGTCTAAATATCTCGACTTCTTGTTTCATATATTCCGTTACAATTTCGGAAGGTTCTAAATCAAGAGACAGGGCTACCGCTTCAATCAATGGTGCTGTTAGCCTTCCTTGCCATCTATTCCAGTTTGGGGAAGTTCTTTTGTTTGAATCGGCATTCGGGTTTTCTTCGTGCATACTAACGCCCTTTCCGCGTTGGCCTTTCAATGGGTAAGCCACGCCAGCCGGTGAAAGGTTCCGGTGTTCGCCCTGTCGGGCTAGGCGCGGCTTGTTCGTTGAATCTTGCCTTTTGGCCTGAAAAATGCCGTGCGCGGTCGCGTGTGGGCGGATTTCCGGCTTGAGGGTGGGGAGGGGGTAGGTTTGCGCCTGTTCCGGCTCGTGCCCCGCAGCTTTTGGAAAGCCGTCCCAATTCTTGGGAATTCTGCTGTGAATTGGCCTGTTTTTCCCATTTAACGCGCTTTTCGGGAATTTTGCGGGCTGTTTAACGGCAATAACCGCCCCGCTTCTGGACGCTGTGCGCGTGGCGTGTGCTATGGCAAGGGGGGTTATCCAGGCATCGGAAACCCTTTATCCGGCCTTTCCAAACTTGCCGACAACCACGGTGCCGCCCGCCCTCAGCCCGTCCAGGTAATCGGCCCATGCCTGCATCATGCGCCGCCGGTCTTCCAAATAGTTTGCATGGTTGTAAGTCCGCCTCACGCCGTTTTGGTCGATGTGGGCAAGCTGGCTTTCAATCCAGTCTGAGGCATAGCCCATGCCGTTAAGCTGGGTGCTTCCCGTGGTGCGGGTGGCGTGGGGGCTGTACTTGCCGCCCCAGCCCATGGCGTTGATCGCGGCCCGCAAGGTGGCCGTGGTCATCGGGTCGGCGTGGTTGTCGCGGTGGGGGAAGACGTGGGCGCGGTGGCCGGTGAGTGGCCGCATGGCCTCAAGGATGGCAACGGCTTGGTGGGGTAGCGCGACGGTGTGCGCCTTGCGTTTCTTCATGCGGCCCTCGCGGATCGTCCACAGCCCGGCCACAAGGTCGAACTCGCCCCACTCGGCTTCGGTCGCCTCGTTGGGGCGGCACAGGGTAAGCCACATGAGTTTGAGCGCGGCCACGGTCTGGAAATGCCCGCTGTAGCCTTCCAGGCCGCGCAGGAAATCCCCGATTTCAGCCGGGGACAGTGGCCGCTTGTGCTGGGTCTTGTTGGCCGGGACTGCCTTCATAACGGGAAGCGCCGGGTTGGCGTCTGCCCGCAAGGTCGATACGGCAAGGTCGAATATGCCGCTCAGGGTGCGCTTGAGTTCGTCGGCCACGCTCGGCCCGTTGCCGACGTGGGCCTTCTTGAGAATGTCGAGGACGTGCGCGGGCTTGATTTGGTTGACAGGCAACCGCCCGATGGCCGGGTAGGCCGTGCGTTCAAGGAGTGAGCGCCGCCGCTCCTTGGTGACTTCCTCCCAGTCTTTCAGGCCCACCCATTCCAGCGCAACGGCCTTGAACGAGTTGGCTTGTTCGTTGGCCGTCTGGATTCGGTCAAGGGTTCGTTGCTGGGCCGGGTGTACTCCCGACTTGACCAGATCCCGCGCATCATCCGCCTTCACCCTGGCTTGCCCCAACGACATGGCCGGGTATGCCCCCATGGCAAAGCGGTTTTCCTTGCCCCCAAGCCGGTACTTCAAGCGCCATTGCTTGGAGCCGTTCGGGTAAACCTCGCAGTACAGCCCGCCGCCCACGCCAATCTTGTAGGGCTTGTCTTTCGGCTTGGCGTTGCGGATGGCCGCGTCGGTGACGCGCTTGGCGGGTGCGGTGCCTTGATTCATGCGGGTTCCAGCCTGTTTTGGGGGCAAGGGTTTGCGGGTGGTTCAGCCAGTGTGAAAACTTGCCCCCAATCTTGCCCCCAATGTCTTACAGTGTCAAGGAAGTGCGCCAAGATTCAAGGAAGTGCGTTTTGCTTTTATCTTCAATGCCTTGGATGTGCGTTTGACCCTTGGCGACACTCAACGAACCTTTCTTTCGACTTAGACGTTGAAGCGGAAATGC
>CAZOTR010000358.1:0-3207 GCA_964582755.1 uncultured Methylococcaceae bacterium | reverse complement strand
CCACCCATTGCCCGAAGCCTTTCGCGGCCATGGGCCGCTCCTACGGAAAATATCAATAAATCAATTAAACCCACCTCCCAATTCACCGGCCGGCATTCAGCAACAGGTTTGCCAGTCCGCTTTCGTCGAAGCCATTCATGCGTTGCTTGCCGACCAAGATCACCGGCACGCCCGAGGCGCCTAGGCGTTTGTATTCGGCCTCGGCGCTGCGCGAGGCTTCGATGTCCAACTCCTCGAACGGCGTGCCGCGCTTGCGCAGAAACGCCTTGGCTTTTTTGCAGTAAGGGCAGCTTTGGGTGACGAAGACGCGCACCTTGTCCGCCGCGTGGGCGGCAGTAGGCGCGCCGCCGCCCATGAACGACACCGTGGCGCCGCCTTGGAACGCTTGCGCCGGCCGGTCTTGCGGCTTGTTGTCGCCGAAATGGGTTTTGCCCTTTTCGTCGGTCCACTGGTAAATGTCCGCCTTGGCAGGCGCGGCAAGGCCTAGGGATAGCAGCGACAGGGCTAGAATGCGGAAGGCGGGCAAGATTTTCATGGGGGTTTCCTGGCAATACCGCAAAGACGCGCCTTGCCGCGTTTTGCGGCAAGGGACGGGTGTGCCAGTACGATAACCAATTTTGCGGGCGTATTAAATAGGCGGTGCCGTTACAAGGGGTGAACTAATTGCGGCAATTCGGTATCGTAGCCAAACCGGGCATCCAGCCGGTCCATGAAAACAACATCTTCAATGAGGAGAATTCCATGTTTTTGCTCGGCGCAATCATTTCCACCCTGTGCGCGGTGTGGTTCTACCGCACCGCCGCGGCCAAGGGCGCCCCCGCCGTCCAGTGGGCGGTGGTCGGCTTTGGGGTTTATTTCCTGACCAACCTGATTTGGACCTTGTGGGTGACCAAGCCCATCGCCACCAAGCTCCTGATCCAAGGCACCACCCTCAAGGCCGGCATCCTGTCGAGTTCGGGCATCCTGATTGGCGCGGTGGCCGCCTGGCTGGTCTGGTCCCAGATCCTGTGCAAGATCAAAGAGGCCGAATAAGCCCCTCCCCCCCAACGAAAAACGCGCCGTGGGCGGCAAGGCCCACGGCGCGTTTTTTTGCGGCTGGCAGTTAAGCTTACAGCGCGTCGGCGTTCTGGCTCAGGTAGGAGGCGACGCCTTCGGGGCTGGCCGACATGCCGGCCTTGCCCTTGTTCCAGCCTGCGGGGCAGACTTCGCCATGCTCTTCGTGGAATTGCAGAGCATCGACCATGCGCAGCAACTCGTCGAAGTTGCGGCCCAGCGGCAGGTCGTTCACCACCTGGTGGCGCACCACGCCCTGGGTGTCGATCAGGAAGGTGCCGCGGTAAGCGACCGGGAAGCCTTCTTTTTCAACATCGTAAGCCTTGGCGATGGCGTGGCTGATGTCGGCGACCATGGTGTACTTGACCGGGCCGATGCCGCCGTTGTTCACGGGGGTGTTGCGCCAGGCGTTGTGGGTGAAGTGGGAGTCGATGGAAACCGCCAGCACTTCCACGCCGCGCTCCTTGAAGGCCGCGACGCGATGGTCCAGGGCGATCAGCTCGGACGGGCAGACAAAGGTGAAATCCAGCGGATAGAACACAATGGCGACATATTTGCCCTTGGTTTCCTTGGAAAATTCGTAGCTGTCCACGATGGTGCCGTCGCCCAGCACGGCGGGGGCGGTGAAATCGGGAGCCTGCTTGCCAACTAAAACGCTCATTTAAATCTCCTGTGAAGATGTCCGGTAGGGGAAGGGATTGCGGGACACATGCCCCGCCAGTCGCGCAGCCCGGAAGCTCCGGGTTCTCGACTTAAGAGTCCCGAATTGTACACTGAAATAGTCGGAAATAGGCAAGCCTCAGACGAGGGCAAGCGTGGGGTTTTCCATGACATCCCGCCACACTTCGCTGCCCACCCCGTCCGGCGTTGGCCGGATGCTTGCGTACAGCATCCCTTGGGCATGGTGGATGTCCAGGCTGGCCGTTCCGTCCCCCGCCTCCCGCGGGTTGACCAGACGGATCGAATGGATGTTCGGCCCGCGCAGGCGCAGGTTGAAATCCTGGCCGGCGATGACCAGACTCTCGCCGCCCCATTCGACGGCCTTGATCACCGCGTCGCGCAGATGCAGCGGCGGGCTGGTAATCAAAATGGTGCAAGGCAGCTCCAGTTGCGCCAGGAGGGTGAGCCTTTCGTGGAGCTTCGCCATGGAAAGCAAAGTCTCGCCCTGCGCCAGCGTCAGCGGTTCGGAGGGGCAAGATCGGTGTCGGCTGAAGTGATGGTCGGTGAAAACCGGCTGCGTTGCCGGCAAAAACGCATCGAATAACGGCATGGGCAGGGATGCCAGGGTGTCCATGATTACCTCCTTGGAACGGTCGTGAGAGACTTTGCAAAGGCTTTGTGTCGCTGTAAATAGCAATTTTGGGGCCATGGCCTGTTGCCCGCTTTCCCAGAGCCATGGCCGTCCCGCCCCAGGCAGGCGCTGCGCGGCGGCGGGCGCAATCCGGGCATTGTGGCAAAACTGCGTGAAAGCACGATGACAAGCCGGCTGGGGCATATGGCTTTCGCCTTGGGGGATATGCCCCAAGCCAAGGGTTCAGCCTGTCGCCCGGTGGCTGGCCAGCAGGCTGTTTTGCAAGGCGTTGCCGCCTGTCCACAAATCCCCCGACAGTAGCCGGGCGATTTGGTTTTTCACGTCCGGGTGCTTGTCGGCGTCGAAAAACAAATGATGCACCATCTGCGATTGGTAAAACCGTTCGACGAACAGCCGCATGGTGTTGAAGCCCAGCGTATATTCCTCATCGTCCGCGGCGTGGAGGCCGGGGTCCGCCTCGCGCCCCTCCGCCAGCCCTTGGTGGATGCGGTCGGCGATGCGGGCGGCGCTGGTGAAGGCCAGGAACACTCCGGAGGAAAACACCGGGTCGAGGAAGCCGGCGGCGTCGCCGCAGCAGGCATAGCGCAGGCCATAGCGGCGGGTGTTGCTGTAGCTGAAATCCGCCTCGACGCGGATCGGCGCAAACTGCTCCGCGCCGTCCAGCAGCCGGTTCAGGATCGGCGAAGCCGCCAGATAGCGGCGGAACAGCTCCTCCACGTCGCAATCTTTGGGCCGGTCTTTCTGCACCACCAAGCCGACGCTCAACCGCCGCCCGGACAAGGGGATGATCCAAATCCAGCCGATGTCCACCACCGGCACATAAATGCTGCCGGAGCGGAACA
>CAZOTR010000357.1:0-3212 GCA_964582755.1 uncultured Methylococcaceae bacterium | reverse complement strand
CGACGAAACGCCCGGCGCATCCTTCCGGGGGTTGAAACCCCCGGCTACCCTCAAACACCGCTACGCGGCTTCGCCCTGGCTGCCCCGCTTAACGTAATGGCAGTGACGCGGAGCGTGGAAACGAGATGCCCCCGCCGTCAAGCGCGAATACCCCCGGAATCCCAAGGCGGCACGTCGACGACGCCGTGTTTCATCTCCGCCCGGAAAAACCTAGGCTGCATGTTGTTGGCGAAGTCGATGTCATGCAGCATCCAGCCCAAGTCGCGGGTTTCTGCGATGGCGGGTTGTTCCTGCGCGGCAGTTTCAGGGTCGGCTACCCACTCGAAATGCGCGGCGAATTCGCGGCAGCCGAAATAGGGCTGGTTGAAGCATTGGCCGGTGGCGGCGCGGCGCTCGAACATGGCGCGGAATTTCTCCGGCGAGTCGTCCGGCCCCTTTTGCCCGGTCATTTCAAAGCAGGCATGGAGCCGGTAAGCCACGTCGCGCAGGAACAGCCCGGCGCGTTGCTGGCGCTCGTCTTCGATAAACAAGCCTAAATCGCCCCGGCCCGCCTGCATCGCGGTTTGCGCGGTGCGCAGCGAGGCCACCGCGCCGACTTCGTTGCGGCGGACGGAGGTCCAGCGGATGGGGTTCAGCACTTCGATTCTTGTCACTTGCCAGCGGATCGCGGGCTTCCACAAGATCGCCTCGAAAATGGCGCGGACGGCGGAGGGGGTCGGCACGTCGTAACTGACCCGCTCGACTTTCATCTCGGGCCGGGTGAAGCAGGCGTTTTCGCCGAATACTTTGAGGCAAAACGGACGCATGGTTTTTCTCCTTGTTTTGTGGCCGTTGATATTATGGTCACACGCCACGTCAGAAAATCAAATCCAAAGGGTTTGGCCCTTCCCCGCCGACAAAGCCAAAGCGTTGCTTGTCATAAAGGCCATCGACGTTTTGCGCATAGATGCCGGGATAGATTTCCGCGATTTCGTCGGTTGCCAGCAGTTTTTGGAACAGGGATTTTGGAATGCCGACGCTAAGGCGTTGCAGCTTGCGCATCAGCCAACGCTCCGGGCCTTGCTTTTTCAGCATTGACAGCCATTGTTCCGCCTCGCCATAACGGACAATCACGGATTGCTGGGCTTGGTCGTCGATCAGGCGGAATTTCTCGGCGGCGCTGCGGAATTGAATTTGGCATTGGCGTTCGTCCTTGCGCAGCAAATCAAGGATGCCTGGCTTGTCGAGATTGTTAAGCTTGCTGTAGTAGAGCCTGAAATAACGCTCGAACAACTCGGGCGTCAGCAGTTCTTGGGGGTTGTCGGCCAGCAATTCCTTGGCGGTCTTCTCGCCCTTGAGCAACAGCCCGGCGGGCGAGGGCTTGGGCGGGTTGAAGACGAAGACTTGCCCCGGCCCGCCCGGCAACTTGCCTTCACGGTTGCAGCGGCCGGCGGCCTGGGCGATGGAGTCCAGCCCGGCGAAGGCGCGGAACACGACGGGGAAATCAACATCGACCCCGGCTTCGATCAATTGGGTGCTGACGACGCACAATTCGCAGCCTTTTTTCAGCCGCCATTTGATATAGCGGATCAGCCGGGAGCGATGCTCCCCGCACAGGTTGGCGGACAGATGCACGGCCTGCGGCAATAGCTTGGCCAGCTCGCGGGCGTCGCCTCGGCGGTTGACGATGGCGAGGACTTGCCTATGCCGGCTGATTTTGCCGGCAATCGCGGGCCAGTCTTCGGGGGTGTTGAAGTCGTCGGGCAAGATGACGTCCACCCGCCGCAAGTCGCGGTACAGCGCCTCGGGTTCGGCGACGATTTCCCGCACCCCCTCCAGCCCGTCAAATGTCCAGCCAAAGCCCTGCCGGGGCTTGAACGCGGGCTGGGTGGCGGTGGACAGCACTAAGCTGACGCCGTAATGGGCGGCGAGGTCGCGGATCACCGCCAAGAGGGGCTTGAGGAATTCCGGCGGCAGCAGTTGCGCCTCGTCCAGCACGATGACGCTGTCCACCAAGTTGTGCAGCTTGCGGCATTGCGAGGGGCGGGCGGCGAACAGGGACTCGAACAATTGGACGTTGGTGGTGACGACCAGCGGCGCGTCCCAATTTTCGCAGGCCAGCCGGGACTTGGCGGTTTCGCGGTCGGGGTCCAGGTTGCTGTGGTGTTCGATGGCCGCCGCGCCGAACAGCCCCCGGAAGATGTCCGCCGTCTGCTCGATGATGCTGGTGTAAGGAATGGCATAGATGATCCTGCGCTTGCCGTGGCGCTGCGCATGTTCCAGCGCGAAGGCCAACGAGGACAGGGTTTTGCCGCCGCCGGTGGGGACGGTGAGGGAAAACAGGCCGGGGCTTTCTTGGGCTTTTGCCCGGCATTGCGCCAGCACGCCGGCGCGCAGGCGGTTGACCGGGGTGTCCTCGGCGTTGGCGCTTTTCCAAGCCATGTGGGCGTTGAACTGTTCCAGCATGGCGGCCAGCGCCTCCGCTTCCGTGCCGCGCTGTTTGCCCTTGGCCGGGTCCATGAAGGCTTCGGTGTCGAGGAAATCCGCGTCCACCAGGCAGGAGAACAACAGCCTGATCCACAGGTGCAACGCGCCGCCGGGCGGCCTGGACGCCGGAAGTTTGGCGTTGAGGATGGATTCGGGCGGGTTTTGCGCCAAGGCTTCTTGCAGCCAGGCTTTGGCTTCGGGCTGGTTCAAGCGTTGTAAAAGTTCTGACGGCAGGCTTTTAAGATTCCAATCCGGCAGGCCGGCATGATGCCCGGCAATCAAATAGGCCAGGATTCTGCCGTGCGGGCCTAGCTGCTCCATGGCGTGGCAAGCCCCGGCGGTGGAGTGGTCCACCCGGCCCTTGCCGCCTTCAATGTGGGCCTCCGGGTCGTAGCCGGATTTTTTGCGGATATAGCCTTGGAAGGCCGGGCGGTATTTGCCCAAGTCATGCCAAAGCCCGGCCAAGGTCGCCCAATCTTCCGCCTTAAACGCCTGGGCAAAACGGCCAGCCATGCCGGCCACGGCTTGCAGGTGTTCGCCAAGGGCGTGTGTTTCCCACTCCCCGTCCGCGCCCTGCCGGACATGGGCGATGGGGCCATTGTTTTCGGTTTCCTTCATGTTGGTCGCTCTCTCGTGTTTTGTTGGGCAGAGTTCGCTAAAAAAACTCGCGCCTTCTTTGCGCGGGATAATGAGGCAAGGGGGGTTGCCTGGCTTTGCAACGTCTTTCGGATGTTTTTATTAGCGAT
>CAZOTR010000356.1:0-3232 GCA_964582755.1 uncultured Methylococcaceae bacterium | reverse complement strand
AACGCTACGGCGACGGCCTGCAAACCCGCCTCAACAACTTGGTGGCTATCGCCAATCAGGCATACATCGACAGCGGAATCCACATCACCTTGCGGCTGGTGCATACGGTGGAGGTGGATTATGACGAAACAGCTAGCACAGTTACCTCATTGAACGATCTCACCGCTGGCAAGGGACTCTTCGCTGGAATCGCGGATCTACGGAAGCAGTACGGGGCGGATCTGGTTCATTTGATTATTATGCCGACATCGACATTTTGCGGGGGCGGGAGGTCTGCTGTTGTTTCTCCACTACAAGCAGACTATGGATTTTCCATGAATTACGACTCGGGAACTGTCAAAGGCTGTGCCAGCAACATCGACGTAGTGATGGCCCACGAACTAGGGCACAGCATGGGAGCTAATCATGACCGGGCGCATTTGTTATATGGAAACGGCGGCAGCGACTACTCCTACGGCTACGGTATCCCCGGCAAGTTTGCCGACATCATGTCGGCAACCTACATCGCCGCCCCGATAGTGACCAAATTCTCCAACCCCGACATTCTGTGCGGCCCCGACAGCGTCCCGTGTGGCATCGCCCCCGGACAGCCGAACGCGGCGGACTCCGCGCAGACGCTAAACGACAATCGCTGGACGGTGGCGGCCTTCATGCCCACGGTGGTGCCCCTGCCGACGGTGACGCTCACCGCGACCCCGGCCACGGTGGCCCCCGGCAGGTCGTCCGCCCTCTCATGGTCATCGGCGGATGCCACTTCGTGCAGTGCCAAGACCAGCGACGGCTGGTCGGGTGCAGTAGGCCTGTCGGGCAACGCCACCGTGGCGGTGGCCGCGACGACAACCTACACGCTGACCTGCCAAGGCTCCGGCGGCACCGCCAGCGCGACCGCGACGGTACAGGTCAGCCTTGCCTCCGCCCCCTGCCTGTTTGACTGGGCGGAGCGCAACTATCCCAATTTGTTCGCCCCAGCGGGCCAGCCGATGCTGTCGTGGTCCACCTATAGCTACCGCCATTACCCGTCCACGGGTGCCTACCTGGGCGTCTCCTCGGCGGACGGCCACGTCTGGTACATGGGGGCGGACGGCGTGATGGCGGACGAAGGGACGCTTGCGCATTGGCTGCCCATCGCAGGCTGCCAGTAGGCCGAAATTTGATGAGCCCAAAATGATTCCGACCATGGCAATGCGTCTGCCCGACTTGCTTTCCGAAATAGACCGCCTGAAGTTGCGGCTTGACGAGCTTCGCCCGCTGGACAGCCAGTCCGTCCTCCACGCCCTTGAAGTCGAGTACACCTACGAAAGCAACCGCATTGAGGGGAACACCCTCACATTGCGGGAAACGGAGATGGTCATCGCAAAGGGCCTGACCATCGGCGGGAAATCCATGCGGGAACATCTTGAGGCGATCAACCACCACGAGGCGTTGCTGTTCCTGCGGGACTTGGTGCGCGAACGGAGGACATTGAGCGAATCGCTGGTCTTGCAACTGCACGGGCTTGTCCTGCGGGGGATCGACCGGGAAAACGCGGGAAGGTACAGATCCGTGCCTGTCATGATCGGCGGCAGCCGCCATGTGCCGCCCCAACCGTGGGCCGTGCCTGTGCAGATGGAGCGGTGCTTCGCCTGGTTCGGGGAGGCCGGCCGCGACCTGCACCCCGTCGTCCTGGCTGCGGAGATCCATGAGCGCCTGGCGACGATCCACCCCTTCATTGACGGCAACGGGCGCACGGCAAGGCTTGCCATGAACCTCGTGCTGCTCCAGGCAGGCTACCCCATCGCCAACATTCCGGGCGACATGGACAGCCGGATGGCCTATTACGCAGCCTTGGAAAAATGCAACCTGGGGGGCGACAAGTCCGACTTTATCGCCTTGATGGCGGGCCATGTGTGCGCAATGTCGCGTAGGCTTGTGGAAATAGCCCGGCCCGCCCAGGAGGAACGGTAGCCATGTGGCCACCGTATTCCTGGCCGTGCGAGTCCGGCATTAGCAAGAGCGAACTGGCTCGGCGTCTGGGCGTCCGCGAACAAAGATGCCCGCCTGCCCGGCCCGCGCCACGCCGGCAAGGCCGAAACACTCGAAAGTTTGACAACATAAAAGCCCCGCCTAGCGGGGCTTTTTTTGGGGCTGGATTTCAGTAGGTCCAGAAGCTGAACGGTGCCGGCTGGCCTTGCAGGGTCTGGCAAACCCAGAACGTGCCGCCGGTCGGGGGGCGGATGTTGCCCTGCTCGTCCTTGACGTTGCAGGCGTAGCCCTGGCCGGGGTAAGGGAACGATCCGTTCGGGCAGGCATCGCAGCCGGTCCCGGTCGCAAACTTCAACGCCCCGACCCCACCGCCGCCGGACTGGACCACGCACACCGGCTGCCCGCCGTTGATGCTTTGCAACACTTGGTCGGCGGGGCAGCCCGCAGTCACATCGACGCACACCGCCCTGCCGTTGGCATCGAAGCCTTGCATCAGCTGGCCGGCGGGGCAAGCTGTGTTAGCTTGTGGCGCTGGCACACACTGCGGTGCCCCATTATTTAGTCCTGTCATTACATAGCCGGAAGGGCAAGTAGCAGTCACGGGGACGCAGACCGAAGCTCCCCGGTCGGTGCCTTGGGAAAGCTGCCCCGCCGGACAGACATGCGACGTGTAGGCCGTGGGGTCTTGGATCTGCCTGTCAGGGTCCGTCGCATCTCCGCGCCCGTTCCCGGCGCTCGACGATGCGCTGCCTAGCGCCATCGCCACCGCCAGGGCGATGGTGAAGATATTCCCGAATGACTTTTTCATGCTGCTCTCCGATGGGTTGATGGGTTTGGACGGGGTTATTGGCACAACAGGTTGACCAGCGCTTTCACATGGGGTCCGGCAGACGCCCATGCCGAGCCGGCGTCGCGCGCCTGGATTTCTATCTGCCAGCCAGGCCCAGTGTCGATTGCGTTGAATTTGATTCCATAGACGGGTTCGCCGCCATCTGCCGTGACAAACCCGCCGGCGGAGGTAAATATGCCTGCCGCAGGCGCGTTGGGCGGGCATTGGGGCTTGTCCAGAAACTCGCCGTCGAAGACGTATCTTGCCCCCTGGACGCTGCCTGCCAGGTTGATGGCCGTCCCCATGATTTGCACGTTGCCGCCCGCGCCTGCGGCGTTCGCCGTGACGTTCCGCCCGGCGTTCAGATCCTGCCCCGCCGTCACGTTGCCGTTGGCGTTGACGGAATTGGCGTTGACCCCGTTGGCGTTGTTGACGCTGTTA
>CAZOTR010000355.1:0-3268 GCA_964582755.1 uncultured Methylococcaceae bacterium | reverse complement strand
CCGGGACCGAAGGCCGCGTTTCAATCCACTCCCGGCTTTTGGGCCGGGAGATACACGGTGGACGATCCAGGCAACCCTTGGGACACGGGTTTCAATCCACTCCCGGCTTTTGGGCCGGGAGATACGGGGGGGAGGGCGAGCCGGACGGGCGTTATCCGTGTTTCAATCCACTCCCGGCTTTTGGGCCGGGAGATACCTTTGTGAACGTACTGCGGACCCCCCTGTTCCTAGTTTCAATCCACTCCCGGCTTTTGGGCCGGGAGATACACGGCATAACCGACCAGGGCAGACACATCGCGGGTTTCAATCCACTCCCGGCTTTTGGGCCGGGAGATACGTAAGCAACACTTCCCGGCCAGCGGCGAGTATTTTTGTTTCAATCCACTCCCGGCTTTTGGGCCGGGAGATACCAGAACCAACCCGCAATCAACATCGAAAACCTGAGCGTTTCAATCCACTCCCGGCTTTTGGGCCGGGAGATACTTTAGCGCCCACCGGCAAGGCGGTTCCTTCGGGAGTTTCAATCCACTCCCGGCTTTTGGGCCGGGAGATACCTTCCCAGGCTGGATTGGCGGGCGTGGCCCAGTTTGTTTCAATCCACTCCCGGCTTTTGGGCCGGGAGATACCAAAAGGCTTTACGTTGTCCAACGGGCCAAGCTGTTTCAATCCACTCCCGGCTTTTGGGCCGGGAGATACACGTTTCTGCTATGGTTGTGGACGACAGCCATGGGTTTCAATCCACTCCCGGCTTTTGGGCCGGGAGATACCTCCGGTGGACGGGTAAGCGCAGTCAAATCGGCAAGTTTCAATCCACTCCCGGCTTTTGGGCCGGGAGATACGAACTGGCGCAAAAGAAATGCGTGGCTTGCAATGGTTTCAATCCACTCCCGGCTTTTGGGCCGGGAGATACCAATCACCCGGATCTGACGACCAAGCAGCTTGATGTTTCAATCCACTCCCGGCTTTTGGGCCGGGAGATACATAGCTTCCTGGCAAGTTGGCTTTGCCGTTTAATTGTTTCAATCCACTCCCGGCTTTTGGGCCGGGAGATACAACGACGCCCACCAGCGCCAGCGGCTCACGGCGGTTTCAATCCACTCCCGGCTTTTGGGCCGGGAGATACTCCGACAAGTCCAGAGGGCATCACCAAGCGTATGGTTTCAATCCACTCCCGGCTTTTGGGCCGGGAGATACTGCGCGGCTTATCGGATGCGTCGAACTGCTATGCGTTTCAATCCACTCCCGGCTTTTGGGCCGGGAGATACTTTGACGATAAAGGCTAGGCTTGGGATTGCCTAGTTTCAATCCACTCCCGGCTTTTGGGCCGGGAGATACGGTTGCGTCGATTACGTCGGAATCGCCCAGCAATAGTTTCAATCCACTCCCGGCTTTTGGGCCGGGAGATACTACCGGGAGCCGCGAGCGATTGCGCCGGCCGGCGCGGTTTCAATCCACTCCCGGCTTTTGGGCCGGGAGATACCCCTTCACCCCGCGCTTGGCGCTGCCAAGGTAGAAGTTTCAATCCACTCCCGGCTTTTGGGCCGGGAGATACATGGATGCCATGCGCCAACACCTGCTGCCAGGGGTTTCAATCCACTCCCGGCTTTTGGGCCGGGAGATACGCCAAGTTGAGCCGGCGCGAGCTGGCACACATCCAGTTTCAATCCACTCCCGGCTTTTGGGCCGGGAGATACTTCCGCTGCCGTATCTTCGTCGCCTACGCTAATGGTTTCAATCCACTCCCGGCTTTTGGGCCGGGAGATACCTGGCAAGGGGCATCCCAAAGCCGCCAAAACCGGGTTTCAATCCACTCCCGGCTTTTGGGCCGGGAGATACGGCACATGCCGCAAGTCCATGATAATACGGAATTTTATTGGGGCAAAGCGCGAACCGCTTAAAACGCTGTCGGCAGGGCGGGGAGCGGGCGGGAACGGTGCGAAAATTGTTTTTCTTTTCAACGCGATAGGCTCTGCGCGAACCCCCTTGGGAAACCGCCGCCGCTTTAGGTTCGCGCAGTTCATACGATCAGCGGGGATCTGAAGTCCACGGCTTTGAACTTGCCGAACTCCATGAGGTTTTTCGAGAGTGGCTCGACGATGCGGTAGAACCTCAGGCTGTCCTCGTCCACGTTGATGATGTCTAGAAGTTCGTTTTTTAACGACTCCAACCGCGCCTGGTCGATCTGGCATTCAAAAACGGACTTTTGCACACGCTGGCCGTAGTTGAGGCAGACTTTGGCGACGTGGCGCAGGCGCTTGCGGCCGGCGGAGGTTTCCGTGGAGACGTCGTAGGACACTAGGATTAGCATGTTTCCCCTCGCAGAGTCGTTGGAGGTGGGTTTAATTGATTTATTGGTATTTTCCGTAGGAGCGGCCCATGGCCGCGAAAGGCTTCGGGCAATGGGTGAGGCCCAAGATCGCGGGCATGGCCCGCTCCTACAATTCAATCAATTAAACCCACCTCCGAGTGGTTGGAGGTGGGTTTAATTGATTTATTGGTATTTTCCGTAGGAGCGGCCCATGGCCGCGAAAGGCTTCGGGCAATGGGTGGGTCCCAAGATCGCGGGCATGGCCCGCTCCTACCATTCAATCAATTAAACCCACCTCCGAGTGGTTGGCATTTTAGCGTGGTTCGGGGCGGCACAGTCCCGCCTCTGCCAGTTTCGTAGCCCGCGATTGCGCGGCCTGAAGGCCGCTCCTACGGACTTTTTGCTGGCCCATCCCGCGTCAGCGTTGCAAATACGGCACGTAATGCTCCACGTCGCCGCGCAGCCTGCGGGCGAGCAGGCGGGCCTGCGTGTGCGGCAGCAGGCCGACCGGCACGGTTTGCTTCAACAGGGGGTGGGAAACCGGCTCCTGCTTGCGCTCTTGCCAGGCGGTGATGACGAGTTTGCGGCCTTCGTCGTTGAGCAGCACGGCGCCGCCTTCGCGGGCGTCGAAGTGCTTGGGCTGGATTTGCGCCCGGTTGACCAGGGTCAGGGCGAGGCGGTCGGCCAGCGGGCTGCGGAACTCTTCGACCAAGTCCAAGGCCAGCGCCGGGCGTCCGGGGCGGACGGCGTGGAGGAAGCCGAGTTGCGGGTCCAGCCCGACGGTTTCCAGCGCGGCCCGGCAGTCGCCGGTGGCGAGGGCGTAGAGGAAGGAGAGCAAGGCGTTGAAGCGGTCGCGGGGCGGGCGGCGGGTGCGGGCCTCAAAAGGGAAGGCGGCGCGCGCCGTAGGCTTCATGACCAGCGGCAGCGCCTCGAAATACTGCCGCGCCGCCTCGCCCTCCA
>CAZOTR010000354.1:0-3271 GCA_964582755.1 uncultured Methylococcaceae bacterium | reverse complement strand
TATGCGGCTTCGCCCTGGCTGCCCCGTTTAACTTAATGGCAGTGGCCTCAAGCGCCGCCATCCCCGCCGCCCAACTCCCGCCACCTAAAACAATCCACCGCGTGGTCGTTGACCATGCCCACCGCCTGCATGTGGGCGTAGCAAATCGTCGGGCCGACGAATTTAAACCCGCGCTTTAGCAAGTCACGGCTCATCGCCTGCGACTGCGCCGTCTGCGGCGGGGCTGCGGAGTAATCCCGCCAGGCGTTTTGGATAGGCTGGCCTTCGACGAAACGCCACATGTACGCATCGAACGAGCCGAATGCTTCCCGCACGGCGAGGAAGGCGCGGGCATTGGCGACGGCGGAGCGGATTTTCAGGCGGTTGCGGACAATGCCGGGGTTTGCCAACAATTCGGCAATCTTCGCCTCGCCATAACCTGCGACAATCTCCGGGACAAAGCCGTCGAAAGCGGCGCGGTAAGCCTCGCGCTTTTTCAGGATGGTGGCCCAGCTCAAGCCGGCTTGTGCGCCTTCCAGCACGAGGAATTCAAACAGCTTGCGGTCGTCATGCAACGGCACACCCCATTCCAAGTCGTGGTAATCGCGCAGTGCCGGGCTATGGCAGGCCCAGGCGCAGCGGCAGGGTTCTTCACTCATCCCAAAACCGCCACACCGGCGTGAGGTCTTGCGGCAATTCGGGCAGCCGGCCCAGTTTTAGCCAAGCGTTTGCGGGACTGTGGAAATCCGAGCCTGCCGAGGCCAGCAGGCCGTGGCGGCGGGCGGCGGAGGCGGAGGACTGGATGTCGCCGGGATTGGCCGCGCCGGCGACCACTTCCAGCGCCTCGCCGCCCGCCGCCTTGAACTCCATCAGCAGCCGGCCCAGCCAACTGGCGGTGAGCTTGTAGCGTTGCGGATGGGCCACGACGGCGATGCCGCCCGCGCCCTTGATCCAGGCCACCGCCTCCTCCAGCCCCGCCCATTGGGTAGGCACATAGCCCGGCTTGCCTTGCACCAGATAATGGTCGAACACGTCCCGCACCGCGCCCGCCAAGCCTTGGTTGACGAGGAATTGGGCGAAGTGGGTGCGGGTTATCATCCCCGCCCCGGCCAGCTCCCGCGCTGCATCGTAGCCGCCGGGGATGCCGTCGCGGGCCAGCCTGCGGCCCATCTCCTCCGCCCGCGTCAGGCGGGTGGCTTGCAAGCGGGCCAAACCCTCCTGCAAGGCCGGGCAGGCCGGGTCGATGTTGAGGCCGACGATATGCACGGATTTGCCATGCCAAGTGGTGGAGATTTCCACGGCGGGTATCAGCGTCAAGCCGCAGGCTCGCGCTTCGGCATGGGCCTCGTCCAGCCCGTCGGTGCAGTCGTGGTCGCTGAGGGCGAGATGGGTCACGCCGGCGGCATGGGCTTGGCGGACCAATTCGGCGGGGCTGTAAGCGCCGTCAGAGGCGGTGGAATGGGTGTGCAGGTCGTAGGTCACAAATGTTCCGCAACGGGGTCAATAGCGCTTTTCAAGCGGCGTAAGCACAAAATCCTCCTGCGTCCCCGCCAGCGCGGCGGTTTGCCTAGGAAACTTCGCGGCCAGCCATTTCAAGACTTCGATCTGGTCTTGCGAGGTGGCGCGGCGGACCTGGACCAAGAGTTTTTGCAAATCGGGGCGGGTCAGCGTGGCGTTGGACGCGCCTTCATTGCACACCGAGCAAATCGCCCGCAGGTTGGCCGGCTCGTCGGTGCCGCCCAGGCTTTTGTCGGTGATGTGGCCTAGGTGCAAACGGGTCTTCCGGCTAGGGTCGTAAGGATGCGGCTCACCGGCCACCGCCCCGCACATTTGGCAGGTGAAGCCGTCGCGGTCGAGGACGAAGGCGCGGGTTTCCTTGGAGATGGCCCGCTCGGAGGCGGGCTGCGGCTCCGGGGTTTCCAGCAAATACTGGCCGGGCTTCAAGTCGCTGCGGTCGTTGTGGGTGAGGATTAGATAGCCCTCTTCGGTGCGCAGCTCGCGGACGCGCCGCGCCCATTCCGACTGGTTGTCGGCGACGGCCCGCAATTCCTCGGAATCCATCACCCGGCCCAGGTTCGCCAGGAAATGCGCCCGCAGCCTGCCGCGCGCCCCGCCCCGGAGTTTCTTCCACCCGCCCATGGCTCACGCCCTTACTAGCTTGGGCTTGGCGGCGGCATTCAGCGCGGCCTGGATTTGCCGGCCCACCGCGCAGGCCACGGGCGGCGGAAACGCATTGCCAATTTGGCGGTAGGTGGCGGTTTTCTTGCCGCTGAATTGCCAATGGTCGGGGAAGCCTTGGATGCGCGCCGCCATGCGCACGGTGAGGCGCGGAATGCCGACGAAATCCCTGTCCGGCGCGGCATCGGCGATGCCTATGCCGTCCACGCCAATCGCCGCCCACGCCTTCTTGGCGCGGGTCGGCCCCAGATCCGGCCCGCCATGCTTCTTGCTGCCGCCCACCAAGGTCGGCGCGATGTCGCAGGCCCGCTCGCGCCATTGCCGCGCATGGCGCCAGCCATTCGCCGCCATCAGATCGTACAAGGCTTCGCCCACGGTGGGCGGCGGCGTGGGCTGCGCGGCAGGCCAGACAAAATGGGCCGAGGTGTCTTTGCGCAGCGCGACAAACACCACGCGGGGGCGCAATTGCGGCACGCCAAAATCGCTGGCGTTGAGCAAGCGCCATTCGGCAGCATAGCCAAGCTTCTTCAATTCCTTGATGATTTTCGCCCGGTAGTCGTCGAACACCGAGTCCAACAATCCCCGGACATTTTCCAGCATGACCGCCTGCGGCTGGCATTCGGCGACGAGGCGGATGGCCTCGGGGAACAGGTCGCGGTCGTCGTCATGGCCTAGTTGCTTGCCGGCCCTGGAAAACGGCGGGCAAGGCACGCCGCCGGCCAGCAACTCGATGCCGCGCCATTGGCTGGCCGAGTAGCCGCGCAAGTCGCCGTGGGTGACCTGCCAATGTGGGCGGTTGAGGCGCAAGGTCTGGCAAGCCACCGCCTCAATCTCGACCAAGCTGGTATGTTCAAACCCGGCTTGCTCCAGCCCCAAGGCTTGCCCGCCGGCGCCGGCGCAGATTTCTATGGAATGTGAAGGCATTAAAACTGTTCCGTAATTTTATATTTTGACAATTTCATAAGGTTTGGGATGGCAATCTATAATTCTGGGCTAATCACATCCAATCCACCAATTCAAACGGCAGGCCACCGCGCAACCGAAATACGGAGAAATCCGTTTGATCCACGGTCAGGATGCGCCGTTCCTTGTATGAATCCGCCAGCCAAATCAA
>CAZOTR010000353.1:0-3306 GCA_964582755.1 uncultured Methylococcaceae bacterium | reverse complement strand
TTATGCAAATCATTAAAGACGGCGCGATTGTCGCCGACGAGGTCCGGCATTTGGCTGACGACGAAGCGCCCGTGGAAGGCCGCTACACGGTTTCCTTCGCCCGCTGGCAAAAAGAAAAGGACAGCCTGGCGGCAGTGGGCGTGCGCCTGCGCGGCGAAGACGCGGTGGCGGACATCGCCGCCGACTTGCCGCGCTTGGCGCTGGTCGTGGTGGAATTCCCCGCCCTGGCCGACGGGCGCGGCTTCTCCCATGCGCGTGTGCTGCGCGACCGTTACGGTTACACAGGGGAAATCCGCGCGCGCGGGGATTTCATCCGCGACCAAGTGTATTTCCTAGGCCGCGTCGGCGTGAACGCCTTCGAGCCGGTGGCGGGGACCAAGCTGGAAAGCCTGTTGCCGGCCTTGACCGAATTCACCGTCAACTACCAAGCCGCCGCCGACCATCATCAGCCGCTGTACCGCCGGCGCGGTTAAACACTCATCCTTGTGGGGGCGGTTTCCAACCGCGACAGACAGTTAAGAAAGTCGCGCTTGGAAGGCGCTCCCACAACCCTCGGGAGAACGAAGCATGTCCCTGGCAAGTCGATTGACTGGACGGTTTCCCGGCCCAAGGCTGTTGCTTGCGGCGGCCATGGCCGGCTTATGGCCTGCCGTGGCCTTGGCCGGGCCATCACCCGCGCCGGCCCAAGGCATCCATTACTCGATACAATCCCGCCCTTTGGGCGAGGCGCTGAAAGACATCGCCACACGCAGCGGCATCGCCTTCCGTCTGGCCGAGGGTCTGGGCCAGGAAAAAATCACCGCAAGCCTGGACGCGGACACTTGGCAAGAAGCCACGCAGAGCTTGCTGCGCGGTTATAACTACGCGGTCGAGGCCGGTCCCGGCGGCGCGTGGCAAACCGTCATTGTCAGCGGCAAGAACGGCGACGGCAAATACGCTCCGCCGCGCAGCCCGTCTGCCCGCCATTCCCTCGCCAAACCGGAAAAACTGCCCGTCCGTTTCCAAGGTTACAGGCCCGGTTCCGTCACCCCGCTCAATCTGCCGCTGGCCACCCTCAAGGGCATGAAGAAAGGCCAAAAGATTTCCCTGGACTTGCCGACAGGCCCGCGCAGCCTGGTGCATGACAACCGCCACAACCACGCCAACGGCGACCTGACTTGGGTCGGCTATTTGGAGCAGGAAGGCCAGCCTTACCGGGCAATGATTACCCTGGGCCGCTCCGGCTCCATGGGCCATCTGACCATGCCCGAAGGCAGCTATCAAATCGTCTCGGAAGGCGGGCAAGCCTATTTGATCGACATCGCCGCCTCCGGCCTCCAGCCGGGTTCGTTGCTGGAAGACCAAGCCACGCCGGATGCCAATCCGGGCGGTGGCAATGAGGGAGCATCCGGCCTAGGCGGCGGCGGGCCTGTTGGCGCGGTTGCCGCAGGCATGGCGGCGGCCAGTTCCGGCTGGGGAGACGGCGCGGCGCCGGCCGATGCCCGCGACTCGGCGGCGGTTGTGACCATCGACTTGCTGGTGCTGTACGCCAAGGGATTGGCGCAAGCCGACACCCGCGTCAACTACCTCACCGCCCTGGCCAACCAAGCTTTCCTGGACAGCCAGATCCATGCGCAAATCCGCGTCGTCCACAGCCAGCCGGTGGACTACACCGCAACCAACGACAATGCGCAAGCCTTGTCCGACCTGACCGACGCCAAAGCGCCGTTCGGGAATGTGCCTGCTTTGCGGGAGCAATACGGCGCGGACCTCGTCACCCTGATCCGGCCTTTCCACGCCCAGCCCCAAAAAAGCTGCGGCATCGCTTGGATAAACGGCAGCAACGGCAGCGGCCTGAACCCGAACTGGGCGTACTCCGTGGTCAGCGACGGCGACGACCGGGATGGCGCAGGGGTTTACTGTGGCGGGCAAACCCTGGCCCACGAGCTGGGCCACAACCTCGGCAATGTGCATGACCGCCAGTACAGCGCCATCCCCGGCGCGTTCCCTTATTCCTATGCCTGGGGCGTGGCAGGCCGCTTCGGCACGATCATGAGCTATCTCCAGCCCGCCGTGCTGCTGTTCGCCTCGCCCCTGCTCGCCGACGCCTGCCAGGGTCAAGTGTGCGGCTACCCGGAAGGCGATGCCAACGCTTCCGATAACGCCCTAACCATCAACCAGACCGCCCCCATCGTCGCCGGATTCCGGCCCGCCGTCGTGCCCGACAAAAGGCCGTAGCGGCCTGCGGAAAAATTCCGCATCATTTCTCGTTCCCACGCGCCGGGTCGCGGCGCATAGGAACCAGACAACCAGAAATCAAACTGATTTGGCCAGCATGGACGGTATTTGGACCGTGGCACAGGATTTCACAACGACTCCACAAACATCGAATCCCCGAACATCTCGATGCCCAGGCGTTCGCCCACCGCCCGCGCCCGTGCGTCGATCATCGGCGAAACCACGATAAGCCGGTTGGCTGTGCGGCCATGGCGTTGTTCGTAAAAACGCGCCTTGCGCTCGAAAATGTACATCCCGGCCTTGTCTATCGAGGATTTCAATTCCATCAGGATCAAGGTGCCTGGGGTGGCGCTTGTCCTTGCCGGCGATGTTAGCACAGGCCATGGGCAAAGCCGTTCGCGCATCCGGGGACGGCTTCCTTCAGCCCTAACCGGCTTCAGTCGCCCGCGGCCAAGCACAACGCGGCGTATATCTTTGCGGCGGCGGCCACTTCGGAGAAAGCCACCTGTTCGCCCGGCGTGTGGGCGACTTCCAATGCGCCGGGGCCGAGGATGACGGCTTGGGTTCCCGCCGCGTAGAACAGGTTGCCGTCGGAGTGGGAGCGGAAGGCGTCCAGGCGTAGTTCCAGGCCCAGCGATTGGTAAATGGCCGGCAGGCTGCGCGCCAGAAAGTTGTCCATGCCTAAGCTATAGCCCGGCGCGGCGAAGTCGAAATCGACTTGCAGGTTCAGGCCGGGGATAAAGCGGCCGGCGGATTCGGCGATGCGGCGGATGGCCTGTTCAAGGACGGCGGGATCTTTTTCCGGTTGTAGATGCAGGTCGATCCAGGTTTCGCAGCGGTCGGGGACGACGAAGCCCGCCCGCGACGAACTCATCTCGCGGATCGAGTAGACCAGCTCGGCTTTTTCCTGCTCGAACGCCGGGTCGTTCCATAGGTGCAGCAACACGCGCAGCATCGACTCGACGGCGTTGTGGCCGTGTTCGGGGAGGGAGGAGTGGCTGCGCAGGCCGGTGGTGACAAAGCCCGCCTCCAGATAGCCGTAATGCGCGAAGCAGGCGGCAAGCCCGGTCGGTTCGCCGATGACGGCCC
>CAZOTR010000352.1:1611-3339 GCA_964582755.1 uncultured Methylococcaceae bacterium | reverse complement strand
GATAAGCCAGCGGCTTGCTTTCCGGGTCGCTTGAGTTTTGGCCGGAGAGCACAACCGTCGAGCCGCCGGTGGCCTCGCTTGGCCCGGTGATGGCGGCCGTCGGCGGCAAGTTGCCGCCACCGCCATCGACCACCACTTCGGGGAAGAAGAACGTGACGCAACGGCTGTAGTCTCCCGGCTTGAAGGCGCTGAAGCGGGTCTGGTAGCCCACCAGCTTGCAGGCGTAACTCTTGCCGCCGTTGGGATTGCCCGCCACATAAGACCAGTCCTGCTCCCAATTGACGGGCAAAGCCCCGGCACCGGCCTCGTCGAAAAAGCGCATGTTCTTGCACCCTAGCACCTCATCGGCAGGAACCGGAACGCCAAACTCGTTGGCCAGGGCCAGATAGTAGTCGATCCGGTTCTGGGACTGGGCGTTCTCGGTCGGCCCGCCACACTCCACCCCGCCGTTGATGATTTGGGTGGTGACGCCAAAGCCGGGGACGAGGCCGTTTTGCACGTCATGCGCGTTGGCTTGCCAAGTGCCGTCGATCACATGGAGCATCGAGGGCTTGGGCGGTTGCGGATAGACAAAGAAGAAAACCGCGCTGGCGAGGTTGAGCCAAGTGTCGGCGACGAGTTCGGGTTGGTCGAGCAGGGTGCGCACGGTTCCGAACATCGCCTCGGAGAACGGGCCGTAGTTGTAGTTGTACGAAAGTTGCTTGGCACCGCGGCCAAAATAGCTCTTGAACTCGCCATTGTCGAAGGTGCCGCAGGGCCAAGTCTGGCCTTGCCAAGTGGCCGGGCTGCATTCGGAGTTATAGCCGCCGCGCATGGTTTCGTTCCAGCCCATCTCGCGGACATAGACCAAAGCCTGACGCCAGCCGGGTTCGGGCCGCCAGGTCTCATGGGCACCCGTCTCTTGGGCGAAGTGGGCAAACATGGTAGCCAGGGACTTGCGGCAGATCGCGTCGGCGTCACGCCCATCGGTGTAGTTGCCACACAGGGCAGGGAATTTCGCCGCCGCCTGCAAGAAACCCCGATAGGTGTACTCGGGGGCGCGCAGCGGGAAGAGGTACTCGAACTGCGGCTCGCCCAGCACGGACCCAAGCCGCTTGACGTTCTCCGGGTTGTCGGCGCGTCCCGGCTGGACCGCCTGCACCACGGCGTTGTCGCGGGTGGCGATGGAGTCCTTGACCGCCCGCATCGCGGGGAAATCGGTCAAGCTGGCCTCCTTGGCATCCAACGCCGCTTGGGTGAGGTGGACCGGATCGCTTCCGCTGCCCCCCGGCTGCGGAGGCGGCGGCGGGGGAGGTGTAGGCGTGCCGCCGCTGTCCGTGCCGACGAGTTTCCACGGGGTTTCCCAGTCAAAATTCACCGCCATCCCTGGGCTTTGGCCGGGATTGGCATACCATTTAGTCTCGTATAGTTGGCCGTTAAAGCTGACCTGGGAACCCCCAGGGTAACTCTGGTTGACATCGTAGGGCGTGGCGGCCCACAGCGGGCCACTTAAGCACAGACCGGCGATCATGCCTGCAAACGTTAGCTTCTTCATGAAGGGTTCCTTGTCAATTTGTTGTAAAGGCGGTTTAGGCGTGGGCAAGCGTTTTTATCGCTTGCCCAATGATTATGCCGGAGTTCGTGTGGGCAAACGATAGGGCCGTTTGCCTACCGGGCTTGCGGGGCGAGTTCGGATAAAGCCCGGAATGCCAATAGTAAAGCTATCGACCTTGGAATCAAGCTAGAATC
>CAZOTR010000352.1:0-1511 GCA_964582755.1 uncultured Methylococcaceae bacterium | reverse complement strand
TGGGAAACCCGCGCGGCTTGGCTGCAAGACACGGAAGCGCGTTTGCGCCGGATTCCCGAGGCGGCGCTGACGCCGGTCGAGCGGGCTGTGCGGGAGCAATCCTATTTTCTGACCAGGGCCGGCAAGCATTTCACCCGGCCCGCCGTGGCGAATGCCGGCGCGTTCAATTTCCCCCTGCTTTACAACCTGCCGGCGGGCCTGCGCCCGTTCGGCGAAGACGGGGAGCTTTTGCAGGCTTACAACGCCTCGATGTTCGCGCAATTCCGCGAGGTGGACACAGGCAGCGTGGACGCCTTTATCGCGGAGTATGACGGCGAGTTCGACGCGGCCTGGCTGTCCGGCCATGGGATGCCGGCGGGCTTGGCACGGGCGGTGTTGAAGCTGGGCCATCTCTACCGGACGCGGGTGCTGGCCCAGCCCGACGCGGCCAAGCCTTGCACCGTGTATTCCGCGCAAGAGCGGGCCGCGCTGTGGGATGCTTTTACCGCCGGCATGATGGCGAACGCGGACGGCGGCGAAACTTTGGAAAGCTACGCGGCGCGGTTTGCGGCGGAGGCCCGGCGGAGCGGGGACGAGGTGCGTGTTTGGGTGCCGGCGGTGTTGGACTTGTTGCCCGGTCTGACACAAACGCAACGGGCGGCGGTGATGGCGCGGCTGGAATCCGAGGCCCGCCCGGCGGCGCAGCTAGAAACGCTGTATGCGGCCTTGGACGCGGCCAGCGGGGATGCGCGGGCATCCAATCGACTAAAAGCCGCCGTCAGCCGCCAAGCGCGGGTGGGCGGCTACGCAGACGGCGAGGCGCTGCGCCCCGCCGACGCGCAGGCGCTGGCGGGCATGTGGGAAACAATCCGCCGCTACATCCGGCGCGAGTACAGCGGCTACGCCATCGACATCGCCGCGCTGGTGCCGGTCCAGCCGGTGTTGTCAACCACGGAAAGCGAGAGCTACGCGAACGGCGGCGTGGTCAGTGTCGGCCTAAAGCGGGCCTGGAACCAAGCCAGCCTGTATTCGACGCTGCTGCACGAAATCAAACATGCCATCGACTACAAAACCCAAGCCGCCGTGGCAGGCGCGGCCTGGGAAGGCGCGGCGGCCAGCGTCGAGCGGCAGGTTTGGCCGCTGTTCATCACCGAAGCCTTCGCCGAGGAGCCGGACAAGCTGCCGCTCGCCCGCTTGCTCACCGCGATAGACAATCTGCGCCTGACCGCCACCACGGACGCGACCTTGAAGCGCTATCTGCGGCCTTCCTGCCCGGCAGGCGAACCCAATGCTGTCGAATATGCCAAACAAACCCTCGCCAGTTATGGCTACGCCGACCCGGAGTTTCTGGCGGTGCGTTCTAGGCGGGCGCAGGACGGCCTGCAATACCTGCAATATGCCTACGGCCTGGCCCTATACCAAGATTTGTTGGCGTATCTCCAGGCCGGCATCGGCCCCGCGCCGCGTGTGGATGCCTATTTGCTGCAAGCCTGCGCGATGCCCAATCCGCCTAAGAACCCGGCGAGTGTTGA
>CAZOTR010000351.1:0-3340 GCA_964582755.1 uncultured Methylococcaceae bacterium | reverse complement strand
TGCGGCGGATGATTTCTGGCATGGGGCTACCCTCTGGCTGTGTTTGCTTTCATCCCTAGCAGGGGCTGTGCCAAGCCTGATTATTCTTTGGATCAATGGCTTGCAAGCTTGTCGCTTGTCGGATTCCTGACAATCTGTAGGTGGATTGTCGGGTTGGGGGCTAGGATGCTTGGTTTTGCCGCCCTAATCGGAGCTGCTGACGGGTTTGCTGGCAGGAGGGGGAAATTCTCAGACGGGGTTGTTTAAGCGGATATGTCGGGTTGACAGGTTGGCGAAAAAGCGTAGCATCATTACCAAGTTTTAGGCGACAATCGCTTGATGTGTTATACGACACGGGCCTTGTCGCCCTAAACGGATTAGGGCGACAAGTGTCGCCTAACACAAAGTTAGGCTCTCACTGGAGAAATAAATTGGATTGGTCATCGCTAGTAGCTCAAATCGCGCCATTTATTGTTCGTATTCGCACTAAAGGCGGATACGGAACAGGGTTTGTTTATTGGCAAAACACTTCAAAATGTTGTATCGCAACCGCCAAGCATGTTGTCGCAGATGCCGATGAACCTGGATGGGAGCAACCAATCCACATATATCAAGCCAACAATAATCCAATTATTTGCTATCCAGATTTTAGGGAAAGTTATCATTCCATAGACGAAAGCGGCGATTCAGCGGCTATCATCATTGATAAAAGCGGATTGATCTTTCCAGAAAAATGCCTTCCATTGTGGGACTGGAGCAAGCCTATCCCAATCGGAACTCCGATTGGGTGGCTTGGATATCCTCAAATCGTTGGGCCTAGCCATCATTGGCCTAGCTTTTTCTCCGGCGTCATAAGCAACGCCTTGAGTCCAAGTATTTTTGGGATCGACGGTGTTGCTATACGCGGAGTCAGTGGTGGCCCTGTTTTCTTCTGCGATAATGATGGATTCGCCCGCGTCATAGGAACCATTAGCTCCTATTTCGCCAGCAAAATCTATACAGAGGACGGCGTTGAGACATGGCCTGGATTGGCTTTTGCGCATAGTTTTTTTGCCTTTACTGCAATTACAGACAGATTGCGAGAGCTTGAAAATGAATGACAACAAACAACCGCCTAACTGTGCGTTCGACCGCACCCGCGCCACTCACGGACTTGGTATTTTATCATTATCCGCCCGTGGCGCGGGGCGGTCAACGCGGCCGTTAGGCGAGCAGGATTCATCTTAATGACTGGCCGCATCGCGTAGGGCATAACGCGGTAAGGTGCGGTAACTCGGCAATGTCGTAGGGTGCGGTGAGGAACGAACCGCACCGTTCGCGGGAACGCCGGATTCAGGCGAATACCATTTATGTTCCGCGACTGGTGCGGTTCGCAAGCTCACCGCACCCTACACGCCGATGGATTGCCGCTTGCTTATCGGGAAAAATGGCAGCGAAGCCAACAAAATTGGCGGGCAAACAAAAAGGCGTTTGCCTGCCCCACGCCTGAAACCATCAAAACTTATGGTCCTGCCAAACTAGCCCTGTAGGGTGCGCATTGCGAACCATTAACGGGTGCCGATAACCCTATGGATACGGATTCTGGCGGCAATATCGCGTATGCTTTCAAGCCTATCGCAACAGCGGCGTAGGTTGGGTTGCCGTCTTTTTGGCAACCCAACATTTCCCGGTATCTGTTGGGTTGCGATAGAGCCGCAACCCAACCTACGCCGCTGGATCGAGACGGGGCGGGCGGGGGAAAGCTTGAACCAAGTTAAGCGCCAGCATCCCAGGGAGGGATGTTGGCGTCTAAATATTTGATGCCGGGGGGTTTTGCCCCGGCTTCCGGGCCAACGCCGGGGTTGCCGCAAGGCTCACACAAGCGCCGTCGGCGGTTGGGCGATGGATTGCAGCCTGGGGATGAGCGCGTGGTTCTGGTTGCGCACGCTGATTAAGGGCATGATCCCGGAATCGAGTATCGCATAGGCGGTTTTTTCGTTCAGATAGGCTTCCGCGCAAGGCTTGACCGCCAGCCCCGATCCATCGTCGTAGACATGGTAGGGCAGCCCTTCGAGGGTGTTTGCGGTTTCGCCGTCGTCGCCCAGCCATGACTGGGCGGCAAGCGCGGCGCAGGCAAACGCCGGGTTGCCCCACAAGTAATGTTCATGGGCGGGCCGGGGCGGCAATTCCTCAAAGTCAAAACTGTCCACGGGATCGGATTTTTTGCCGTAAGGCCGCCGCAGCATGAGGCGCGGCAGGGCCAGCCCGATGCTGGACGCCACCGGGCTTTGCCGCAAGGCCTGCCAGGCTTGCGCCACATCAGCCGGCGCTTGCGTCCAGCCGGCGGCGTCGGGACTGGCGGCAAGCGACGCGCAACCCAGCAGTTTGGGGTTGGCTTCGGCGATAAAACTGCCCCCGCATTGCCCGCTTAACGCGCCCAAAGCCGCCAGCAGGCCCAAGCTATCCACATCTTCCCCAAACGGGTAATCGCCAACCACCAGCGACCAGGCCGCATTGCCGGGAACGGCCAGGCTGGATTCGGCCAGCAGGCGGCAAATGGCGGTATTTTCCAGCTTGCCGCCAGCCTCCAACCAATCCTGGCAAAGTTCGGCGTAGCTGACATCGAGCAGATACGCGGCAACTTCCCCGGCGTCTTCCAAATTTTCGGCCAGCCAGGCGATGCCCCGCCAAGTGGCTTCCAGGGACTGGAAGCGCGGATGGTGCAGGATGCGGCCCATCAACTCCGTGCTGGCGGCATCGACGGCGGAGAAAAACTGTTTTTGTTGGCCCAGGTCCACGCTGCTGCCGAGATGGGGGGCGACGAGACGCTGGATGAGGTTTTGCGCCGGATCGGCTGCTGGCTTGCGCGGGGGTTCTCCGATGTGGGAGGGGGCGCCGAGCAGTTGTTCGAGCAGGCTGCCGTCCTCCGTGCGTGTTTCTGGGTGCGCGGGGGCAGGGCTGGGCGCGGAGGGAGAGGCAAGCCGTCCGTGTTTGAGCGCCTCCGCGGCCTCCGCATAGGTGGACGGATTGGCCAAGCGTCCGCGCAGTTCGCGCATCGGCTGGAAAGCGGCCAAGCGTTGGTAGAGGGCGTCGGGGTGGAAATCGTCCAGCTTGCCAAATTCGATGCTGAGTTCACCGCCGCCGTCTTCAAGGGCGAGGCGCAACTGCGGGGCCAGCTTGGCCAGCAAGCCATCCAAATGCTCGGCATCAACTGGCCGGGGTTGGCGGGCGCTTAAACCGGGCTTGTCTGGCTGCTGGCCCGAGCAGTCGGCCAAAACCAGTATGCGCTGGCTTTGGGTTTTGCGCCGCCGGTCTTGACCGGGCCGGGCAAAGTCAAATTGAAACTGGAGTTTTCCGCCCATATTCCCCCCGTCCGCATGAA
>CAZOTR010000350.1:0-3343 GCA_964582755.1 uncultured Methylococcaceae bacterium | reverse complement strand
AAAGCGTTTGTATTCGGCTTTTTCGCCGTTGCCCTTGCGCACGGAGACGCGGGCATGGGCGTCTTGCGCCCGCTGTTGTTCACGCGTGGCCATCGGGCTTGCCTCCGTCCGCCGTGAACACGCCATGGATTTTGTTTTCGGGAACCGGGCAATGAGCGGGCAAGCCGCCGATCCCCGCCGCCGCCAAGTCGCGCTGGAACCGCCGCAAAGCCAAGGGCGAGGACACCCAGGCGAAGGTGCCGAACACGCTGCGTACTGCGAGGCAGACCATGCGGGCGTCGGTGAACACCAACGAGCCGGCGTTGTCTTTGTCCACTTCGCTGTTGTCGGCGCGGCCAAAAGCGGCCCGCAGCGATGCGTCTTTTTCCCGCCCTTCGGCGGTCGCCTGGTGATAATCCGCCAAAACCCCTTTCACCGACGAGCCAGGCACCAGCGGCCAGCAGGTGGTTTTTTCGCGCATGATGGGCAAGTCGATGAAGCCCGTGCCTTGGCCGGTGCCGACATGCAGCGGCGTCAGCTCGTGTAGCCAGTAAATGCGTGTGTTTGCCACGGTCAATTTCCCCCTATTTGTGGATGCCGCCATATGCCCCATAGCCCTAAGCCAAACCCGTCGCGCCGGTCTTGCGGTTCGTCGGTCTCCTCCTCAATGACGGAGCGCAGCCAGCAGGCCGGACCGGCCAATTCCACCGCCGAGCCTTCCTGCACGGTGAAAAAGTAGACGCTGCCGGCGGGCGTGAGGCGGCGGACGGGCTTCGGCCCGATCTTGCCGTTTTCCAGACCCCAGCCGGAAATCGGCCGCCAACGCTCCACGCAGCCGCCGACCAAACGCAAGCGAAGGGAAGACGTTCCCGGCGGACGGCCTTCCAAAGTCGTTTCATCCAGCCAACCGGGCAGCCAACCCCGCGCAAAAACGGCGGGCGTCGCCAACACCAGGCGCACGGCTTCGGCTTGGCGCAAGGCAGCGGCGAGTTCGTCCGGGCAGCGCCAGGCCGTCCCAGCCGGTTCCGTCCGCCAATGCGCCAGCCGCCGCTCGCCGCCTAACGGGTGCAGGCAGTCCAGCCGCTCAAGCCGCCCGCGCCAGTCGGCGTCGTCGGCTTCGACCCTGGCCGCCAGCGTGACCGCCCCGGCCTGGCCCATGTCCAAGCCCACCGTCATGAACAGCAGCCCTTCCTGCGCCGCGTAGGTTTCGGGGTCTATGCTGACATGCCGACGCTCGTCCTTGGCCGGGGCGTCCAGAAAGCCGCCACCGGGCAGGCTTTTTTCCGGGGGGATGAAGGCTTTATCTTTGTCATCCAGCAGCCAGTCTGCCATCCGTCCGCTTGACCAGAAGGCCGGGGCTTTCGCGGGCTTGGCCTCGGCGTCCACCGCCACCGGCAGCAGGCCGGCCGGGAGGGTTGCAGCTTCCGCCTTTGGGCAAGTCCTGCGGGCGCAGCGGCACGGCTTGGCGCTGTTTGGCGTCGTCCTCAAACACCAGCAAATCCTTCGCCGCCGGGAAATACAGCTCACCGTCCAGGCAGGGCAGCGGCCCGGCGATGCCGATGGCTTTCAGGGTTTGCACGACGGATGTGGAAAAATCGCCGCTGGCCTGCTTGCCCAGCAGGCTGCGCAGGGAACCGGCCAGCACCGAGGGATAGGGCCAGTCCAGCGACTTCATGCGGGAACCTTGGCCAAAAGGCCGGCCGTCGCGGGCGACCAGCGGGTCGCGGGGGCAGGGTGAGATAGAGGCTCATGGGTTTGCCTTGGGTTTTTTGCCTTGCGCCTGCCGCCGCACGCGGTCGATCTTGCGGGCGATGATCCATTCGTTGGCCAACCGCAGGACGCCGGGGTGGGCGTCCTGGTGTAGCTCTTGCGCGTCATGGCTTGCGGCGTCAAAGCAGGCGGCCAATTCTCGTGCAAATTGCTTTCCGCCCGCTTTTTTACGGCTGCACAAACGGGCGATGCCTTGTTTGATGGCCTCGTCCGTGTCCTGGGTTTTCGGCCAAGCGGCATAGTCGGCGGCAAGCTGTCTCAAGTCGAACACGGTTTTGTCGGAAATCAATTCGTCGCGGTGCATGTCCGCCCATTTCGCCAGGCGTCTGTCCAAGCTTTCCGGCCACTGGGCGCGGACACGCACGGGTGCGCCGCCGCGAGTGTGCAGGCTGACCGCCAGCCCGTCGCGGTCGGGGTTTTTCGCGGCTTTCTCCGCCTGCCGCCCATACTCAAGCAAATCCTCCAAAGGCTCGATGCAGTGGCCGATGGCGATGCCGACGGACAGGCTAGGGGCTTGGCCCTTCCCGTCTGTGAAGTCCTTCAACAAATCGGCAAACTCGTCATGCAGTGTCCGGGCGCAGTCCAGGCATTGATCCACCGGCACGAAAGCCAGCACGTCGTCGCCGCCGGCGTACACCAAGCAACCGTTATGCTTATTCGGCTTGTTTGGCGTGGTATTTCCAGCAGCCAATCGCGGCTTCTTCGGCGGCATCGGCGACGGTTTTTGGCGTCACGCCGGGCGGCAATTCGGCGAGGATGATATTGGCGACGTTGAAACCACTGCCTGGCTCCAAGGCGTTCGTGTTGGCGGGGTGGGGGAAGATCAAACAGCCGTTTTGCCCGCGCACCGCCTTCGCCGTGGCCTTGCTGATTTCCGACAGCAGGAACGAGCCAAACCACAAATCGCGGGTGCGCCGGGCGGCGCTGATGAAATCTTGGATGGGGCCTAGGCCTAGGCTTAGGATGAGGATGAGGATGTGCTTGGTCATGGTTTAACCTCGAAACCCTTTTCCAACGCAAATGCGATAAAAGCCTCCAGGGCCGAACCCCGTGTGGAACGCTTTGAACCGCTGACGGAGGAATGTCCCATCGGGGAATTAGCATAATTAGCCAAGTCAGTTCTCGATATGTTCCTTTTTTCAAGTGAAGGCAGGCTAGTCGGTAGATTTAAGTTTTTAAATTCCAGGCTTTCCGGCTCTGGCGCACTAAGCCGAAGCACCATCGCCACCGCCTGTTTTCCATCATTGACTGCTAATGGGAGCAGTATCAAGGAGCTAGCCATGCGTTTTTTATCTTTTGGGTAAAGTTCGCAATTGTTTACGCTGTCTGTGCCTCTTATGAAATGAAAAACAATCGGAAAACCAAATGCGGCACGGGGAAATGCCACATCATTACTACTAATTGGATGGCCCAAAGTAATGCTGCGCATATGTCTGGCATCACCGTGGCCTGTGAGTGTGCGCAAGGAGTCGGCTTCTGGCCAAAATGACCGGCCAGGGCCAAAGTTTCTTCCTAAACTGCCTTACCTAAAGTCGCGCATAAGTTTTATGGACTCGGCCCAAGCATCCACCGGTCGATGCAGTCGGGAATGGAC
>CAZOTR010000349.1:0-3344 GCA_964582755.1 uncultured Methylococcaceae bacterium | reverse complement strand
GACAGGCTGGACGGTTCCGGCAGGCTTATCTCGGAGAAACGCTGGGTGAACTGGGTCAGGTTCGCGCTGTCGCCCACGTCCTGCGCCCAGACAGTGATGTACTTGCTGACGTAGATCTCAGTCTGGGGCGGGAAACTGGCGCTAGCCGACAGGTTGAGGGTTTCAACGTCGTCAAGGATGTTTGCCGTCACATTCTTTACGGCCAGGTCGTCCAGCCACGGCGCTGTGCCCACCTGCTCGTGGATGGCGGCGCCTAGGTCGTTGAAGCCGTCGGCGGCATAAGCCAAGTTAGAGCCGGTCAGGTTCAGGCTGTTGTCCTTGATTGCCTCATTGGGAACCAGCAGGCTCACGCGGAAGCCAATGTCGAACTCCAGGAAGGCGAAAATGCCGTCGCCGTTCACCCGCATCTCGTTGTTCAATATGTCGAACTGCAAGCCGGGGCCGGGAACTTGCCCGCCGTCGGTCAGCCCGTTGACGTCGATGTTGGCGGTGTTGACCGTGCGCCCCGGCTCGGAGGCGTTTTCATAGATCAAAGTCCAGTTGTCGAACAGCTTGTCGTTCACGGTGAGGCTGCTGCCCGCCAGCAGGGCGCTTAACGGAACAGCCTGCGCCTGGCCGGCCACAAGCAGAGCTAATAGGCAGGTGCCCAGGGTGAGTTGTGATTTTTTCATAGGTATCCTCAAGTCTCAGATCAAATCGCCCCGTCCCCGGTCCTCAGGCCGGGGACAGCGCCAAACATGCGGCTAGATCGCGCAATTCGCCTTGGTGCACAACTTCATGCAAGCCTGGACATCGGTGGTGTCGATCTTGCCGTCGCCGTTGCCGTCACGCGGGTCGCCGGGAAGCGCCACTTGGCCACGCGCCCGGCTGATGACCGACAGGTCGGCCTTGTCGACATCCCCATCCAAATCCGCATCGCACAGCCCGCCGACGATCACGCCGTTGCCGTTCAGGCCCACGTTCAAGACGGGATTGACCGGGTCGTTGCTGCTGACCACCAAGGTACCCGTGTCGGCACCGGCACCCGAAGGCGTGTAGACCACCGGCACGTTGACGGGGCTACCCGCGTTCACGTCGAACGGCGGGAGAGGAGCCGCGCCGCCAATCGAGAAGTCCGTGCTGCCCAGCCTGGCCATGCCGCTGACGGTGCAAGGCATGGCACCGCTGTTGCTGAGGGCGACGTTGAGTGTGGCGTTGCCGCCCACCGCTACGTTGCCGAAGTTCACCGGCGAGGGTGCCGCGTTGAGGTGGCAAGGCACCACCGCCGCCAACGCCGCCGGGGCGCTGAGCAGGCCGGAACCGCTGTCGTTGTCGAAGCCCGCGCCGATGTTGACACGCGGCCCGCCAAAGCTGCCGATCCCTTTTTGCAGCATGTCGATGGCGGTGTTTTGCATCGCCGTCTTGATCTGGGCCGGGGTCAGGGTGTTGTTCACCTGCCGCATCAAGGCCGCGACACCGGCCGCATGGGGCGCGGCTGCGGAGGTGCCGAAGAAGTTCGGCCGGCCATCCGGCTCATAATCGCCGCCGAAGAAGGTGTTGTTACCGCCGTCGGGGGCGGTCAGCTCCGGCTTGGCCCGCGTGGTGCCGCCGGGGATGGGCGTCCCGTTGGGCAAGAACAGGATGGGCACGCCGCCCGCCGAGGAGTAGTAGTCCAGCACCGGCGGCGTGGTGCCGTAGGCCGGGGTGAGGAAGTAGGCGGCGGCTCCGGTGGCGATAGCCCCGGCGGCATTGGGATGGCCGACGCTGGTGGGGCTTTGGGTGTCGTACTCGTTGACGGTGACACCGTAACCGTAATTGATGTATTTGACCCTGCCGGGGTTGACGCCGCTGCGCTTGACGATCATCACGTTCAAAACCGCGCCCGTGCAACCGCCGCCGAGGATTTCCACCGGGTCGTTGGGGGGCTGGTCGTCGGTAGATGCGCCGAGAAGGGTGGTCGGCGGGTCGTTGAAGAAATAAAGATCCACGTCAGCCGTCGGTGCCGGGCCACCCAGCGAAGGATAGGGATTGTCCCATTGCAGGCTAAGAACGATCTGCGCGCCCGACGAGCTGCAAGTGACTTTCTGGAAGCTATCGACCCCCGCGCCGGAGTCGAAGTCGTGCGCCGTGCCGCCTTTGAAGGACGCGCCGAACGCGCCGGCGGCGTAGACCGTGCCGGGCCTGAAAGTGGAGTCGTAAGACTGGCGGGCGGAATTGCCAGCCGAGGAGAAATACGCCGCCCCGCCCGCCACCACCGTGTCCACCGCTTGGGCGATGACGCCGTCTTGGAAGAACGGTTCGTCAAAATAGCCGACATCGTCCACGATGATCCTCGAACCGGCGTTCTTCAGGTCGATGATGCCCTGGGCGAAATCCGCCTCGCCGTTGAAGGCGCTGTGGAACTGGATGGCGGCCCCCGGCGCCACGTCATGGACGATCTCCGCCATAGCCCGGCCTTCGTCGCTGCCGCTGCCGCAGCCGGTTTCTTCGGCAAGCACGACGACGCCGGCCGGCAGATCCCCGCTGCCCACGCCAGCCGCCGCGCCGCCTAGGCAGTTGTAGCTGTCGGACAGCACGCCCACCGTGTTGCCCGCGCCGGTGACGGAATATGTCGTGCGGGCGGAATCCGAACCCATGGCGTGGTCACCCTGGCTGGTGACAGATCCAGCGTGGGTGATGGCCATGGCGGGACGGGCGAATTGCAATTCCGCCAAGGCCGTCAAGGCCGGGATTTGGTCGATGGGAATCTGCGCCGAGACCAGCTTGCCGGCAATCCCTCCGACCGTGGCACCCAAGCCCTCCATTTGCGCCTTCAAAGCCTGCGGGTCGCCGGTGGCCACTGCGTCGATTACGACGCGGTTGTCGAAGGTGATTTGCGCCATCGTCCGCTGCAAAAGGAACGGCCCGGGCACCGCGTTGGTTTTGTATTGCTGGAATTCGTTGTAAACCTTGTCCAAGCCCAGGCCGGCCTTGTCGTTGCTGAAGCCTGACACGGCTTGGGTTTGGGCTTGGGCCGAGCCTGCCTGGAATTGGCTGGTGAGATCGGGGATTTGGAGGCCACCCGCCAGCGAGACGGCAGGCATGACGGAAAACGACGCAAGAGCCATTCCTATGGCAACCCCCCTCTTCCTTTTGGCATGTCTATGGGCTTTGTCACACATGATGTATAGCCTTCTTATCTGTTGAAAAATGTGCTTCTAACGTTCCGGGGTCGGCTTGCCGAATATTTCCCCTCACCGAAGCGGGGTAAAGCATCGCAAGCTTGAATAAGAAAAGCAACGCCTCATAACAACCGACCGGTGTGCCAAGCGCCCGCCGCTCTTGCGGACTGCTTAAATCTTACCGGCGTCATCGGCGGGGCGGGG
>CAZOTR010000348.1:0-3348 GCA_964582755.1 uncultured Methylococcaceae bacterium | reverse complement strand
GGGTCCAATAGCTTTGGAGCGCCTGGGGAGGAAGGTGTGTTTGTCGCGTCCATGAATCCCGTTTACTTTGCCTTAGTTTTTAATAAACAATGGGTTGGGAATAACTCTTCGCGATTATACACCTAAACATTTATGCGTTATACACCTGCCCGAGCGCCAGCCTCATGGCGCGGGTTGCATTTCCGTATGAATTCTGCAACGATTTATCCAACTGCCTCGGAGCGTCCGGGGACAGGAGGGGTGTTTGTCCCGCCCACGAGTCCCGTTTGCCTTGCCGTACTTGTTGACAAACGATGGCTTGGCGCGGTTCTGGCGTGATTATGCACCTACGCACAGACGTGTTATACACCTGCGCAGGTGTATAATACAAAGTTAGACCTGCTACCCCACGCTCTCACAAATAGAAGAGCAATAGTGTTGAAATTGTTTTCCTAACCGTAGAAACAAGGAACTGCGATGATCGTTCTACAAACTCTCGGGCTGCACATACCAACTCAACAACGTGGAATATTTCAATACCAACGCACTGCAAACGGTGTCATTTTTGACTGTTCGATTGGTCAGTCCGCAGCAGCCAGCTTTCAGCTTACCCACGATGAATGGCTGCAAATTTTGCAGGCCATTGCCGCTGCCCCACAAAGCACATTTCGCTTAACGCCTTCTTCGGCAGCAACACCAACGCCCCCCAATCAAGACCTCTACGGCTTACTTCAAACTGCTGTACCAAATCCAGCTACCGGAAATTGGAACGACACATGGAAAGCCTGTGTCTGTTCCGTATTGCAGCACGAAGGTTCTATTGAGTTTTACCACGGTCCCCTAGGCCAAGGTAACGTTGTTCCACTTGTTTTGACAAGGGTCTAACTGTGCGTTCCAGCGCACCCGCGCCACGAAGCGGCGTGGTGTTTTCAGGGTTTGTGGGTGGCGCGGGGCGCTGAACGCAGGCGTTAGGCTGACAATTGAATGCATTGAGGGTATCTAATGAAAAGCTTTGAAGTTTCTGCGCTAACTACTTTGTTGGGTATAACCTTTTTTCTGTTGACAAATGCGGGGTCTGCGGCGCTAGTCGATATTCAATATATAGATTTCAAAAATTTTACATATCGCAACTCTAATTGTGAAGACATACCAAAAGAAATACCCGTAATAGATGGAAGCTACAAAACAAAGGCATCCAATTATGAAATTAGCTTTTCTATAGGTGATATAATATATTCCGACATTAACTCCGACGGCATCAAAGATGCTGTTATTGTTGGTTGGTGTGAAATCGAAGGAGCGAATTACTGGCCGTTTCAGATTTTTATATATTCGCTAAAGAACGGCAAACCGATTTTAATAGATACTTTGACAGAAGAGCGAATGGCCCACGATTATGAGAGGTTCTACCCTAATAGCATAATGTGGCAATTGCAGGGAATAAAATATCAAAATGGATTTTTATCCATTGACAGGTTGTCGGATGGGGCTCATTGTTGCCCAGAATACATCACTACGTCAAATTACCAATTGATTGGCAATCAGCTAACGATTGTCGGTAGGCCGACAAAGAAAAGGTTTCAGTGAAAGAACTTGGAATACCATACGAGTGCAATCATGAACACAAGATTTCCAGTTTTATCATTTATTTCTTCTCTGCTAAGACTCATCGGATGGATGGCTGTACTTATTGGAGCAGCATATGGTGGTTACCAAGGCATAATAGAACCAAATCAGCCTAGTCATGCATTTACGCCTAGTGATTTAATGGAGCTTGGAGGTGGTGTGGCGGCAATTGTTGTTGGGCTTATAATTGCTGCTACAGGGGAATCTATAGGTGTTCTTTTCGCTATTGAAGAAAACACTAGAAAAACGGCATATAGCATTTCCAACCAAAATAATGCAGAGTAAGTTTAACGCGGAATCCCCCAGGAATCTATGCCTAACGATCCGTTCCAACGCGGTAAGGTGCGGTAATCTATCGTAGGGTGCGGTGAGGAACGAACCGCACCGCTCTCGTTCTTGATCCGGTGCGGTTCGCAAGCTCACCGCACCCTACCGCGCTAATACAAAGTTAGGCCGGAGATAGGGCCGTAGGCTGGGGTGAGGTACGAACCCCAACATTATCCGGCGGTTTTTGTTGGAGTTCCTTCGCCACCCCAATCTACCGGGCTATTGCCGCACATGGCCTAACTGTCCGTTCGACCGCACCCGCGCAACTCAAGGACTTGGTATTTCGTCTAGCTGGGTAGGGTGGGCAGGCGTCTTTTTGCCTGCCCACCGATTTTTCAAAGATTCGTGGAGATTTCGCATGGGCAAACGATAGAGCCGTTTGCCCACTCTACCCGGCTAACATCGTGTTCCAGCGCACCCGCGCCACGAAGCGGCTTGGTGTTTTCGGGTTTCGCGGGGTGGCACGGGGCGCTGAACGCAGGCGTTAGCCCCCGCAATCATGGCGATTCCAGACCTTCAATCCTTATCGAGCCTCGGCAGCACAATGGAACTGTCACAAATTATCGAAACGCAGCAGTGCTTTGCCGCGGCATCCAGTATCGAAGAACTTACCGTACTTTGCAGAGAAGCAACCCAAAGACTGGGATTCCACAACTTCGTCTATGCCCTGCGGGTGCCGACAAATTTTGCGAATGCACGTCTCATCATGCTGGACGGCTATCCCGAAGGCTGGGTTAAGCGCTACTTCGAGGCTGGGCATTCCGACGCCGATCCGGTGATAGCTTGGTGTCTCAAACAGGTTGTGCCGATTCGCTGGAGTGACCTGGTGCTAGAACCGGGCAGCCACGCGGAGCAAGTCATGCGCGAAGCCGCCGAATATGGCTTGCGCGACGGCGTGACCATGCCGGTACATAGCCCCCAGGGCGAACTGGGCATCCTGAGCCTGTCGCTGGATGCGCCGCCGGAGGTGGCGGCACCCATTACCGAGCGTGCATTGCCCCATGTGCATTTATTGGCCACCCATCTGCATCAGGCCGTGCGGCGCATCAGCGGCTTGGAACAAGATAACGGCCCACAACTGACCTCGCGCGAAAACGAATGCCTGCGCTGGACGGCTGATGGCAAGACCTCGCGCGAGATCGCGCAACTGCTAGGCGTATCGGAGAGCACGGTAAATTTTCACATCAACAATGCCATGCACAAACTTGATGTCGTTAACCGCCAGCAAGGCGTCGCCAAAGCCGCTCTGCGGCGCATGATCCACCCAAAACCGTTCTAACCGCATATCCGCCAACCGGTCACACCCTATCAGATTTACCAGTAGTCTCCCTGTGGACACTCCCTTAAAATGCCTTTTCGTTATTTAACCCAAGTTGCCACCTAAGCCCGCCTAGGCGACGAATCCGATGGCGCAGG
>CAZOTR010000347.1:0-3356 GCA_964582755.1 uncultured Methylococcaceae bacterium | reverse complement strand
AAGAGTCCATGGATGCCTCTTGTTTGAACGGTGATTTGTTTGAGGAAACAATATCCTACGCCAAATGGCAGGCATCCGCCCCAACACTTCTTATCCCGAACTCAGGTTATGCTTAACTGCTCACCTTGCTGAAAGCGTTTTACGGCCCGGCTCACCGTCATGTAGTGGACGCCAAAAAACGTACCGATTTCGGCCATCGTATAAGCGCCGGAGAGAAAAGCGCGGGCCATCGCTTCGGTTTTGTCTGGGTAGCATTCGCGGTAACCAGCGAGGCTTAACGCCAAGACACGGCGTTGCGCTTTTGACACCTCTTGCAGCCCCTCATGCCTTTGGTCGCTTTGGAAATGGGTCACAAACTCGTCATCGCCCAACAGTATTTGGTGCCGAACCCGCAGCAAAGGGCTCGCCTCGCCTATGCCGGCCAAGACGAATTGACGATAAGCTTCTACTGTCTGCGCCTGTTCGGCTCCAAATTGGCTAAGCGACCAAACCGTATCGAGCCAATCGGGCGCGGGGGCCATACCCAGCATGGCGGGGTAGCTGCTCCACGCCCAATCAGCAGGATCGCCCACCATGCCAGCCCTTACGGAATTTAACACCACATAGCGGTTGAGTTCGAGCAAATGGGCATCCTTCTGCACTAGGATTGCTTTGTACCTCCCTTGAAACAGATGCCCGGACAAGCTATGCCGCCGGTTGAAGCGTTGCGTATAGATGCCGTTCAATTGGCGCATACCACGCCAAAGATTGCCGTCCGGCGTCTCGACCAACAGGTGGTAATGGTTGGTCATCTGGCAGTAGGCGTGAATCACCCAGTTGAATCTGGCGCACACCTCCCCCACACCCTCCAAAAGACTCCTGCGGTCATCATCGCCGAGAAAAATACCCTCCCCCCGGTCGCCCCTGGCCGTGACATAGTGCAAAGCGCCGTTAAAATCTAGCCTTAATGGTCTTGACATGGAAAGAATTCAACTCACTGATTTAGTGTAATGTTAGACCTGACCCCATTATATTTTTCTCTCAATGTTGTAATGTTAGACCTGACCCTATTATTCTCCAATTTTTTGGAATTTTTTTCGAAAAACACTTGCCTATTTTTGGATGACCTATTATGATTGTTTTTTATAGAGCTTCGTTATAAGGTCTGATAAGGGCAAACCATCTGAAAGGATGGGACGCAAAGCCATAAGCCTAAGTCCGGGTACCCCGGATATGGTAGTTAGGTTACCGGGCAGCAATTACCTTTTCTACCCCCTCCCTTGTTAGGCCTCTTTGCTTTTTTCGAAAACTAAAGAGGTGTCCCATGCAATCCCTGTCTTCCATCAAACTGCGGCACCATGCCCTAAATGGTATCGCTAAAACTACACTTGCACTTGCCATCGCTGGTGGCTTGACCGTCAGCTTGGAGGCTTCGGCGGCACCCGATTTTGCATCTGGCCGCATTCTCGTAAAACCGCTTGACGGTCTCTCCGATAACGATTTTGGCAAGATTTTAGGTAATTTCGGCGGAAAATCCCTGAAGCATTTACGGCAAATCAATGTTCACGTCGTCAAGGTTCCTCCAGGTAAGGAAGATGAATTTGTCGAGCTGTTTTCCAAGCATCGCTATATCGCTTTCGCCGAAAAGGATGGGGTCATCGAGCAAACCGCAACGCCGAACGATCCCTACTTTTCCAGCGAGTGGCATCTGCAGAAGATACAAGCACCTACCACTTGGGATACCACAGTAGGAAGCAACGCGATAACCGTTGCCGTGCTCGATTCCGGTGTGGATGCAGCCCATCCCGAATTTTCGGGCAAACTGGTGTCCGGCTGGAACGTTGTCAGCAACAACAGCGACACCTCGCCCGTTGACAACCATGGCACATGGGTGGCAGGGGTCGTCGGTGCCGCCAACAACAATTCGATTGGCGTGGCTTCCACAGGCTGGAACACCTCCGTGATGCCGGTGCGGATCACCAACACTGCCGGTTATGCTTACTGGAGCGATGTGGCCAATGGCATCGTTTGGGCGGCTGACCACGGGGCGAAAGTCGCTAATGTCAGTTACGATCTGGCCTCCAGTTGCGGCGCGACTGCCATGGACAGCGCGGCCCAATACTTCCGTAATAAGGGCGGAGTGGTGGTTGGCTCGGCGGGCAATGACAGCCTTAACGTAAACTGTGCAGCCGATCCTTATTGGATTATCGTGTCGGCCACCGACAGCAACGACGCATTGCCTTCTTGGTCGAACTACGGCAGCTTCATCGATATCGCGGCACCGGGTACCTATATCTACACAACGGCAGTGGGTGGCGGTTATGCCCAAGTGCAGGGCACTTCATTTTCGAGTCCGATCACCGCAGGTGTGGTGGCTCTGATGATGGCGGCCAACCCCAATCTCACCCCCAGCCAATACGAGTCCCTCCTGGAGCAAGCGGCTGACAACACCAGTGGCGGGCCGTTGCCCAGCCCCTACTTCGGTTGGGGCCGGGTCAATGCAGCCAATGCCGTGCTGAAAGCCAGCCAATATGTGGCCTCCGACACCACCCCGCCAACGACGGCCGTGGTTTCGCCCACCAATGGCAGTACCTTGGCGGGCACCCAGGTGGTGAGTGTCAGCGCCACGGACAACGTGGGTGTGGCCAAGGTGGAGTTCTATGCCAACAACCAGTTGGTGGGCACATCAACGCTAGGCCCGTCCTATCAGTTCGCATGGGACACGACCACGGTTGCGGACGGCAATGTGCCGCTGTACACCTATGCGTATGACAGCGCCGGCAACCGGGGCGCCTCAACGATCAATACCGTGAAGGTCAGCAATAACCCGCCTGTTGCCGACACCACACCGCCAACGGTGGCCATCACCAATCCCGCCAACAACGCCAAGGTTTCGGGGACGGTCAGCATCCGGGTCGCGGGGTCGGACAATGTGGCTCTGAAGCAGATTCAGCTTCAAATTGACGGCAAAGCGGTGACCACGTCCAACACCAGCCCCCTGAGTTACTCATGGAATACGAGAAAGGCATCGAGTGGGACTCATAACATCACCGCTATCGCCAGCGATACCTCCGGTTTGACCAGCCAAGTAGCCATTACGGTTACCAAATAAAAGGCCAATGCCATGGGAAGACTCCTCCCGGAACACAAGTTCCTGGAGGAGCTTTTCATGTTTTATGGCGCTTTTGGTTTTAGTCCGTTTACATCCCGCATGGCTTTAAGCCCTGCTTTTTTCTCAAGCTTCTCAAGGCCGGCAATCCTGCCGCTAGCAGGACCAAGGTTCCGGGTTCGGGAACTTGGCCGCCTGAGCCACCGCCGCCGCCGCCGCCGCCGGGGGTGCCCGGAAAGCTCGCCTCAGTCGTTGCCGTGCCATACTG
>CAZOTR010000346.1:0-3359 GCA_964582755.1 uncultured Methylococcaceae bacterium | reverse complement strand
TCAAGCGCCTGCCGGACGTGGCGAGGGGGGTGAGGTTCCAGGACGGCGTCGCGGTCGCGGAAACACCGGACGGAGCCCAGGAGAATCAGCAGAGGAAAGCCGCCTGACTTCGGCCAGCCATACACCACATTTGACTATATCTCCGTCCAGATCGTGGTCGATGCCAAGCACAAGCTGATCGTCGCCGACGATGTGGTGCAAGACCGCAACGACTTCAACCCATTGCATCCCATGCCCGGCCGGGCCAAGGCGGCGCCGGGGGTGGAGCGGCTGGAAGGGCTGGGCGACAAGGGGTGTTGCAACATGGCCCGGCTGGCCCAATGCGAGGCGGACGGCATCGCCGCCTACATGCCGGAGCCGGAGCGCGGCGGGCGGCAGCGCCAAGGCGGGCGTTTCACCCAGGAGGAAGTCCGGTACCTGCCGGGAGAAGACGCCTACCTTTGCCCGGCGGGGAAGCGCCTGGTGCGCAGCGGCCAGCCCAGGCTCCAAAACGGCAGCACGATCAAGGGCTATTCCGGTTCGGAGACGGACTGCCGCCGTTGCCCGCTTCGGGATCGCTGCATCACCGCCAAAACCACGCACCGCGAGATCTGGCGCAACGAACACCACGCGCTGCGGGAGGCCCGCCGCCGGCGCCTGGAGGCCAACCCCGGCGTGATGCGCGAGCGCGGCGCGTTGGTGGAGCACCCGTTCGGCACGCTGAAATGCCGGGCCGGCTGGAACCCTTTCCTGGTGCGGGGCCTGGCCAAGGTGCGGGGCGAGTGGAGCCTGATGGCGCTCGCCTACCACTTCACCCGGGCGCTCAACATCCTGGGGTTGCAGGCGTTCAAGGGTTGCTGCGCCCAAAAAGCGGCCTGCCGCTGCTGAAAGGCCGAAACGGGGGCTTTCGAGGCGTTGGCGGTGCCCAACACAGGGCCTTCTTGGCATGGTGGCGGCCGTTTTCAGAGTTTAGCCCTGACAACCCTCCGCGTCTCCACGGACTTCAGCTCATGCTTGCGGAGGTTATTTGCAGAGCAAGGAGGCGGCGTTGGAATACTTTCACAGGCTCGTAGAGCCATCTGCGAACGAGAAGCGCAGCCTTCGAGTGGAGCGGGGACGGCGCAGGCCACCCGAAGGGCAAAGTAGTGCCTTGGCGGGAGCTGAAACCTGTCGGAACAGGTTTTAGACTCGACCGCCCGGCACTCCCTTTTTCAAAGTTCTCATAAGTATCGGCGTCGAGTGATTCCGCCGACTCCCAGATGTCTTCCGGCAAGCCATTCAGGTTGAGGGTTTCGGCGAGCGGCTGGCCGCGCTGACGTAGCTTTTCCTCTTCCACCCAAGCTCAATTGAGGCTGGTTTGCGGTTCCAGAAGACCATGGCTGTTTTTTATGACCGTCTGCGTTTGACTTGCCAGGGTCGGTCGATGACCTTGGCCGAGTTTGCCGTTGCGTTGAAGGGATGGTTGCCAGAGGAGTGGTTTGAGGGATCTGGTGGTCAGGTTCATTAGGGCTTTGGATGATCTTCTGGCTTGGTGCTGGGTTGGTGTATGCCTGTCTTGTGTCGTTGGATGCTAAAAGGGAGTGCCGGGCGGTCGAGTCTGAAACCTGTTCCAACAGGTTTCAGCTCCCGCCAAGGCACTACTTTGCCCTACGGGCAGCCTGCGCCGTCCCCGCTCAACTCGAAGCCTGCGCTTCTCGTTCGCAGATGACTCTACGCCGCTTCGTTGCACCTTGCAGGTTCCCTAACGGGAACCCGCCCGGTGCCTGCGGCTTCGCAGGGGCATGGAAAACATCCCGCCTTTGCCGCAAGCGGCGCGGCTTTGTTTTCCAGCGAGGTTGTTTTTTGACGAGGGAGGATCGTTTTTTTTTGGGAGGAGCGGCTGCCATTTTTTTTCGCGCGCGCGGATTAGATTTTGATTAAACCAGCGATTAAGATAAGATTAGGGGTAATTTTGTCTTTTTTCAACCATTTGATTTTGAAAGTTAAATTGTGCAAAATCAAATTTTTTCGGCGTGTCGCGGCACACGCTCCGGCGCGACATCGTTGGCAGGCTCACCAGAAACTTGGTTAGATTGGCGTGTTTCGTGCTGTAGAGGCAAGCAAATTGGGTGGTAGGCGCGGCTATCATCGCAACTTGCTTTGTTGGCGGGGCTGAGGGAGGCGCGACCAGAGACGGAAAAACGGTCGTGCGCCCTATGTTCGGCGTGTCGCGGCACACGCCTAGCGTTGGCTTTCGCTCCATTTTTTGGCGAAGCCGAGGAACGCGGCGTCGTAGCTGCGTGGAGCTTCCTTGCCTTCAAGAAAGGCGTCGAAATTGGCCTTGCAGCCGTATGGATCTAATCGCGGATAAAGTTTACGGAATTTCTCGATGGTGAGAGGCTTCAAAAAATTCTCCCTAGGCGTGGGTGAAGCGATCCGCATCGCTGGCTCGCTCGCGAGTGCTGGGGGCACGTTCCCATTGCTTTCAGAGCGGGCGATATGCCGAATTTGTGCCGCGCTTGGCGCCCTTTGGACATGGACAAGGTCGCTTTTTGGGTCAATGTGTGATGTCGGCAATAGACCTTATCGGAAACCGGTATCCATATACCCAGACGAGCTGACGTGCCGTCAATAACTTTGGTGCCGCCAAGAACTTCTGTAGTTGTGCAGGCCGCAGGCCAGCTCCATGGCGAGGTCGTCGAAGCCCTCCTTGGTGTTCCTGAACACGTCCTTGACGATGCGGCAGCGCTTGACCCCGGCGATGATGTGCTCGACGGCCACGCGGATGCTCGAAATGAGCCGGTTCGCGGCCTTGTCCTCCGCCGAGAGCGTGCCGCCGCGCGGCTTCTTCTTGGGCTGGTGGACCGTGGCTCCGGGCACCTCATGCCCTTGGTAGGCGCTGTCGCGGTAAAGCGCGGCCCCTTCCGGGAAGCGCGTGCCCTCCTCGTCGCAGAGCTTTTTGTCGTGCTTCTTGCCCTCGTGGACCGGCCCCAGGTACTTGACCTGCCTGTCCTCCAGGCCGCCGACGAGGCTGTTCTTCACCGTGTGGCATTTTTTTTGCCGCTGTAGTGGGCGCGCTGGCCCGCCGGGTCGGCGGGTCGGCGGGGCGCTGGACGCGCCGCTCGGTACCGTCGATGCCAAGGCTCTGCGGCAGTTCCCCGTCCAACCGGGCCAGCATTTCGTCGGCGAGCCGGGCCGGCCGGTGGCCCCCGGCCGCGAGGGCCTGGCCGAGTACGCCAGCGAACTGGTGGATCAGGGCGTTGGCCTGCGGCTGGCCCAGGCCGAACAAATGGGCGATGACCTCCTGCAATGGGTAGGTCTTGAGGTAAAACAAGATGAACAGCAGCTTGCGGGTGGTGACGAGCTTGATGCCCATCTCCTGCAGTATTTCGGCGAGGGCT
>CAZOTR010000345.1:0-3366 GCA_964582755.1 uncultured Methylococcaceae bacterium | reverse complement strand
TGTACGCCGCCGACGCGGGGCGGCTGTCCGGGGGAGGCTGTGGGGCTTGGGCCATAGGTTGGTCAAGTGATAGGGGCGGATTGGCCTGGATAATAGCAAACACCCAGGGTGCTTGCATGGGCTTTCCTGGCGCGGCGGGCGTGTCGCATCCTTGCCGTTTCCTTCCGCCTTTGCGAGTATCGGAGCCTAAGCGAAGCGGGGCATTATGGAAATGCCTAGCGCGACATCTTCAGCCCCATGAAATGCGCGACCAGCCCGGACACCAAAATCGCCATGTAAAATTGCCCGGTTATCATCTCCAAATAAGCGAAGGTGCGCAGCAAGGGATTCAACGGCGTGATGTCGCCATAGCCGGCGGTGGTCAGCGTGACAAAACTGAAATACAAATAACTGTCAAACTGCGAGATTTTGCCATTGAAAACCAAACCTTGGAAAGCGCCCTGCGGCCATAGCACGTCAAACACCGCATACACCAAGGCCCAGATCAAGCCTAGCAGCAAGTACACGCAGACCGCCCCGATCAGGCTGTTGGCGTCGGTGTCGCGGAAGCTGAACACATGCCGTCCGGCGATGTAACAACTCAACATCGAGAAGACAATGATGGACAGGGAGGCGAAAAATTCAAGAATCCGGGTTTCCCAAAACAGGGCTGCCACGGAAAGCGCGAAATTTAGCAGGGTAATGGCAATGCCGAAGCGAAATATCTCCCCATCCCGGTAAAGGCTCCATACGCTAACCGTGGTAAAAAAGCTAAACATGACCAACAGCAATGGCCGCATCACCTCGGCATTGACAGCCGCGCCCAGCGATAGGCGCAGGCAGGGGAGGAGTAGAAAAAGAGACAGCAAGCCGCCCAAAAGATAGGCAAAATTATTTCGTTTTCGTGTGTGTATTCCCATGGTTCATCATCTTGTCATTGCCTTGTTGCATGCCTAGCATTTTTGCATTTTACAGTATTGTTTCGAGGGTGACGCTAGGAAAAAGGCCGCTGCGGGTGGATGCGCCAATCCCTGGCTACTCTTGGACTGGCCGCAAGATGCTTTCCAGCAGCCTGGGGTCGTCGAAATGCCGCCTGCCGAGGAAGGCAATCGCGTGGTTGCCGGATTGGCGCATCGCCCCGGCGCTGGCGATCCCCATCGGCCAAAACAAGAAGCGTTCGGGGCGTTCGCTGCCTGCCACCAAGCCGTCGGGGCCGAACAGGCTGCGCCGCCGGCCATCCGCCAAGGGTAGCGAGCGCAGCCCGTCATAGTCTAGCCAAGCGTAAAGGCTGTGTGCCTGCGTGTCCTTTTCCACCGCGACCGCTTGGATAAAGTGGGTGCGTGCGGAGAGGCGGACCACCAACTGCTCGCCGGGCTTGAGCCGGGGGATGGCCGTCGGCGCCACGATAGGCTCGGAACCATCCTGGGGCTGGACGGCCCGCCATCCCGCCGCTGGAAAAATCTGGTAATAACAGCCGCAAGGATGGATGCTGTCATAGGCCAAAGGCGTACCGTCCGCCGACAAGCTGACACGCCAGATGAGGCCGTCGAAACGTCCGGCGTAAATGTCCAAAGCCCCTGCCGGAGGGCGGGCCGGAAACCAAATGAGATAGTTCAGTTGCAGCAACACTTGCTGGCCGAGGCGGGCGTAAGACACTTGGCGGTAAACGGCGGGCTGGGCCAGGTCAATATAGGCTTTACCGTCCTGGCCGAGGCGGGCGCTGCCGATGCGGTCGGCGTCGCTGCGCGTGTCGATCTCCCAGACCGGCGCGAACATAGCGAACAATTGATCCAGCGTGTCGGCGGACGGTTCGGGAATCCCCAAGGGATTGGCCGCGGCCTGGCTTAAAATTTCGTCGGCCTTGGAGGCTTCGAGGCGGGGCGTCGCGGCGGGCGGCGCGTAGCGGAGCAAGTGCCCTTCGGCGGGCAAGTCCGGGTGGGGGAAAATAAACGGGCTGCGTTGCTCCCTGTGCAGCCGATAAACGCCCTCGACTATCCCCCAGCGGGTGAGCGCGTAGAGGCCGAGCGCCCGCAGCCAATCCGAGTAGGCATCCGGCACCGTGGCCTGGGCCAGCAAGCGGGAGCGTCCGGCGGTGGACAGGGGATATTGTCCGGCCAGCAGGCGTCCGCAAACGGCCACCGCCTCCCTGCCCGAGAGGCCCGATGGCGCGTATGCTTGCAGTCGCGCCGCCGCGTCGGGCGGCAGGTTGCGCCACTCAAGCAGCCGGGCGGTTTCATCCAATTGCCGCAGGCGTTCCAGCCAAAAAAGGTAAGCCGCGCCGCGCAGCTCCGGGTCCGCAAAAGAGGCCAGAAAACGGTTGACGCGCAGAAACGGAAATCCCTCAACCCGTGCCGCGCCGGCGTCCGCCACCCCTCGTCCGGCCACGGTTTCGTCCATCTGCCCGAAAAAGCGCGCGCAAGCGGCTTCCTGGCTGGTTGCCGGGGGGATGGCCCGCCATTCGGCGCAAGCCTGCAAACCGCCGGCGAGCATCAAACTAGCTATGGCGCGGCGTAAGCGGCGCATCATCAAAACCTCCGGTCTTTGCGTTTATTCGCCCCCGCACATGGATCACTCGCCGCCCGCAACCACCGGCAGCCCCGCTTCACGCCACGCGCCCATGTGGCCTTCCAAATACACGATGGAGGTGAATCCTTGCAGCGACCAACCCCAGCGGGCGATGCCGGCGCGCGGGCCGTGTTCGCAGTATAACACCAACAATTCGGCGGGCTGGCGGCTGTCCAAGCGCTCCGAGGTGAAGGATTGCCAGAACGGAATATGCAGCGCGCCGGGAATATGGCCGGTTTGATATTCCCAGTCGGAACGCACATCGACCAGCAGCGGCGGAGGGTTTTGCCGCAATTGCCGCAGCAATTCGCCTTGCGTGATATGTGTTCTGGCACCATTGCCGCAGGCTTGCGTCAGCAAAAGGATAAGGATTAACAGTGCGGTACGCATGAAATCTCCTGTGGTGTTGGTTCGCACGTTATGCGCACCCCCGTCATTCCGGCAGGGATTGCCGGCATGACGGGATTTGGGGCCAAACCGGGAAGTCTTCCGCGTGGCGGCGGGCGGCGATACACTTCCCCGTCCACGCCGATCCTAGGGTGGCCAGGGGCCGTCGTGCCAACGGCGTTGAGAGATTAAAAGGGCGTGTCATGCGGATTTCAAGACTGCTGGGAAAACAACCGCCCCACGCCGAGGCGCGGGCGGATAGATTTTATGTTTTACGCCGTTGGGCCGCGCTCTGCTTGGCCTCGGCCTTGGCCGCTTGCGGCGGCGGCGGGCAGGACGGCGAAGGCGTCGCCGCCGCCCTGCGCGAGCCGGACACCGGAGGCTTCGAGCGGGCCTACGCGCCCCGGCCATTCAACTTCCCCGCCGACCACGGGC
>CAZOTR010000344.1:0-3369 GCA_964582755.1 uncultured Methylococcaceae bacterium | reverse complement strand
TTAAGGTATCGAGGCGCAGGGTTTAGGCAGGCAAGGCATCCCGGTGCTGGTGTGGTGTACAACCTGTCCAGAAGGGGGATTGGGGTGATATTGTACCGCCTGTGCCAAAACACATGGCCTTTCAGCAGGGCAAAACCGGCCACGCCCTGGCCTTCGGCCCTCCAAGATGTTCCAAGCTGCCCACAAACCTACCCCATGAGCCAAGCCAGCTATTCCTTCGACGGCAAGCAGACTTTTATCGTCGAGCAGTACAACGACAGCGCTCCGTTCGCCAGTTTTTTGCCGGGCATTGCGGGCGTGTCGGGCATCCCGATGTGGGCTTTTTATGTGAACCGGGGGCAGGCTTTGGCGAGCTTCGGGGTGCGCAACAAGGACGGGGCTTTTTTGGAGTTTTATCCGGCGGACAAGGCTTATCAGCTTACCGCCACGCGGGGTTTCCGCACGTTCCTGAAAATTGCCGACGGCTTGCAAACCCATTGCCATGAGCCTTTCCGGCGCGGGGCGGGGGAGGGGGTGCGGCAGCGTTTGCATGTGACGCCCCATGAAGTCGGGGTGGAGGAAATCCATCCGCGTTTGGGCCTGTCCGTGCGGGCCGATATGTTCACCTTGCCGGAGGCGGCGCTGGCGGGGTTGGTGCGCCGGGTGCGGGTGGCGAATCTGTCGCATCTGCCGAAGACGGTGGACATCGTGGACGGCTTGCCGCAGGTCTTGCCTTATGGCTTGAACCAGTGGTGCGTGAAATTCATGAGCCGGACGGCGGAGGCTTTCATGGCGGTGGAGGGCGTGGCGGAGAACACGCCGTTTTTCCGGCTGAAAGCCTTGCCCACCGACAGCCCATTGGTGGAGGCGGTGGTGGCGGGGAATTTCTTTGCCGGGTTTTTCGAGGGCCGGCGCACCCAGGCGGTGGTGGATGCGGAGACGGTTTTCGGCGGGGCGGATGATTTTTCCCGCCCGGAGCGGTTTTTCGCCGACGCGCCTTTAACGTTGGCGGGCCAAGTGGCGGGCAACCGCACGCCTTCGGCTTTCCAAGTTTTGCGCGTGGAGCTTCAGCCGGGGGAAAGCCGCGTGTTTTATGGGCTGTACGGCCATGCGCCGTCATGGCCGGCGTTGCAGGCGTTTTTGGCTGGGCTGGGCGATGCGGGGTATTTTGAGGCCAAGCGCGAGGCCAACCGCTGTTTGGTGGCGGGGCTGGCCTCGCGGGCGTTCACCGCCACGGCCTATCCGCTGTTCGATGCGGCTGCGCGGCAGTGTTATCTGGACAATGGCCTGCGCGGCGGCTTTTCCATGGCGGTGCCGGGCGGGGCGCGGCTGCATCTGTTTGGCCGCAAGCATGGCGATTTGGAGCGGGACTACAACGATTTTCTGCTGCAAGACTCGGTTTTTTCCGAGGGCAACGGCGATTTCCGCGACATGCTGCAAAACCGCCGGACGGAGGTGTTTTTCGATCCGGGCCTGGATGCCAAAAACATCCGCTATTTCTTCAATCTGATCCAGCCCGATGGCTACAACCCGTGCAGTTTGCGCAACACGCGCTTTCTGGTGGAAAACCCTGCCGCCTTTGCCGGATACGCGAGGCGTTTTCCAGGACTGGCGGCGGTGTTGGGGAAGGAGTTCAAATATGCCGAGTTGTGGCAGGCCGTCGAGGGCGACGTGGTGGCCATCGAGGCGGTTTTGCACGTCGCCGCCGAGATCGAGGATGCCGAGTTCGACCGGGGGTATTGGTCGGACCATTGGAGCTATTTGGTCGATCTGCTGGAAAGCTACGCGGCGCTGTTCCCGGAGCGGCTGGCCGGCTTGTTCCATGGCAAAGACTACAGCTTTTTCGACTCCGCCCATTTCGTGCTGCCGCGTTCGCGCAAGTATGTGATGACGGCGGCGGGGCTGCGCCAGCATGGCGCGGTGGAGTTCCGCCCGGACAAGGCGGCTTTGATCGAGTCGCGCCCTTCAAGACGCCATCAGGCCCGCGCCCAAGGCGGGGCGGGGGCGGTGGTGTCCACCACGTTGTTGGGGAAGATCCTCACGCTGGCCGCCAACAAGCTGGCGTCTTTGGACCCTTGCGGCGTGGGCATCGAAATGGAGGCGGACCGGCCCGGCTGGTGCGACGCCTTGAACGGATTGCCGGGGCTGCTGGGTTCCTCGGCGAACGAAACCATCGAGCTTAAGCGCTTGGCGGATTTCACCGCGCAAGCCTTGGCTGATAGCGAGGGGGAGTGCCCGCTGCCGGTCGAGTTGGCGGAATTTGTGGCGGGCTTGCAGGCGCTCTTGCGTCACCCGGAACTGACGGCAGGGCGGTTTTGGCGGGAAAGCCAGGGGTTAAAAGAAGCCTATCGGGAGCGGGTGTTCATGGGCTTTGACGGGACGGAGCGCGGCCTTGCCTTTGCCGCCGTGTGTGATTTTTTGCAGGCCGTCTCCAAGCATCTGGACGGGGCCATCGCCAAGGCCCGGACGCCGGCGGGCATCGCCACTTATTTCACCCATACGGCGGAGGGGTTCGGCGCGGCCGGGGAATTGGCGGGCTTGCGCCAGCAGCCGCTGCCGCTGTTCCTGGAAGGCTTTGTCCACGCCCTGCGCATCGCCGCGCCGGAGGAGGCGCAAAGGCTTTACCGGGCCGTCAACGCCTCCGAACTGTTCGACCGCAAGCTAGGCATGTACCGCCTCAACGTCCCGCTGGGGGAGGACGCGCTGGCATTGGGGCGCATTGGGGTTTTCAATTATGGCTGGCTGGAGAACGGCTCGGTCTTCCTGCACATGCACGGCAAATTCGTGCTGGAAATGGTCCGGCGCGGCTTGCTGCGGGAGTTTTACGCGCAGATCGACACATTGCTGCTGCCGTTCCGCGACCCGGCGGAATACCGCCGCAGCCCCACGGAGAATTCCAGCTTCCTGGTCGGCAGCGGCTTCACGGTGGATTCCAGGGAGCATGGCCGGGGCTGCGTGGCGCGGCTGTCCGGGGCCACGGTGGAATTCTTGCAGCTCTGGTTGCATCTGTTCCTGGGGCCGAAGCCTTTCGTTTTTGAAGACGGGCGGCTGCTGTTCCGCCCCGCCCCCGGCCTGTCCAAAGCGTTTTTCTCCACCGGGGAAAAAACTGTCAATCCGTTTGGCGAGGAAGAAGTCTTGCCCGCCGACTCGGCGGCTTGCGCCGTGTTCGGCAACATCTTGCTGGTCTATCTCAATCCACAGCGCTTGGACACTTTCGGCCCCGCCGCCGCTTCGCCGCGCAGCTTCCGGTTGCAGGGGCGGGATGGCAGTGTGCAAACGGTGGACGGTGCCTGTCTTGAAGGCGACGCAGCCGTGGCTTTGCGTCTTGGGAAGCTGCGCCGGGTGGATGTGGTTTTGGCGTGTTGAACGATTTGGCAATAGCCTGTCGTG
>CAZOTR010000343.1:0-3386 GCA_964582755.1 uncultured Methylococcaceae bacterium | reverse complement strand
CAATCGTTTTTGCCAGCTCCAAGGGCGGAGCAGGGAAATCCACATCAGCCGTTGTCCTTGCGACTGAACTCGCCCTCTCGGGTTCCAGCGTCATCGTCATCGATGCCGACCCCAACAAACCTGTTTCAGATTGGGCAAGAAAATCGGATAAGACGGAAAATCTATCCGTTCTCACAGACTCTTCCGAAGTGGAAAGACTTAATGCTCGGCACGAAGCCGAGATGCTAGCTTCAGGGGCACATGCGGATGGCTGGACGGCGACGATCACAGACGTAATCGAAGATGCTGCTCAGAGAGCAACATTCGTCATCGTTGATCTCGAAGGTACAGCCAACATGAAGGTCAGCTACGCCATCAGCCGCGCTGATCTTGTTGTTATTCCAGTCAAAGGATCGTTCCTTGATGCAAAAGAAGCGGCCAAAGCCGTTGCGCTTGTTCAGGCGCAAGAACGTGCATTCAGATTGAAAATCCCTTTCGCGCTTCTTTTTACACAGACTTCCGCCGCCATTCGGCCACGAACACTCAAGGATGTGCAAAACCAAGTCCATAATCTTGGATATCCAGTATTTAATGTCGAAATCTTTGAACGTGACGTATTCCGTTCGATATTTTCGTGCGGGAAAACACTTTATGGACTTAGCGAAACAGAAGACTGCAACCCACGGGCAAAAGAAGCTGCAATCATCAATGCGCGAACATTCGCTGGGGAAGTCCTGAAGAGGTTAAAAGGGTTGCCTTTTGATGACGAAGAACAAGACGAACAAAAACAAGTGAAGGTTGCGTAAATGTCAACAAGTAGACGAAGTATTCTCGACGATGTGCAACCCCTCGATACAAGCGACTTTCAAGCAAAGCCGTCACGAGAAAGGGTTGGCCCGCCTCCAGAACAGATAAGGGCAATTTCCGAGGCTGCAAATTTTCCGGATAGGGAATCATTAAAAGCCAGCCCTCCTGTAACTAAACGAAAGGGTAGGCAGTATACGACCGGTCGCAATATCGGATTCGCATGCAAAGCCACACAGAAAACCTATGACACCATTTATGAAATTGCTGAACAGGAGCAGTGGAAAGTGGCCGAGGTTCTCGAACATGCTATCGCAGCCCTTCAAAGGGAGTTGCTGAAAAGATAGCTGTTCAAATAGATGGCAAATAAACGATGCTTAGACAACTAACAGTTGACCAACGGTTTACCGTTGGTCAACTTTTATGTAATCAGACTACCAGTTATACAGATTTGGCAAATATCCATACCACATCTGCGCAAGTGGTGCCCCATAACACGGAAAAAATTGACGCCAAATGTACACAGAAGAAATTCAAGAACCAAGCGAAAATGATTATAACAATCGCCAGTTAGATCTTTTCCAGGGTTTTCTTTGTAACAACAATGAGGAACGGGAAAAGCTTTCCAATACGATTGAGTTGTGGGACAGTGTTCCTCGATATTCCATCAGTCGTAGACAACAACTGGCTATGAGGGACGAAAAAACAGGTACGTTGCCTATATATACCATAGAATTTACTTATAAAGGAGAATCATTTCGTGCCGAGATTAGACCGGCAAAGATAAATGACAAGGATGTAAATGGCGTTACACGCACCATTGAATACTACCCAAGCAATCGTGAGGAATTGGTTGAGGATGCCCTTCGTAAACTTGCTTCACAGAAGCCGTATGGATTCGTTCGTCTGCAACCTAAAGAAGCTAGTGGTGTCGCATTTTCACTAAATGGATTGCGCGTTGAATTAGCTGAACGAGGTCACACTTTTTCTTATCAGGAAATTGTATTAAGTCTGAATATACTACACTTTAGTAGCATTGATATTTACAAAGACGACACAGAAAAAACAGCAAGAATTTCATCGAGCTACCTGCCTGTACTCGCTGCTGTCTCACGAAATCAGATAGAAGCGGATTCAACATCAAAGTGGCTCGTACATTTTCATCCATTTATCACAAAAGGTATAACAACTCTAGCTTACCGGCAATTTAATTACGAAAAGATGATGGGGCTTTCCACGCAACTCTGCCGTTGGATACATAAATATCTCTGTATGAAATTCACACAAGCCAGCATGCTCACGCCTCCTTTTCAGATTTATTACAAAACCATAAAAAGAAACAGCGGCTTGCTAAAGCAAAAGAAGGAACGAGAAAATTTTATCGATGTTGAAAATGCTTTGAACGAGTTGAAAAGCAAGGCTGTTTTGGCTGATTGGGAAAAGACAGAAACGTTGGGACCTCGCGGCAAAAAACTTGACACTCTCTACAAACTTAGACCAACTAGCGAATTCTGCCGGGAAGCACGGGCAGCGAACAAACGCCACGCAGATGTTACGGCGGCGGCACTGTGCAAGAAACATCAATCCTAGCCATACGCGATGTGCGACTTTCGTGGAAAGGCTTGAAGAGACATGGCTAACGCCCAGGCTGGCGGTTAGCGCAAACCGGCCGACGAAGAGGATGCCAGCCATGTCAATTGAAGAGTTTATCATCGTGGTTTTCTGCTGGGTGGATGACAACCTCAAGAATGCGGTGGGCGGTGCGAGGCTGCGCCGCCGGGGCTTCGCCCCGCGCCTGGGCGACAGCGAGGTGATCGCACTGGAGATCGTGGGCGAGTTTCTCGGCCAGGACGGGGACGAGGCGATCTTCGAGTATTTCAAGCGCCACTGGGCGGGATGGTTTCCGGGGCTTGGGGATCGCAGCAGGTTCGTGAGGCAGGCGGCGAACCTGTGGCGCGTGAAGCAGCTCCTGCACGGGCGGCGGCTGGCGGAGCTTGGGGCGGGGCAGGCGCAGGGCCACGTCATCGACGGCTTTCCGATGCCGGTATGCAGGCTGGCCCGCGCGTCCCGCAGCCGCGTGTTCCAGGGCGAGGCCGATTTCGGCTACTGCGCGTCCCAAGACGAATACTTCTTCGGCCTGAAGGGTCATTTGCTGATCGGCCTGCGGGGCGGGGCGGTGGGCATGGCGGTCACGGCCCCCGGCGTGGACGAGCGGGAAGCGGCCCACGACCTGCCGGGGGAGATCGAGGGGCTGCTGCTGGGCGACAAGGGCTACCTCAGCGCCCGGTTTCAAGACGAATGTCGCGCCTTGGGCATCAACTTGCGGACGCCCCTGCGCAAGAGCATGGAGGAGCGCCGCCCCCGCTGGTGGCTCAAGCTGCTCCTGCGGCTGCGCAGGCGCGTCGAGACCGTCATCGCCCAGTTCGAGCAGCGCTTCGGCCTCGCGAAAATCCGGGCGCGTGACACATGGCATTTGACTAACCGGGTGGCCCGCAAAATGTTGGCCCACACCTTGGCCGTTTGGCTCAACATCCGCCAAGGCCACGAACCTGATCTTGCCCAGCATTCACAGACACCCGGCTAAGAGAGTAATCTCACAGCAC
>CAZOTR010000342.1:0-3390 GCA_964582755.1 uncultured Methylococcaceae bacterium | reverse complement strand
CAAAGCCTTGCGCGGAAGCGCAGGGCTTTTTTTGTTGTTGGCGAGGGTGCGTTCGAAAGCGCGAAGTGACACCAAGCCGTCGCCGTGGCAGTGTGAATCCGCCGAATATTCCATGAGGTAATATGCCGTGAAAAGATCGAAGCTTATGCGTGTGATCGTGATGTTGGCGGTTCTGGCGCCCGCCGCCACGATGCTTTCGGGGTGTCCGGCCGGAACCTATGGCAGCGTTGTGGCGCCAGAGCAGGTGGCCGCCATCGTCAGGGGCAAGACCACCAAGGCGCAGTTGCTGGAAGCGCTTGGCGATCCAGATGAAACCACCGATCTGGGCAACGGCAAGGAAGAGTTGTTGTACATTCAGAAAACCGTCGCCCACCATAGCAATTGGCTGCATTCCACGAAATCAGGATTCTGGGTCATCCTCAGCAAGGGCGTTGTCGAGGCGTTCGGCGAGCGCGCCACAGTCCCAGATGAAAGCCATAGATGGTGGTCTTTTTGAGCGGAAAGCACGTTTTGCCTTGACTAGGCAACGCTTGAACTGCGATAATGCTGAGTTCTAAAAGAAAAATTCCTGCGCGGGGCTTTCAAACATGTATGCGGTTATTCAAACAGGCGGCAAGCAGTATCGGGTGGCAGAAGGCGAATACCTCAAGGTCGAGACCTTGCTGGCCGAGGCTGGCGAGCAAATCGAGTTCGACAAGGTGTTGCTGATCCAATCCGACGATGGCATCAAGGTCGGCAAGCCGTTCATCGAGGGCGGCAAGGTGACGGCCACCGTCACGACCCACGGTCGCCATAAAAAAGTTCACATCATCAAGTTCAGACGGCGCAAGCACTATATGAAAAGGCAGGGCCACCGTCAGAACTTCACTGAAGTCAAGATTACCGGCATTTCGGGCTAAGGGGAGGCAACAATGGCTCATAAAAAGGCAGGCGGCAGTTCCAGGAACGGCCGCGACTCACAAGCTAAACGGCTGGGCGTGAAGCGTTTCGGCGGGCAGTTGGTTTCCGCCGGCAGCATCATCGTGCGCCAGCGCGGCACCCAGTTCCACGCGGGCGAAAACGTCGGCATGGGCAGGGACCACACGCTGTTCGCCACGGCTGAAGGCCGGGTGCTTTTCAGGGTGAAGGGGCCGCTCAACCGCAAGTACGTCAGCATCGTCCCGGCGTGAGGATCGCGGCCCCTAGCCGGGCCGATTCTCCAAACCGGACACCAGGAAGCCTCGTCATGGACGGGGCTTTTTTGTTTGGGACTTTCCTCCCTGCTCCCGCTCCGGGAGACGGGCCGAGGATGGGGGCAAAGACAGCATGAAATTTGTGGACGAAGCGGAAATACGGGTCGAGGCGGGCGACGGCGGCAACGGCTGCATCAGCTTCCGGCGCGAGAAATATGTGCCTTTCGGCGGGCCTGACGGTGGCGACGGTGGCGACGGCGGCAGCGTCTATCTGGTCGCCTCCAACAATCTCAACACCTTGGTGGATTTCCGCTACAACCCGACGCACCGCGCCCGCAAGGGCGAGAAGGGCGGCAGCGGCAATTGCACCGGCAAGCGCGGCGAAGACCTGCATGTCCAGGTTCCCACCGGCACCGCCGTCTACGATTCGGAAACCGGCGAGATGTTGGGCGATTTGACCCGCGTCGGCGACACCCTGCTGGTGGCGCAAGGCGGCTTCCACGGCCTGGGCAACACCCGCTTCAAGAGCAGCACCCACCGCGCCCCGGAGAAATCCACCCCCGGCTCGCCCGGCGAAAAGCGCCTGCTGTCCTTGGAATTGAAGCTCATCGCCGACGTCGGCCTGCTGGGGATGCCCAATGCCGGCAAGTCCAGCCTGATCCGCGCCGTCTCCGCCGCCAGGCCGAAAGTCGCCGACTATCCGTTTACCACCTTGCGCCCCAATCTGGGCGTGGTCCGCGTGGACGACAACCGCAGCTTTGTCATGGCCGACATTCCGGGGCTGATCGAAGGCGCCGCCGAAGGCGCGGGCTTGGGGATGCAATTTCTCAAGCACCTCTCCCGCACCGGCCTGCTGCTGCACCTGATTGATGTCGCGCCTTATGAAAGCGAGGAAGAGCCGGTGGACGCCGCCGTGAAAATCATCGCCGAACTGGAAAAATGGGGCGACGATCTGGCCGCAAAGCCGCGCTGGCTGGTGTTGAACAAGATCGACCGCCTGCCGCCCGAGGCTGTCGGGGAACATTGCCAAGCCATCGTGGACGGGCTGGACTGGGACGGGCCGGTGTTCAAGATTTCCGCCCTGCAAGGCGACGGCCTGCGCGAATTGATGTATCAAATCATGAATTTCTTGGAACAAGAAAAGGAAGAGGAGTATGCAGAAGAGGAGTGATTTCGCCTCAGCCCAGCGCATCATCGTCAAAATCGGCAGCGCCCTGTTGACTTCCGGCGGGCGGGGACTCGACAAAACCGCCATCGCCGGCTGGGTGTCGCAGATTGCCGAATTGTGCCACCAAGACCGCGAGGTCGTCCTGGTTTCCTCCGGCTCGGTGGCCGAAGGCATGTCGCGCCTGGGCTGGAAGGTCCGCCCGCAGTCGCTGCACGAATTGCAAGCCGCCGCCTCGGTGGGGCAGATGGGGCTGGTGCAGACTTACGAATCCCTGTTTGACGCCCACGGCCTGCGCACCGCGCAAATCTTGCTTACCCACGACGACCTCTCCGAGCGCCAGCGCTATCTCAATTCGCGCAGCACCCTGATGACCCTGCTGAAGCTGGGCGTGGTGCCGGTCATCAACGAAAACGACACCGTCGCCACCGACGAAATCCGTTTCGGCGACAACGACACGCTGGCCGCGTTGGTGGCGAATTCGGTGGAAGCCGATTTGCTGGTTATCCTCACCGACCAGGCCGGTTTGTACGAGCGCGACCCCAGCCTCGATCCCGACGCCAAACTGGTGGACCAGGCCAGCATCAACGACCCGGCCTTGGGCGAGATGGTCGGCGAGAGCCGCAGCGGCCTGGGGCGCGGCGGCATGATTACCAAGCTCAGGGCCGGACGTCTCGCGGCCCGCTCCGGCGCGGCGACGGTGATTGTCGGCGGGCGCGAGGAGCATGTGCTGCCCCGCATAGTGGGCGGCGAGTCCTTGGGCACTTTTCTAATCCCCGACATCGACCCGCTCACCGCCCGCAAACGCTGGCTGGCCGGGCAATTGAAGCTGAAAGGCGCGCTGGTGCTGGACGAGGGCGCGGCGCAGGTGTTGAAGGAGTCGGGCCGGAGCTTGCTGCCCATCGGAGTGATCGCGGCCAACGGCAAATTTGAGCGCGGCGACTTGGTGGCCTGCCTGAACAAGCAGGGCCGGGAAGTGGCGCGGGGGCTGGTGAATTACAGCACCGAAGAAACCCGCATCATCATGCGCCAGCCCAGTTCCAAAATCAGCGA
>CAZOTR010000341.1:0-3423 GCA_964582755.1 uncultured Methylococcaceae bacterium | reverse complement strand
TTTTCGCGGACGGTTCTTTGTAATCACTTTATGTTGGTTTAGCTATATGTGCCGCCGGGGCAAAAGGCCAAGCTCCCCCATGCCGTAAAGCTTGGCCCTGGCCAGCGAGACCCCATAGCCGAGTTTAACGCCGAACATCCGCTGGAAGAGGTCTTGGAGCGGAACGGCTACATCCCTTGCGGAAGCCGCTACCTTCGGCCCGGTTCCGAATCGGGCATCCCCGGCTTGGTGATTTTTCGGGATGGGGGGCGGGAGGCGTGCTTTTCCCACGGGGGCGACAAGTTGAGCGACGGAAAAGCCCATGACGCCTTCGACGTGTTCCGCATTCTGGAATGCAGCGGGGATTGGGCCACGGCCTTGAACTGGAACCCTGATATTACCGCAGACAACCGGCAGAACTATGGGGAGCAAAAACACCAAGCTTTGCCGGTGGCTGGAACAGCGGTTTTCACTCCTCCCGCCCTGGTCGGAACCGACGCCCGAGACGGCACCGCCAACACGCGCCCCCTCACGGAATTGGGCAACGCCGACCGGATTGTCGATGCCTACGCTGACATTATCCGCTATGTGTGCGGGGCCGACCTTTGGCTGTACTGGATGGACGGGGCTTGGACGTGGGACAGCGACGGCGCAAAGGTGCGCGGCTTGGCTGCCAGCTTGCCTAACAGCATTTACGCCGAAGGCCACGGTTATTTGAACGATGCCGAGTTTTTTGCCAAATGGGCAAGGAAAAGCCAAGATGAGCGGACAATCAAGGCGGCGGTTTCATTGCTCAAGGACAAGGAGATGATCCGCGTCCCTTTGGGCTTGGTGGACGCGGCCCCGTTCCTGGTGGGCCTGGACGGCTGCCGCCAAGTCATCGACCTGAAGACCGGCAAGACCCGGCCCGCCCGGCAGGAGGACTACATCACCAAGACTTTGAGCGCCGACAGCCTGGGAGATCCGGCAAAGGCCGTCCGCTGGGTCGAGTTTCTGGGCCAAGTGTTCGACGGGGATTTGGAGCTTGTCGGCTGGCTCAAGCGCTGGTGCGGCTATCTGCTGACCGGCTCCACAAACGAGCAAATCCTGCTGTTTTTTTTCGGGTTTGGGGCCAATGGCAAGTCGGTTCTTGCGGAAACCTTGCGTCATGTCATGGGCGACTACGCCCGCGCCGTTGCCGCCGAAACGCTGACTGAATCAAGACGGCAGGCCGGAAGCGCCACGCCCGACCTCGCCGCCCTCATTGGCGCACGGCTGGCGGTAAGCTCCGAAACCGAGGACGGCGCGGCCTTGGCGGAATCGCTGATAAAAACCCTCGTTTCAGGCGACACCCTGAGCGTGCGCCAGCTTTACGCGGGGCCGGTTCAATTCTCCCCGCAATTCAAGCTGGTGGTGCTGGGCAACCATAAGCCCGTCATACGCGGTCAAGACCATGGAATCTGGCGACGGGTGCGGCTGGTGCCATTTGGGAAGACGTTCAACGGGGACGAACGCGACCTGGGACTGCTGGACAAGCTCAGGGCCGAAACCCCGCACATCCTGGCTTGGATGGTGGAAGGGTGCCTTGAGTGGCAATGGCACGGGCTGGCGGATGTGCCGACCGCCATCCGACAAGCAACAGCCGAGTACAAGGAAGAACAAGACTTGATAGGCCGCTGGCTGGACGAGTGTTGCAGGCTTTCCCCCGGCAGTGAAACGCCAGCAACCGAGCTTTACAGGAATTATCAGGCTTGGGCGTGTGCTAACGGGCTGAAGCCTGCCAGCGCGATAAGCCTTGGGCGTCGGCTTGGCGAGCGTGCTTTCACGTCACGCAAATCCAACGGAAAGCGCCTGTGGGTAGGGCTTGTCTTGTTGTCCCACGGCCCAGCAGGCTTTACGTCTGCGCCCGATTCCGTGGAGTTTTGATGCGATGTGGCAAAAGAGCGGATGGGGCGGATAAAGGCCATTTTTCAAAAACTCCCCTATGTTTTGTCTTCATAGGCAAGTTTACAAAAACAGCCTTTAATCCGCCCCATCCGCCCTTGCCCCTGTGACAAAAAAAGCAATGCCACACACAAAAGCTTGCCCGCATAGCCGGGCCGGAATCGGCGGCATCGAGGCGGCGCACCGCCGGGGGAAGGGCTTGCACCCGCTGCCGGTCACATATAGCATCGGCTTGAAGTATTATGTCGAGAGGCATTGACGGGGACTGGCAGGTTTTCCCGCCAAGGTTGGCTAACGATTTCGTTAAAAAAATGCAAAGAGGGCAAAAGCGTGGGCGGCTACGGTTCGGGTTTATGGCATCGCCAAGCCAAAAAAGACACCACTGACGGATACAACGCAATCGACGTGCGGGACTTGCAGCGGGGGGGCTTTTTAAGGCCGGGGCTGGTGCTGGACGTGGTTTGGACGTGCAACGGCGAAAAAACGGCAGCCGTCAATATCAATGTTGGAGCCGAGGAGTGTGTGCTGTCTTATCGCCACCACAGCGGCGACCAGAAATGGGAGGATCTGGAATGCCCCGTGCGGTTGGAAAAAACCCCGCTCCACTACGGCGGGGAGCGAGCTTGGTTCCGCTGCCCGGTGCCGGAATGCGGGCGGCGCTGCGCCTTGCTATACATCGGGGCGGTCGAAGGCGTCTTCGCCTGCCGGGACTGCCACCAACTGGCCTACGCCAGCCAGCGGAAACCCGCCGACCATCGGGCGGGAGATCGGGCATACGCCATCCGGCGGCGGCTGGGCTGGCGAGGGGGCATATTGTGCGACCCTGGCGGCAAGCCCAAAGGGATGCACGGGAAAACCTACCGGCGGCTATGCCAACAGGAAGAGGAGCTTGTCGGGAAGTGGGTTGCCGGACGGCAACGGTGGAATGAGGGCATCAAAAGGCGGTATGGCCCTTGGGTAGAAAAATACGGGAAGTTTTTTGGCGTTGAATGCGGCCCCTTGATGGAATAAAGCCGAAGCTCAAACAGCGCGGCCAGTGTAACAAGGGAACGAAAACCAAAACCTGAGTAATACCCGAAAGAACCAAAACCCCGCGCTCGCCTAGATCGCAAGGGTAGGCTTTGCCAACCTAAACGACAAAAAATCAAATTGAAGTATTAAAACTATTCCTTTGCCACCACGGTGTCGTACAGCCCGTAATGGGTCAGCCCTGGGTGGCTCTCTATGCCGGTGTAGCGGAGCGAAGCGTCTTCATAACGACGGAAGGCAAAGACGGCCTGATTCATTTGCTCGGTGTTGAACACCTTGAGACGGACGAGCAGGTGGAAATCCTTGACCGTCAGCCCGGTGACAGCGAGAAACAGATCCGGTTCGAGTTTTGTGATTACATCCTGCAACGTGTTCTCGCGGAAATCGGTGAGATACATGAATGCTGGAATGCGGGTTGCAAACTTAATCAGCTTTTCGAGGGTGTAAGAATTTTTGTGTAAACGGTCATCCGGTAGGAAACTGCCGTCACTT
>CAZOTR010000340.1:0-3423 GCA_964582755.1 uncultured Methylococcaceae bacterium | reverse complement strand
ATGCCGCTACGCGGCTTCGCCCTGGCTGCCTCGCTTAACTTAATGGCAGTGAAGCGGAGCTTGGGAACGAGAGTGGACATGCCGACCCCTACTCCAGCGATGGCTTGAATTTAATCATCAAAACAGCAAATAAATAACCTCTATGAACCGCCTCCCTCTTTATCTAATACTTTTGGCCATCGCCGTTTCGGCACATGCCGAAGAGGCGGTTACCCAGACAGAAAACCATCGCCCGGCCTCAACAAAAGCCGCCGCGCTGAATCTGGAGCAACTGGTCAACCTAGCCTTCGAGCGCAACCCTGACCTGCAAGCCGCGCAAGAGCGCATCGGCCAGGCCGAGGCGCAGGTGGCCGAGGCGACCGCCGCGTTTTACCCGAAGCTGACCGGCGCGCTGGGTTACAGCTACACCAACAACCCCGCCCAGGCGTTCTCGTACATTGTCGCGCAGCGGCGCTACAGCCCGACGATGAACATCAACCAGCCGGGATTCGTCGAGAACTTCCGCCCGGAGTTGGTCGGCACGCTGTCGCTGTTCCGGGGCGGGCAGGATTATTACCGCAAGAAGGCGGCAGAGTTGGGCGTGGAGGCGGCGGAGTTGGAGCGTTCCGCGCTGCGCAACCGCCTCGCCGCCTCGGTGACGGCGGCGTATTACGCTGTGTTGGCCGCGCCCCGGCAAGTCGAAGTGGCGCGGCATTCGTTGGAGGCGGTGGACAGCGAGTTGAAAAACGCCCGCATCCAACACCAGGAAGGCGCGTTGCTGAAATCCGACGTGCTGTCTTTGGAAGTGCGCCGCTCGCAGGCGCGGGAAACCGAGTTGAAGGCGCTCAACGCGGTCGAGCTGACCCGCTCGGGCCTGAAAACCTTGCTCGGCCTGGATACTTCCGAGCCGGTGGAGGTGCGCGAAAGCCTCGATCTTGCCGCTCCGAAAAACCCGGACAACCTGTCCGGCCTGATTACCCAGGCGCTGGCGCAGCGCCCGGAGATGCAGGCGGCGGCGCGGCAGGTGGACATGCGCGAACAGGATCTACGCGGCGAGCAAGGCGGGCATTTGCCTAGGCTCAACGCCTACGCCGCCTACGGCCTGAACGAACGCTCCCCGCAATTCAATTTCAACAACGACAACCTGACGATGGGGATCAACGCCGAGGTGGAGATCTTCGGCGGCGGGGCGACGTCCGCCCGCGTGGCGGGGGCCGAGCGCAAGCTGGCCGAGGCGCGGGCGATCCGCGAGCGTACCCGGCTGGAAATCGAGGATGACGTGCGCAAGGCCCAGGCCAACCTCAGCGAAGCCGAGCAACGCCGCGAGGTGGCGGAAGCCGCCACGGCCGCGGCCCAGGAGGCGTTGCGCTTGGTGCAGGCGCAATACCGCGCCGGCGCGGCGACCGTCACCCGCTATCTGGAGGCCGAGGCCGACCGGGCGCACAGCGAGATCCACGCGGTGACCGCCCGTTATGACGCGCAGGTCGCCAAGGCTTGGTTGCAGCAGGCGCTAGGCAGTTGGCGCTAATCTAGGCACCACCCAATCAATAATAATGGCAAAGGGGAATATGGTTAATTTTTCCGATTACATGGTCCAGCACGTTCTTTACATCAAAGGCGTGGAACGGAGCATCGCCAAGAAAATCACGTTCGCGCACAAGCAACCCACCGAATGCGCGTTCGGTAAAATGTTTTACGGAACGCTCAAGCCCCATATCGAAAGTTTCGGCGAAAACACACGGGGGTTGCTGGAGGATGTGGAGAAAACCCATATCCAGTTCCACGAATGCGCCCAGCATATCCAAGCGGACAACCCCGACAGCGAGCAATGCCAACGCGACGCTTGGCTATATTCGGCCAAGCTTATCAATTTGCTCGGGAAGCTGGAAAAAATGCCGGATTAGCCGTCCGCTAATTTTTAGGGGGAAATAAGCTAAATGAATCCTCGTCGTGTGCATGCTCTTATGCGCAAGCACTTCCCTCCTGTTGACGCAGTCAACCGCGACTGGATTGTCGTGGCGGATGCCAATAACATACTGCTGCGCCAGCGCCTTGAGGATTTGCTGGATGCGCACATCAAATCAGAGGATGTTCTTGTGCAAGTTTACAGGAAGTTGGGGGATTTTTTTTCAAAAGCGCAGGCTCTGGATTTTGTTGCCGGGCATGTCTGCAAAAGCGATATTAAGATAGCTGATCGTGGTTTTGTCGGCTTTGTTTATGTGGCCTTAAACGGTGTCGCCACAGGGTGGTCAGTTTCTCCTGAGGAATTATTATGAATGTTGAACAAGGTTTCAACAGCAAGCCGATTCAGGCTTTGCTTTCCATCGCCGGCCTAGTCCTGCTGCTGGTCTGGATGCAAGGCGGCTTCACCGCGAAAACCCCGCCGGGGACCGCCCAAGCCGCCGAAAAGTCCGAGGCCGTCCATGGTCCGACGGCCAAGGTTGAATTGCGGCAAATCGGCGAAACAATGCGTTGGCCCGGCACGGTGACGGCCCGCAGTGTCGCGCAGGTGTCGCCGAAAGTGTCGGCCCGGATTGTGGACATCAGCGTGAAAACCGGCGACGCGGTGAAGGCCGGGCAGACCGTCGCAAGGCTGGACCCGACCGAGTTGCAATCCCGCGTCAACCAAGCCCGCTCGGCTTTGGCGGCGGCGGAGGCGCAGGCGGCGAAAGCCGCTGCCGACCTGCGCCGCACCCAAAGCTTGTTCAGCCAAGAAGCGGCCACCCAGCAATCCTTGGAAATTTCCCAAGCCGCCGCCCGCAGCGCCGAGGCGCAAGTGTCCGCCGCCCGCGCCGGCATCGCCACCGCCGAATCCTTGGCCGGGGAAACCGTGCTGCGCGCGCCTTTCGACGGCACGGTGGTGAAGCGCAATTTGGAGCCGGGCGACACCGCCCTGCCGGGTTCGGCGGTGTTGACCGTGCAATCCAGCCAGAAGCTGCGCGTGGAAGCGGCGATTCCCGAATCCTGCGCGCGCGGCCTACAGCTAGGCGAGAGTCTGCGGGCGGTGATTGCCGACAACGCCCGCAGCGCCAGAATCGAGGAAATCGCCCCCGCCGCCGATCCGCAAACCCGCACGGTGCTGGTCAAGGCGGGGTTGGAAGGCGCGGCCCAGCCCGGCGCGTTTGCCTGGATCGAGCAGAACTGCGGCGGGCGCAGTGTCTTGCTGGTTCCCGCCGCCGCCGTCAGCCGCTCGGGGCAGTTGGAGAGCGTCCGGTTGTTAGATCAAGGCGTTGCCAAGTTGCGCCATGTGCGCACCGGCAAGGTTTACGAAGGCCAAGTCGAAGTGCTGTCGGGATTGAAGCAGGGCGATGTGGTGGTGTTGGGGGGCGGGAAATGAAGCCATCTCTTATCCCTCTCGTTCCCTCTCGTTTCCCTCCCGTTCCCAAGCTCCGCTTCACTGCCATTAAGTTAAGCTGTGTTGAGTTGCCGCGTAGCGGCTTATCG
>CAZOTR010000339.1:2352-3434 GCA_964582755.1 uncultured Methylococcaceae bacterium | reverse complement strand
CGGCTTGCGCAAAGCTGGGTCGCGGAGCGCCTCGGCCAAGCACTTGAGGTCGTCCGAGCGCATGGCGAACTCGTCCACCACAATCAGGCAGCGGCGGCGCGGCCGCCAGTTTTTCAGCGCTTCCGGGTCGGGTTTGGGGTTCAACACCTTCACGTCCCAACCCTTCAATGTCCGCGCCCATTCCCACACCAGCCGGGTCTTCCCCGCCCCCGGTTCGCCGCTCAACACCCACCAGCGGAAGCGGTCGGGATGTGCGGCGAAGGCGTCCAGCTTGGCGAGTTCCTCCGTGCGGGCGACGAAGGGCAGGTCGGCGGCATCTTGCCCACGGCGGTTTTTCAGTGCGGTTAGGGTGGCGAAGGGGTTGCGGGGTTTGGAGGAGAGGGCGGTTTGGGCAAGCTGCACACCTTTGAAAATCGGCCCGATGGTTGCAAAGAAGGCCATGGCGAAAATCACCAATTCGGGCAGTCCTTCCAACAAGAAGGTTTTCCAATCCGCTTGGGAGAGCGCAATGCCGGCGGACTTGGGATTGCTGTTGGCGAGGATGCCTTCCAGGTTGGGCCGGATTTGGGAGAATTCGCAAAACTTCATCACGCCATAGGCGAAAGCTGCCGCGACGAGGATGGAGATTTCAAGGCTTAGGCGGGTCTTCATGGGGGGCCGTCCCTTTCGGCGAAGAGGGGCGTTTAGTGTAGCGTAAACGTTTTAAATGGCTTGGGGGACCTTCAACGCAAGAGGGCATAAACCCGCCTGGATTGCCGGAAACGCCCGCCTGTCGCTACGCTCAGGCGGGCTTATTCCGGCCTACAAAAGCGCGTCCCCGTCGATCAATTTCCCAATCACCGCCATGTCGCCAGCCAACACGCGGTCTTGCGCCAAGAAAGGCACCACTTGGCGGATCAGCCGGTGGGCTTTTCCCAGCCGCTCAGGCATCACGGCGGGCCGGCGCAAATCCATGGCCTGGGCGGCGACCAGCAGTTCGATGGCGAGAATTTGGCGGACTAGCCCGGCGATTTGCAGGGCTTTGAGCCCGGCGGCAGGCCCCATCGACACATGGTCTTCGCGGTCACCGTTGGTGGGGATGG
>CAZOTR010000339.1:0-2252 GCA_964582755.1 uncultured Methylococcaceae bacterium | reverse complement strand
GCGTGGAAATTGCCGCAGGAATGGATCTCGCCGCCATTCAATTCAGGGAAAACCAGGGGGTTGTCGCACACCGCGCCGATCTCCGCCGCCAGGGTGGCTTCGGCGGACTCGATGGCGAGCAACACCGCCCCATGCACTTGCGGGGCGCAGCGCAGGCAGTAGGGGGCTTGCACTAGGCGGCGTTCGGCTTCGGCGTCCCGCGCAGGGGCTATGCCTGCCAGCCATGCCGCCATTTCCTGCCCCACGGTAAGCGTCTGCGGGTGGTGGGTGCGCAAGACCGCCTCGTCCAGAATCGACAGCGTCGCGCCCATGGCTTCCATGTTCATCACCGCCGCCAGATTGGCGATTTTCAACAACTGTTTGGCTTCATGCCAGGCTTTGAGCGCCAAGGCTGTGGTGTATTGGGTGCCGTTGATGAGCACCAGCCCTTCTTTCGCGCCCAGCGGCAGCGGTTTCATGCCCAACTGGGCCAGCGCTTCCGCTGCGTGGACGCGCTCGAAGCCTGCGCCGCCTGCCAGCGGGCGGGTGCAGAAGCCTTCGCCCAGCACGATCATGACCGCGTGGGCCGAGGGCGCGAGGTCGCCGGACGCGCCCACGCTGCCACGCGAGGGCACGCAGCCCAACACGCCGGCTCGCAGCAGGCGCAAGAAGAATTCGACCGTGGCGGGGCGGATGCCGCTATGGCCCCGGCTGATGGTGTCCAGGCGCAGCAGCCACATGGCCAGCACGATGTCGCGGGAGGTTTCCTCGCCGACGCCGCAGGCGTGGGAGCGGATCAGGTTGGTTTGCAGTTGTTCCAGTTGGCCGGGAGGAATCCGCCGTTCGGCAAAATGGCCGAAGCCGGTGTTCACGCCATAAACCGGCTTGTCGGCCTTGCTCATTTTCGCCACCGTGTCGGCGCTGGCTTGCATGCGCGCCAGCGCCGCGGGCGAGAAATGGATTGCCCAGCGGGCGGCAGGGTCCAAGGCGGTTTGGGCCAGGGTCCACAGCGTTTGCGGGTCCAAGGGACGGCCATCCAAGGCCAGGGGGAGGGTCCGGGGCGGGTTGGGGTTGCTCATGTCGCAGCCTAAAGTTTTGGGGGCGTCGCCTTTTCCGGTTGCCGTTTCGAGGGGGGGCTGGCAATCTGGGTGGGGTTTTCATCAATCACCGGCGAGGCCAAATCCATGTCTACCGTCTACCTAGGCACTATAGCCCATCTCAAAGCCAATCCTTTTGCCTCGCCCGGCGCGCTGGAAATCATCGAGTCCGGGGCGCTGTGGGTGGATGGCGAAGGGCGCATCATTGAATGCGGGGAGCGCAGCCAGATTCTCGCCCAGGCGTCCGCTGCCCGGATCGAGGACCATGGGGCGGCTTGGTTGATTCCAGGGCTGGTCGACGGGCATGTGCATTTTCCCCAGTATTACGCCACCGCCGCCTATGGCGGGCAGTTGTTGGATTGGCTGGCCCAGTCGATTTTGCCGGCGGAGACGGCCTACGCCGACCCGGTCTTCGCGGACATGGCCGCGCAGCAATTCGTCAACCATTTGCTGGGTTGCGGCACGGCCACGGCCTTGGTGTTCGGCTCGCAATTTTTCCAGGCCAACGAGGCTTTGTTCCGGGCGGCAAAAAAGGCCGGGATGCGTTTGATTGCCGGGGCGACCTTGATGGACCTGCCCGGCCCAGGCACCCCGGCGAGCCTGTTGAAACCCGTGCGGCAGGCGCAAGAGGAGGCCGAGGCGCTGATTGCCTGTTGCCGGGACGAGGCTTTGCTGCATTACGCCCTCACGCCGCGCTATGCCTTGTCCTGTTCGCCGGCGATGATGGAACTCTGCGTAGATTTGTTGCGGGCGCATCCCGAAACCTATCTGCAAACCCACATCAACGAGAACCGGGGCGAGATCGAGGCGGTGCTGGGGCATTTTTCCGATGCCGGCGATTATCTGGATGTGTACGAGCGCTTCGGCTTGGTGACGGAGCGGACGGTGCTGGCGCACAGCATCCATGCCTCGGACGCGGAACTGGGACGCATGGCGCAGGCCGGTTGCGCGGTCTGCCATTGCCCGGCCAGCAATTTGTACCTGGGCAGCGGCTTGTTTCCGCTGGCCCGCCATGTCCGGCACGGCGTCCGCGTGGGGGTTGGCACGGACATCGGGGCGGGGACGAGCTTTTCGATTTGGCGGAATTTGGCGGATGCCTACAAGATCCAGCAATTGCAGGGCTTGACCCTGGACGCGGCGCGTTTGCTATATCTGGGCACCCTAGGCGGGGCCGAG
>CAZOTR010000338.1:0-3459 GCA_964582755.1 uncultured Methylococcaceae bacterium | reverse complement strand
AAACCCGGCCATGCCTATGGGCAATGACTCGGCTTGTCATATTGATTTGGTGGGCAACGGCAGCAAGGAGAGTGTCGAGCTTTTTCTTCGCTATTACGCCGATGCGGAAGCCCGGCGCGATTGGGCCGAGGATTGCGACGCCATGCCGGACCATGAAACGCCCCCTTATGACCGCGATCGGCATTTGCCGGCCCGCGACCGGCCTGAATGGCGGCATAGTGGCCCGCCTTCATGATAGCCATCAGCAAGCCGCTCACCCCAACCACCCCCGCCAAAACGGCAAGCTAAACATCCCCGCCAGCGTGGTCAGCGTGACGATCATCGTGTAAAAGGCGGTGTCCAGCCGGTAGCGGTCGCAGTAGACCACGCCTAGCATCATGCTGGGCATACCCGCCTCCATCACCAGCGCGGTCAGGGTGTCGCCGGAAAACCCCAGGCCCTGCGCCAGCGCGACGCCCAGCCAGGGCAGGACGGCCAGCTTGAGCACCAGCACCAGCGCGGACAGCGGGGCGTTGCGCCAGTGCCAGGAGTCCCAGCGCAGGCCCAGCCCCAGGGCGACGAGCATGAGCGGAATGACGGCGGCGGACAGGCTGTCCAACATCGCGCCCAGCCAAGGCGGCAGTTCCACGCCGGCTAGATTCAGCAGCACGGCCAGCAGCGCCGCCCACAGCGGCGGATTTTTTAGCAGGGAGCGCAGGACGGATTCGCCGCCGCCGTCAGGCTCCTCGCCGTAATGGCGGCCGATGAACGCCCCCAGGGTCAGCACCATGGGCATGGCGGCGAACAAGTCGATCTGGATGACCAGGGAGCGGACCCACGGCCCGAAGGCTTGCTCCAGCACCGGTAGCCCTAAATAGGTGACGTTGGAGAAGGCGATGCCCAGCATGGCCGCGCCCAGCCGCCGCCGCTCGATGCGCCACACTTGCGCGATGGCCCAAGTCAGCGCCGCGCCGGCCATGATGATGCTGACGCCGAACACGGAGATTTTCAGCGAGTCCAGGTTGATGCGCGAACGCCACAGCACCGACAGCACCAGCACCGGCAGCAGCAGGTTGAACACCACCGTGGCCAGCACCTGCCGGGTCAAGTCGGCATCCAGCCCGCCAGGCCGTATAATACGCCACGCGATTCCGCACAGGATCGGCAACCCCATCAGCGCCAGCACTGCAAGCATCTTTACATTCCCGTCTGTTTTCAGCAGGATTCATTGTAACAAGAGGGCTGTCCCTCGCGGCCCCTAAGCAACCACCACGGAACCCATATGAACCATTTCCTCTCCAGCAAGCCCATTCCCATCCGCGAACGTTTAATCATGGCCCTCGATGTCCCCGGCATCCCCGAAGCCAAGGCGCTGGTGGAAGAGTTGGGCGACAGCGTGTTGTTTTATAAAGTGGGCCTGGAACTGTTCATGTCCGGCGACTATTTCGGCCTGGTCGCGTGGCTGAAGGAACGCGGCAAGAAAGTCTTCGCCGATTTGAAATTCTTCGACGTGCCGGAAACCGTCGCCCGCGCCGTCCGTTCCTTGAACGGCAAGGGCGTGGAGTTCGCCACCGTGCATGGCAACGACGCCATCATGCAGGCGGCGGCGCGTGAAAAAGGGAGCCTGAAAATCCTCGCCGTCACCGTGCTGACCAGCCTGGACCGTGGCGACCTCGACGACTTGGGCTTTACCTGCGACGTGGAGAAGCTGGTCGTCTCCCGCGCCCGCCGTGCCTTGGCCTTGGGTTGCGACGGGGTGATTTCCTCCGGGCTGGAAGTGCCGATGTTGCGGGCCGAGGTGGACGACAAGCTGCTAGTCATCTCCCCTGGCATCAGGCCGGTGGAAAACCGCCCGGACGACGACCAAAAGCGCGTGGTGACGGTGGAGCAAGCCTTCCGCAACGGCGCGGACTACATCGTCGTCGGCCGCCCCATCCGCGACGCGCAGGACCGCAAGGCGGCGGCGGAGCGTGTGCAAAGCCAGATCGCCGCCGCCTTCGCCGGCTAATCCAAACTGCCCAACGGAACGCCCGCCATGCACCATTTCGATAGCAGTTTCAGCACTTCCTATCTGGTTGCCTTCATCATGGGGCTGTTCAGCGCCCTGCATTGCCTGGGGATGTGCGGGTCGATCATCGGCACGCTCACCCTCAGCCTGCGCAAGGAGATCCGCGACAGCAAAGCCTTGCTGGTGCCGTTCGTGTTCAGCTACAACTTCGGGCGGATCACCAGCTACACCCTGGCCGGCTATGTGGCCGGGCTGGTCCACAATGTGCTGATGCTGCCTTTGGGCGAGGGCGAGGGCCACCGCATCCTGCAAATCGTCTCGGCCTTGATTATGGCCGGGGCAGGGCTGCACATCGCCGGCTGGTTTCCCCGCTTCGCCTACATCGAAAAAGGCGGGGTGTTGATTTGGTCCCGGCTGGAGCCTTACGGGCGGCGTTTGATTCCGGTGCAGACTCTGCCGCAGGCGTATGTGTTCGGCATGATCTGGGGCTGGTTGCCGTGCGGGCTGGTCTACGCGGCGATCACCCTGGCCACCACGGCGGGCAACGAGGTGCGCGGGGCGCTGACCATGTTGGCCTTCGGCGTCGGCACTTTGCCGGCGGTGGTCAGTGTCGGCCTCATGACCAGCTTGCTGGTGCGCCTGTCGAGCATGAAAAAATTCCGCCAACTCTCGGGCATTTTATTGATCCTGATGGCCTTGCTGGCGGCTTTTCCGTGGCTCAACCCCGGCGTCGTCCATAGTATGCACACGGGCTTTTAGGGGGGCTTATGTTTGAGGCAATGATCGGGCAAGCGCCCAATTTTGAAGCCATGCTGCGCAGCGCCAAGATGGTCGCCTCCACCGACGTGACGGTGTTGATCGTCGGCGAGACCGGCACTGGCAAGGAACTGCTGGCCAACGCCTTGCAAAGCCGCAGCCCGCGCATCCACAAGCCCTACATCGCCTTGAACTGCGCGGCCCTGCCGGAATCGCTGGTCGAATCCGAGCTGTTCGGCCACCGCCGGGGCGCGTTCACCGGCGCGGTGGCGAACCAGACCGGGCGGCTGCAAGCAGCGGACGGCGGCACTTTGTTCATGGACGAGGTCGATTCGCTGCCGCTGCCGGTGCAGGCCAAGCTGCTGCGTTTCCTGGAAACCGGCGAGATCCAGCCGGTCGGCGACACCCAGCCCCAGCGCGTGGACGTGCGCATCATCGCCGCCACCAACACCAACCTGGAGGAGCGCATCGCCAAGGGCGAGTTCCGCAAAGACCTCTACTACCGCCTCAATGTCGTGCCGCTGGAAATCCCCCCGCTGCGCGAGCGCATGGGCGACATCCACCTGCTGCTCAACCATTTCATGCGGCTGTTCGCCGCCGACCACAAGCTGCCGCCCTCCACCCTGTCCAAGGCCGCGCTGGCCCGGTTGCAAGAGCATCCCTGGCCGGGCAATGTGCGCGAATTGCGCAATGTCTGCGAGCGGCTGTCCATCCTG
>CAZOTR010000337.1:0-3461 GCA_964582755.1 uncultured Methylococcaceae bacterium | reverse complement strand
CCCTGCTCCAGGCATTCGATGCGGGTGATGCCGGCGTGGGCGACTTTGATGTGGAAGAGGTTGTTCAGCGGGATGTCGAGGATATACGCCATGGCCATGCGGATGACCCCGGCATGGCAGACCAAGAGCAGGTGCTGGCCGGCGTGGCGGTTGAGGATGTCGTTCCAGGCGGTGACGATGCGGTGCTGGAAATCGGCCAAGCCTTCCGCGTCGTCCGGGCGGTTGTTCATCGGGTCGCGGTAGAAGCGTTGCAACAGCCCCGAGTCGTAACGGGAAATCTCGTCGCGGGTCTTGCCCTGCCAAGAGCCGAAGCCAAGCTCCTGTAGCCGCTCGTCCACTTCCAAGGGAATGCCGTGGCGTTCGCTCAATTCCTCGGCGAAGGCCAGGCAGCGGCTCAACGGGGAACTGACGATCACCTGCCAGGGATGGTGCTTGCCCACCGCCCGCCGCATCTGCTCCCAGCCGGTGGCGGACAGCGGGTCGTCCATCTGCCCCCGGTAACGGCTGCCGCCCACCGGCTCGCCGTGGCGGATCAAGTCGATCAAGGTGGTGATGCGGTCGTCGGTTATCACAGGCTTGCGGCCTTTGCCAGTTCGAGCCGGGCCAGTCTGATGGCTTCGCGCACCCGCTGCGGGGCGGTGCCGCCGATGATGTCGCGGGAGGCGACGGAGCCTTCCAGCGTCAACACCTCGAACACATCGGCGGCGATGGCGGGCGAAAACTGTTGCAACTCGGACAAAGCCAGTTCGGACAAGTCCCGCTGCGTGTCCACGCCCAGCCGCACCGCCTTGCCGACGATTTCGTGGGCGTCGCGGAAGGCCACGCCCTTGCGCACCAGATAGTCGGCCAAGTCGGTGGCGGTGGCGAAGCCTTTCTTCGCCGCCGCCGCCATGGCCGGGCAATTGGGCTGGACATGGGGCATCATGTCGGCGAAGGCCCGCAGGCAATGCTTCAAGGTGTCCACCGTGTCGAACAATGGCTCCTTGTCCTCCTGGTTATCCTTGTTATACGCCAAAGGCTGGCTTTTCATCAACGTCAACAAGGCCATCAAATGCCCATAAACACGTCCGGTCTTGCCTCGCACCAATTCCGGCACGTCGGGGTTTTTCTTCTGCGGCATGATCGACGAGCCGGTGCAGAATTTGTCCGGCAGGTCGATGAAGCCGAACTGGGCGGAGGTCCACAGGATCAACTCCTCCGAGAAGCGCGACAAATGCATCATGACAAGGCTGGCGGCGGCGGTGAACTCGATGGCGAAGTCGCGGTCGCTGACGGCGTCCAGGGAGTTGGCCGACGGCCTGGAAAAGCCCAGCAACTCGGCGGTGAGCGCCCGGTCCAGCGGGTAGCTGGTGCCGGCCAAAGCCGCAGACCCCAAGGGCATGACATTGACACGCTTGCGGCAGTCGGCGAGGCGCTCGCGGTCGCGCCCCAACATTTCAAACCAAGCCAGCATGTGGTGGCCGAAGGTGATCGGCTGGGCCACCTGCAAATGGGTGAAGCCGGGCATGATGGCGTCGGCCTTGCGCTCGGCCAGATCGAGCAAGGCGGTTTGCAGGCGGATCAGTTCTTGCGTAATCAAGTCGATCTCGGCGCGCAGCCACAGCCGCACATCCGTCGCCACTTGGTCATTGCGCGAGCGGCCCGTGTGCAGCTTCTTGCCGGCCTCGCCGATGCGGTCGGTCAGCCGCGCCTCGATGTTCATATGCACGTCTTCCAACTCGACCGCCCAGAAGAACTCGCCCTGCTCGATGTCGGCGAGGATGCCTTCCAGCCCGCCGATGATCGCCTTGCTTTCCTTGTCGGTCAGGATGCCGATGCGCTCCAGCATGGTGGCGTGGGCGATGGAGCCCTGGATGTCGAAAGGGGCCAGGCGTTTGTCGAAATCGACCGACGCGGTGAAGGCTTCCACGAAAGCGTCGGTCGCTTCGGTGAAGCGTCCGGCCCAGGGTTTGTGTTCGGTGCTCATGGCGTTTCCTTGGGGAGATGATGCGGTTTTCGGCAATTATAACCGCACTGTCCGCCGCTTCGGATAGGAACGGGCATCTTTATGGTCGGCGGCATAAATCGCCGGGCCGGCCGCAATTGTTGACCCGGATCAAAAACTGCGTTTCCGGCCTCTGGTAGACTTTGCCCGCCTGAAGGCAACAACCCGATCAACGCACTCTGCTAACAACTTTAATAAAGAGGAAAACGCATGTCGCTCATTACCTGGACGAAAGAAGATTTCGGCACCAACGTCACCGTGGCCGACGACCAGCACAAGGTTCTCTTTGGCATGTTGAACGATCTGCACGACGCCGTTCCCAGCGGCGACCGTGCCGCCATCGGCGCGAAGCTCGACACCCTGGTCAATTATGTGGTCGAGCATTTCGCGGAGGAAGAACGCCTGATGACCGCAACCGGCTATCCCGGCTATGACGCCCACAAGGCCGAACACACCAAGCTGCTGGAGACTTGCGGCGGCGTGGCGGCGAAATTCAAGGCCGGCGAACTCGACATCACCCAGGACACCACCGCTTTCGTCAAGGATTGGCTGGTCAACCATATCCCCAATGTTGACAAGCACTACGGCCCGCACTTGAACAGCAAGGGCGTCAACTAAGCCCTTCCCCGCCTAGCGGCGCGGGAAAACGCTCCCGCGCCGCTTGCCCGACGGTTCATTTCCGCCGCAAACCCCTCGCGCACCCCCAACTCCCTTTCCTTAAGAATTAAATGAAAACCCCATCGCGGAGTTGGTCAATTATGGCAATGACCTCATTGGAACGCCTTTGCTGGATGAGTTCGGCGGGAGTCTCGCCTTTTAGCAGTTTCTGCCGAGAGTACAGCCAGAGCCGGACATCGGCGGGTTCGTAGAACTCTGAAAGCTGGTCGGCAATATATTCCAAGTCCAGCAGTAATTTCTGGGCATCCGGGCGCGGAAAAGCCCGGCCCTGATTCCAGCGCGACACAGTCTCTGGCCGCGTCCCCAATAGATTGGCGACATCCACCGAGCGCATGGCGCTTTTTTGCTGGATTGAATCCAATTTTCGGGCTATGGCGTTACTCATGACGTGCCTACTGAAGTGCTTGTTGTGTGTTTACCCAAGGCAGGCGCTTGGCTTCATCGCCTAACCTCGCGGAGGCGGGTTTAATTGATTTATTGATATTTTCCGTAGGAGCGGCCCATGGCCGCGAAAGGCTTCGGGCAATGGGGGAGGCCCAAGATCGCGGGCATGGCCCGCGCCTACAATTCAATCAATCAATTAAACCCAATACCAACCTAGCGAGCAGCCCTTGTTTGCGGGAGGTGGGCAAAGGATTTTGGAGGATTCTGTTCAGCATGGCTGCCGAGCGCCACCCTGCCTCGTTGCTTTTGATTGATGATAGCATAGACATGTATTGCGTCAAAAGCATAGCGATTTTTATTGACGTTTGTGTTGGCGCTGGCGAAATGCCGAACGCTTTCGCTCTGGCAGGGTAAT
>CAZOTR010000336.1:0-3482 GCA_964582755.1 uncultured Methylococcaceae bacterium | reverse complement strand
GATCGCGGGCATGGCCCGCTCCTACAATTCAATCAATTGAACCCACCTCCAAAAAATGGCTAACCCACAATTTGGGCATAAACCGCCGGTGCATGGGCTTTCAAGTCTTCCAGCACGGCGAACATACTGGTGCCGGCGTTGCGGTGATGCCAACTGCCTAGCACGGGGTCTTCCAATAGTCCGCCGCTGGTGTGGACGGCGATGGCCTCAAAGGCATCATTGAACACCGGCGAACCGGAAGAACCTTTGGTCGTGGCCGTGGTGTATTGGATCACTTGGCGGTCGGAATAAGCCACGAAATTATTCTGCATGGAGATTTTCTTCAAATGCCCGCCGGGGTGCTGGATGATGCTGACCCGCTGGTCGTTGTCCGGCAGTTGCGGACGCAAGCGCAAGGGCTTGCCGAAATCCGGTGGGTCAATCAGCTCCACAACCGAGTAATCCAGTTTTCGATGCTGATGCAGCAGCGCGCCTGCCTTGACCAACACCGTCTCACGCGGTTTGCCGGCGCTATCCAATTCGTAGTTAAACCAAAAATCCGCTGCTCTGGCTTCTTCATCGCTGCCGATCACATGGCTGGCCGTCATCAATAGTTTCGATGCCACCATGAAGCCCGATCCGGCTTCATCGCCCGGCAGGCCGATCCTCACCACCGCCTTGGCCGCTTGCAGGGCCAGTTCGAGGAAGCGAATGTCTTTGAGGGTATTCTCGCCGATGATCTTTTCACGGATGGCTTCCGGGCTTTCAAAACCGCGCCATTGAGAAATGGGCCGGTCTCGCCTCGCGCCGGCAATATGGAAAGGGTAGGCCGAAAATAAGCCGGCTATGAACGCCGCCTGTTCCTCCCCGCAAAGTCCTTGCACATAGCCCAAGAACACGCCGAGGGCTTCTTTGCCATAAACCACCTGGCCAAATTCGCCCAGCGCCTTGACCACCTCCACCGCCGCGCCACGGGCGCTGCCCTCAAAATCAATGCCGCCCAGAAGGGTTTGTGCGCGGGGCGAGCCTTCCAAGGCAGCGGCCACCAAGCGCCTGCGGTCGCGAGGGTTGGCGAAATCGGGTAGGGTTTGCAATAACTCCGTGAGTCGGCGGAAATCGTCGGCTTTGAGTTGGATGGTCATGGGTTATTCCTTGAAAGATTGATTCACCTTGTGGGAGCCGCGCCCTCGCGGCGACCGGCCTAGGAGTGCAAGCTTTAGCTTGCGCGTTGTTTTCGGGGCTTGCGCCCCGTTGCAAGATAAATCTTGCACTCCAAATTGCCAGTCGCCCGCAAGCGGGCTCCTACGGCGGCAAGGGTGAAGGCTCCCCCTTGCAACCCCCTCAGAGGGGCAGAGCATCAGAGATCCGAGCGCAGAGCGACAGAGGCCAGAGCTAAGGCAACAGGGGGGAACGCAACACCACCCGAAAGCCAAGGTAGCCGCTGCGGAGGTCGGGACGACCCCCGAAGCGACAGGCACAACGCGCGCCGCCTCGGGAGTCGAGCCAAGCCCCGCCCCGCACCACCCGATATGCTTCGCCTTTTGTCCCTGTGCGCCGGGGCTGCTCGTACTCGTTCAAGCACCATTCCCAAACATTGCCCGCTATATCCGATAGGCCAAAAGGCGATTGGCCCTGCGGATAAATGCCGACGGCTGAGGTCTGTCCCAGATAATGCGCCTGTTTAATCCAAAACTCTCTAATATTGGCAAAGCCGACTTTTAACGCACCCCAGGGGAAATCAAGGCCCTGTGTCCCTCGTGCCGCCTTTTCCCATTCCTGCTCCGTGGGCAGGGTGATGTCGGCAGCGTACCGCGCACTCAACCAGCGGCAGTAGGCCACGGCCTCGTACCAATCAACCGTCTCACGGGGGTGGTTGGCATAAGCGTGGTGGTCTTGCCCGCTCCCGGCTCGCCCAGCAACACCGCCCGCCGCACCTCGCCGAAGGCTGCGACGATGTCGTCGTAACTGCGTGTTTCCTGCCTAGGCGCCTCGGCAGGGCCGCTGATACGGCGCAGATGCCGGAACTCCGGGCGCATCACCACGGTAGGCAAGGGTGTCGGCGCTAGGCCGCGTGTGCTGAGCTTGGCGATGCCCGCCATGGGTGTGTAAAGCTCGGTGTGAACCAGCTCGCCCAATTGCAAGCGACACAAATAAGCCAGTTCAGCCTGCCGTTGCCCGCCCCCCGTCAGCGGTTCGGTGGCAACGGAGGGTGGTAGCAAGGCAAGCAGTTGGTTTAGACCTGCGGCGTAGTCCTTATCCATCCTAAGCGCCGTCTCCCCGGCCATATCCCAAGGCAAGGGGGCGTCCTCGGCCAGCAAGGGAATGATCCGTTTGCCCGTCTGCCGCGCATGGAGGTAAGGCAAGCGCACCCATTCATCATGCCGGGCTGCCGCCGTGACCACGGTGGCAACGACAGTGGCCCGAGCCAGCGCATCTGCAACGGCATTGATCCAAGCCTCGCCGCCTTGGATTTCTTCGGTGTCGATCCAACAGCGGTGGCCGGCCCGTTCCAAATCGGCGGCTAATTTTTGCGCTAGGGCAAGGTCGGAACGGGCGGCATTAAGGAAAATGGCGGGGAGGTCGCGGGTCGGATGATTCGGCGCATGGGGCCGGTTCAGCACAGGCTTCAGTTCATCAATCTGCGCCTGAATATCAACCCCCACCTGCTCTCGAAGCCCTTCCAGCAGCTTCCAAAGGGCCGTTTTGCCCGGCTCGACCTCGCCGAAATGGCAGAGTTGGGTGAAGAGTTCATTGAGAAATGGATCGACAGCCCCAACCCAATTGATCTGATGCAAAACCGGACAACCCATTCCCAATGCAGCCTCCACACGGCCTTTGCGCTCAGGCGGATGCTCAAATAGATGGCGGATCAGGGGTTTCAGTTTTTCGCTGGTTTGAGGATCAAGGGACATAAAGGAAATCCGTTTTCTGCCATTATCACAAAACCTTTAAATTCTGAGAAGCAAGTGCCCTTCTAGCTTCTGATTATGCGCTTTTTTCAAATGCCAACATCAGTCCAAGCGCGGCCTGTCGCCCGCTAAACCATCGGTCTGCTTTATGCTATGAAACAGACTTATAAATTTTATTGGCGTAGATTGGATTGCCGTCTTTTTGGCAACCCAGCATTTTCCTGTGTTCGTTGGGTTGCGATAGGGCCGCAACCCAACCTGCGCTGCTGCTATGCCGCCAATTCCCGCAGTACTTCGGGGCGTTTCTCGGCGATGGTGAGCAAAGTCTTGGCTGCGCCAGAAGGCTGTCTGCGGCCTTGCTCCCATTGTTGCAAGGTGCGGACGGAGACGCCGAGCAGCGCGGCGAACTGCGCTTGCGACAGGCCGGTTTTGGCGCGGGCATCGGCCACGGGCGAAAACGCCACCCGGACATCCCCCGCCTTCATCTCGCGGACGGATTGCAGCAGGTCGGCGCAAAATTGCTCAATTTCTTGATCCATCGCTTATCGCCTCTTTGAGTTGGTTTAAGAATGCCGTCGGCAGATTGTCGAATTT
>CAZOTR010000335.1:0-3488 GCA_964582755.1 uncultured Methylococcaceae bacterium | reverse complement strand
CTGAGAAGCAATATGCTCTATGGGTAAAAACATCACCCGCTATTCAGGACTACCCGAAAAGGAAACCATCATGAGCCAGAACTTGATTTCACTGAATCTGAGCGATGCCGCGCTGGCGGAGGTTGACGCCGCGCTGGCGGTCATCGAGAAACACTTTGCCCAGCTTATCAGCCTGACGCCGGAGGAGCGACGGAGCTTGGCGAAGATGGGCGACAAGACCGAGGCGTTTTGCCGCCAGACGCTGATGGTGCTGGCGCAAAACCCGCAGGTCATCCCGCCCAGCCTGGATCTGGCCGAGGCGCAAAACGACCTTGCCAACCTGGACAAGCTGCGCCCGCGCATCCAACGCCTGCGCGTGTTGCTGGCCCTGGGCGACGACACGGACATGGCCTTGGGCAGCGACGTGTATGACACTTGCCTGGACGGTTACGCTATTTTGAAGGTTTCCGGCAAGGGCGCGGGGCTGGAGGTGTTGCGGCAGGCCATGTCCGTCCGCTTCAACCGCAGTTCCAAGGCCAAGGCCATTCCCCCAGCGGGCCAGTAAGCCGGGCCGGCGGGGGCTGGCCGCAAGCTGCGCAGGCCGGGTGCCGCCCGATAAAACCCTAGACGCAAGGCTTTCCGCTCCGTCCGCAAGGTTCGGAAGTCTGCGGGCAAGCCTCCGCATACCGCCTTTCACATTGTTTGCCTTGCCCTTCGGCCTTTTTGCCTTGCGGGCTAGGCTTTTCGCGTTGCGTTTGGAGCATTCCGCCCGCCGCGCAAGCCCAAAAGCCTTGTGCGCAGGGTTCAAGGTTTTGTCTGCAAGCTTGGGAGGCTTGCCATGCGGTCTTTTTGCTTTGCGGACGGGGGAAAATACTTTGTGCGAAAGGAAGCAAGGCTTGTCGCCGGACACCGGCGGCTAGGCGTATTTCCGCCGACCAGCGGCAAACTGGATACCAGCATCCCGGCATGGCGAGGCTCTGGACACTAGGCCGACAAAAGCCGGTGCGGGCGCATGAAAACAGGCGTTTCCGGCGCGCTCCGGGATTGCCGGGAACGCCCGCCCGGCGCCGCGCCGGGGTGGCTTATTCCGGCTCTCCGGCAGGCTTGCCCTGTCCTGAAAAAATGAAGCCCTACGCCAGGGTTTAGCCAAACTGCTAAACTGTTTGCCACCAAACTGGGCAGGGCGCATCGCGCACCTTAAGGAATATCGAGGATTGCCAAAGCTGCGCGATGCGCACCCTGCATGGCCAGGCGGCACAACCCTTTATCTGTGAGGAATATTTATGAAACCGTTTCACAACATTTGCCTGTCGTTGATTATCACTGGACTTGCTGCCGGGACCGCCATCGCCGATACCGCCTTGCTTTCAGTATTTGACTCTCCCATAGGAAGCCACAAGATTTTTGGCGGGATGATTTACCGCCATGTCCAGTATGACAGCTCCCATTTCAAAAACTCCGTCGCCGTCGCGGTGCGCCTCACGCCGGGCACAGGCGGCATAACAGGCCGCGAGTTTGACCGGGGCGAAGTCGTGGCACGCTTTAGCAGGGGCGGCATCGTCTATGCCGAATGCATCCTGCATCGCACCTTCAACGATGACTTCGATAATTTTGTCAGCGTGCAATTGGCCGAACATTCGCCCAACAGCAATGCCGCCGAGAATATCATCGAACACATCGTCCCGGCATCTGGCAAATCCCGCTCTTTCGTGTCCGAGTCCGTCGCTTTCAGCACCGACAACTTTAATTACTTTTACAAACCCAATGTGGGCATCTGCAACACTAACTTTGGCACTACCTTCTCTGGCACGAATATCGTGGGAGGGGTGCCTAATATAGTGGCTGGCGACACCGTGGATGTGTATCTGCTAAACATGAACAACACGTCCCAACCCTCGGCGCATCTGGCAACCGGCGCCATCTCGGCCAGCAATATTTAAGATTGCCGGCCGTTTTCGCCAAGGACGGCCCCACCCACCGCCCCAGCCATTCCGCCGCGCCGATGCCCGCCATCTTTCGTTTCCGCCAATCCGGCCCGCACAGATGCCGGAAACGCCGCGCTTATTCCGGCCCGCCTCTGAATACTGCCCCACAGATTGCCATCCCTAAACGCTGGATTTCGGCATCCCTGCCGAAATGACAAGCTTCGGCCCACCGGTTGTGCAACGGCGGGCGCGATAATCAATGACGGATCATCCGGCACTGCCTAAACTCAACAGGTCTGACCCACAGGACGGGGCGACAAGGCTGCGGGGCATTGCCTGCCACGCGGCACACCATCCACCATCACTTGAGAGGCTACGCTAATGAATATTGCCAATCGGACCTGCCGACTAGCCGCCTTCGCCGCCACCCTTGCCACAGCCCATGCGGCCCATGCGACACTCGCACTCAACCCCACCGGCATAGCCGACGGGTTCACCCTCAGCACGTTTATCACGGGAACCTCCAACGGCTTCGCCAATTATGAGTTTGTCAGCCTTGCCATCGCCCTCAACGGCAAGGTGTTGGCGCAGAACGGCGCGGATTCAAAAATCTACATTTTCAATGACACGGATGGGCAGAGCGTGGGCACCGAGCTTTCGTCGGTGCCATACACCATACCCTCCGGCACCGGACTCGTCTTGACGACTGCGGGTGGGCAGGCTTACGGGGTGTATGCGCAAGGCGGGCGGTTCGTGAATGTCAGCGGGGCCGGCGTGGTCGGTTCCACCATCGGGCCGTCCAACCTCACGGGGTTTTTCGGGTTGTGGGGCAATCCGGTGAACGGACACATCATCGCCACCACGTTTACCCAAGGGCTGGTGGATCTCGACCCGGTCAGTGGATCGTTCACCCCCATCGAACCCAACGGCCATTACGACGGCGTCACCGTCACGCCTGACGGCTTGACCGCCTACGTCGCCGATTACATGACTGATTCCATCAAGGGATTCACCATCAGCACGGGAAACTTGGTGTTCGACTCGGGCGACCTGCTCGGTGCCGGCACGACGGTGGGGCCGGACGGCATGGGGGTGATTAGCGGCACCTGTTCGCTGGCGGGCAATATCATCGTGAACAGCAACGATGGCACCGTGGCCTTGGTCAATCCGTCCGGCAACACTTACACAGTCATCGCCAACGGCGGCAGCCGGGGCGATTTTGCCTCCATCGACACCAACAACGGCTCCCTGTTCCTGTCGCAAGACGAACAGATCGCACGATTGACCCTCGGCAATGGTTGCTCCATCGGCGGCGTTCTGCATGATGCCCCCGAGCCGCCGGCCTTCGCGTTGCTGGCGGCGGGGTTGCTTGCAAGCCTGCGGCGCTGGCGGAAGCCGTCGGGCCGGGCGGGATAAGCCTTGGGACCTGCGGTGTTCGCTGTGGGGGGGCGCTTTCCCAGGCGCGACGGGAGCCCGTCGCGGCTAAAAACCGCTCCCACAGACGCTAAATCAAGCCATGCTCGGCAAACGAATAGGCGTTCAGGCCGTCGCCGATGATGAAATGGTCGAGGACGCGGATGTCGA
>CAZOTR010000334.1:0-3489 GCA_964582755.1 uncultured Methylococcaceae bacterium | reverse complement strand
ATGTGCAAGCCACGGTCTTCCGGCACTTCGTATTCAATTTTTAGGGACAGCATTGAGGTTCTCTAATCGGTCGATAGATTTGCCATTTTAATCTTGCTTGGCTGCTTGGCTGCTTGGCTTGCAGGAGAACGCAAACGGTGCGGTTCGTTCCTCACTGCACCCTACGGCCCTGCCGGGATACTTGCCCGCTGAAATTCGTTACGGCCTGTGGATTATTTAAGCGGTTCCAACTTGAATAATGGTGCGCGATTCGCGCCCTACATTTGAGGAATTGAAACTTGCCAAACCCGTTTGCCAAGATTTTCAGCGTAGCTAAACATCGAAAAGGTGCGCGGTGCGCACCCTACTTGGCTTGGCTCACTGCAGCCTACGGCCCTAGGGGTGGCCCGGACCAAATCCAGACAAGCGCACCAATGTCGAAGATGCGGGTTTCTTGCGTCAGCACATCTACGCCCCTAAAGTCAACCAATGCCCTCTGGTCCTTGCCGCTTCTGGGGCAAAGGCTTTATATGCTGTTGCTGACTTGCATATCAAGCCGATACCTAAGTGGTCAACGACAAAGTCTTTCTGCCAAGCTTTGTCGTCCAGCTCTGTATTTATAACAATAACTTTATCGGATAAATTGGAGTCTCCACAGCTTCTTCTGTATGCATATTCCTCAATTTGACCAATGGCCATTCGTAGCCTCTCCTGAAAACTGCGAATAGTTACCGTCTTAACTTCGAAAATCGCAGAATTGCCTTCAGGCCATATAGCTAGAAGGTCAACAGAATTGGGATCTGACTCTACAATAGCACCTTGTGCAATAAAAGCTTCGGCGAGTTCTTTTACTATGCGGTCATGGATGACTGTTTTTGCATGACGCTTTTGCATTCCTTTAAGCATGTTATTTGTTAGCGAATCAATATCTGCTGAAAGGTCAAATAAGGGGTTTCTGGATAACTGCTCAATATCAACTGGGCGCAATTTTATATCTGCCACACTAGGACGCAGGAACTCCTCGGTTTGCTCATTATCCTCAAAACCAACAACGTAGTTGCGCTGTATATAATCGATGTCAGATAAATTTCTTCTTAGAATTTTTTGCGCTTCCAAGGGAGCATGGCCGAACCACTTGAACCAGTTCACTCGCTGTGCCTTGTCGAATCTCGTTGGAATCCAGAATGACGAAGCGTCTTCTTGATATGCGCAGTAGTTTTTTACCGATTCAAGATTGGTAATTGCGTACTCGCTCAGCGCCAAATCGCCACCTGTGGCATCAACAAAGTAATCTGATTTTTTAAGGAACTTAAACCAGTCTTGAATGTTTCGCCTTGAGTGACGATTTATCCGGTCTATGCTTGATGGTGCTTTGCGGTATGCGATTATCTCGGCAACTGCCCTTTGCCACTCGGAGTTAGTGCGGCATGGAATTAAAAATGCCTGACACTCAGAAACGGACAGATATGGTTTTTGTTTGTATTCTAATAAAGCGCTCAGTACTCGCAACATCAATGCGCCAGGCTTGACAAGCACCTGTCGGCTAGATTGAAGCTCCATTAGTGTGTCTGGTCGCGATATGCCAGCAAGTTCCAGCTCAGTATTAAGTCGGTTTTGTATATCAGATTTTTGTCCGTTTGGATATTGATGCCGAAGCGCTTGCATGCCAACTAACTCCGCGAACCCAATATCGCCAGCCAAGAACATATGTCCAAGCTCAGTTAGCGTCAAGACTGGGCAAAGCCTCGTTGAATAAATAAGGCCCAGCTCGGCTAAAATTTGCTGATAATCTCTCCAAGCGTCCGCTTTTCCATTTCTCTGATTCTGCGTTAATATCCCGGTTGCAACCATCAATGTGGTAATCTTGCCACTGTAATCTTTAGTTTCGCCCTCAAAAGCTGCCGCGCACTTTAAAAAATCATATAACGTCTTCGCTTCAAGCCCTACGGCGTGTTGCACAAATGACCATGTATGGCCCGGATAAGGCAATGGACGGGCCATCATTCACCCTGTAGTGCTTTACGTATGGCTATAGCGACCGCACGGGCCAAAAGCGGCGGAACCGCATTGCCGACTTGGCGGTACGCGGCAGTCGCCCCGCCTACGAATTTCCACCAATCGGGAAAGGATTGAAGCCTAGCCGCTTCCCTAGCGGTAATATGCCTATGTTCATAGGGGTGGATGAACGGCCTTCCACCTCCTCCTCCAGAGCCTACTAAAACAGTGCCAGAAGGTTTGTCAGGATGCACTCGGTCGGTATGGTCACTTTTATCTCTACCTCCTGGAGGCACAAGGTTATATCTGGCTATTACATGCTCACCATGCACTCGCAAGACGTGATTGGGAAGGTGTTCAACATCCTCGAAAGCCAATGCGGCATTGCGCGGCGCATACAATCCATGACCGGCTTGTTCCCAAGTTTCGGAGTGCGTGCATCGCGGCCACCTAAAATTGGCAAAGTCCTTTTCATCTCGGAAACCAACTGCCACCACTCTTTGCCTGACCTGGGGGACGCCAAACCACACAGCGTTTAGTTTTGTCCAGGTTATATGATAGCCAGTCTCTGTTGCGAAGAAGGAATGTAGTTCTTTCCAGTCTTTACCTTTATTCACAGTCAATATGCCCGGAACATTCTCAAATAAAAATGCTCTGGGCTTGATTTCACATATAAATCTTGCGTATTCATAAACAAGCTTGCCTCTCGGATCGGCTATCGACTTTCGAGTGCCAAGTATGCTAAAAGATTGACAAGGTGGCCCCCCGATAACAACGTCTACCGAACGTCCCACGCGGCTTAAAACAGAAACGCCGGAAAGCGTGGCTATGTCGTGGGCCTCAACAATGTGGTTCCCAAGATTTTTATGTATAGTTTCACAGAATACAGGAACTACATCGGACGAGAAAAGCGGGGTAAAGCCAGCCGCAGCAAAACCTAGGTCTAAACCACCGCCACCGCAAAAAACTGAAACGTAACCCAAGCCATTTCCATGGCGCGGAACGATTAGGGTGTTAAGTTCGGCAAGATACTCGTTTCTCTGTTGAAAAGCTTTTAAGGCAAAGCTATTCATATATTACTCTCTAAATTAAACTGCTGTCTCAAGGGATGTGGGTTCAATTGATTGAATTGTAGGAGCGGGCCATGCCCGCGATCTCTGGCTCCACCCATTGCCCGAAGCCTTTCGCGGCCATGGGTCGCTCCTACGGAAAATATCAATAACTCAATTAAACCCACCTCCATCTCGTTAGAGCCTATCCTGCCTATTACTCGGCTGTGCAAGGTGGTTTTTGCCCCTTCCCAATCCTCGGCGCGGGTGCGCGGGCTGTCTTCGTCGAACACAATCTCTTCATCCCGCATTGCCCGCAGTCCCGTAGCCCCGTAGGATGCGCATCGCGCACCTTAACGAATATCAAGCATTGGAAAAGGTGCGCGATGCGCACCCTACATAACTATAAGCAAGGGGCTGGCATTGCCAGGTTAAACCGACAACCCCCGCTCCCCGCGCAAGATGC
>CAZOTR010000333.1:0-3494 GCA_964582755.1 uncultured Methylococcaceae bacterium | reverse complement strand
CAGTCTTCAGTTCTTCGAAAGCGGCGTCCAGCATGGCAACGGCCTGCCGCTCTTGCCGGTAATTGCCGAGCAAGGCGCTGTCGCGCTTGATGGTGCTGTAGCGGATTTCAAACGAAGTCATCATGCTGGCGAAGGTGAACTTCAAAGACAGTTGCTTGTGCAGCCAGCGGGCAAGCTGGCTGCTGTGGCCCATCATCTGCGCGTAGTTGAACTGCCGGTAGGTCAGGGCGTCGATGGCCTGCGTGACCAGCGGATGGAACTGGACGATCCACTTGGCTTGCGGGTCCTCGGCCAGCATCCCCTTGGACACGGCGGACAGGCTGGGAAAGTAGGCGCTCTTGGCAAAGCCTTCGCCATATTTGCCGTTGGCCGTGCGTATCTCGATGACACTGCCGGCCAGGATGTTGAGGCTTAAGACGATTTGCTGGTAGGAACGGGCATGGCCGCGCCGTTTGCCGTTTCATCTCTTCCCGCAACATGTACAGCGTGAACACGACCCCGCTGCGGAAATTCGGCTTGTCGAAATAGCCGTTGCGCTGCTCGGTGGCGATTTTCCGCAAAGCGTCCTCGACCAGTTCTTCGTTGGCGCTGGGGTAATAGTCTTTGCTTGGGCTGCCTTTTTTTTCGGCGACCCGCGCCGGCTGGATGATCGCCTTCAAAGGCGTTCCCCGGTAATGGAAATTGATTTCCAGCAAATCAAGGAAGCCGCGTATTTTCCGTTGTTTGTCCATCGCCAGGCGGGAGACGGAATAGCGCGGCACGCTGTCCCAAAGATCCAGGGTGTTGGACAGCCGCTCGCGCTGATCGTCGGTGTTGCAAAGAAATTTGCGGAAGAGATCCAGTTGCTTCCCTGAGAATTCAGCGTCTGTCAGCGGGGCGATGGCGAGGCTCGTTGCAGGCTTCATGTCGGGCTTCCCTTGAGCAGGCCCTGGATCGTTTCCAACAGTTCGCCGGGCTTTACGCCATCATGACAGTCGATCACCAGCTTACGGCGCTCGATGCGGGCGTGTCCCAGCGGTTTTTCTCCGGCAAACAATGGCACGTTTGCTTGGATTTTCCGCCGTCTTGGGCTTTCAGGGGCTGTGGTGTTTTTTAGCCACGCCATGGCTTTTTGTTCGGTGTGGCCATCTTCGGCGATAAGCCTGGCCGCCTCGGCCACCGCATCGCCGTGGCCCTTTTTGACATAGCCCGCGAAAAACTCGGCGCAGTTGGCGCCGAAGCAATCCGGCTTCTGTTCGAGCCGGCTGATGACTTCCGCAGGCAGCTTCATGAAGTCCAGGCAGCGGTCGATTTGCTGGCGCGACATCCCAATGAGCTTGCCCAGTTCCGCGACCGATTTTGCGTGGCCATCGTCCAGGGTTTTCTTGAAACAGCGGCCGAGTTCGAAGTCGCTTAAATCCTCGCGCACAGTGTTCGAGGCGATGGTCAGCAGCGCCGCTTGCCGGTCGTCCAGCGATGTCACCGTCGCCGGGATGGTCTCCAAACCCAGGAACTGGTGCGCCCGCCAGCGGCGTTCCCCGGAAACCAGTTCATACCGGCCATTCGCGCTTTCCCGGACGGAGATGGGCTCGCTTAAGCTGCCTTCCTGGATAGAGTCAGCCAGCCGCCCCAGTTCTGCGGCATCGAACCGCAGCCGAGGCTGGAAGGGCGAGGGGTCGACCAAAGCGAGGGGTATTTCCCGACGCTCAAGCGTTTGCGGATCAGGAACCGCCAACGCGGGCATCCGTGCGATGACGGCGGGGTCGGCTTGCGGAATCGCTCCGGATCCCAAAAGCCCGCTGAGTTTCATGCCGGTTTTTCGTGTGGCCATCAGTGGGCTCCGGCGGTTTTGCGGGCCAATGGCGCGATGTTTTCGTCAAATCCGCACAGGGTGATGCCGTAGCGGCCCAGCAGGCTTTTGCTGAGGTCGAACATTGCCCTCGCGCCGACCGAATTGGGCTCTTGCTCGACCAGCGGGCCTAGGGATTTTTCAACCAGCAAGGATTGTTGCCTGGCGAAGCCGCTATAGTGCGGGATGATGTTTTCATTGAGGAACGGCTTGTATTTTTCCGCGAGGATGGCCAAGGCTTCCTTGCAATGGCTGTAAGAGGGGTGGTAGCCGTTGGCGACAATCTCAATGTCCAGCTTCTTGCCTGGATAGGCCCGGTTGATTTCCGCGACATTGCCGACCAGCAGGTTGATGGCTTTGAGAGATTCGCGGTCCAGCCAGACGACGGCGAGGATGGTCTTGCAGGCTGCCATGAAGTTGTAGGACAGCAAGGTGGTGCCGGGGGCGCTGTCGATGACTATCGCATCGTAGCGGGAGAAAACATTCAGGTTTTCCCCGATCAGCCGGTCCAGCACGGAATCCCGGCCCAACCTAGACATCAGCCAAGCGTCCGTCTGTGTCAGAGTGATGTCCGCCGCGATCAAGTCCAACATGCCGTCGGGATAGATGGGCTTTATCGCGGCTTCGATGTCCAGTGTTTTGGCCGCATCCTCCGCAGCCTGCATGAGGTGACCAATATGGACAATATCGTCCCGCGACGAATCCACTCCCAGCATGTTGGTGAGGCTGGCCTGCGGGTCGCCGTCGATGGCCAGCACTTTATAACCCAGCATCGGCAAGGCCGCCGCGATGTTGCCTGCCACCACGGACTTGCCCGTCCCGCCTTTTGCCATGCGAGTGTGGATGATCGGCGGCCTGCGCAAGGGCGCGGGCCGACTAGGGTCTATGCCGTACAATGCCAGCTTGGCTTGGCGGATGTCGGACGGCGTGTACAGATGGCGCATCCGGTCGCCCTTCTCCTTGCCGGTGATCTTCTTCAATATATAGCCGGACGCATTGATTGCCGGGCCAAGCAAATGCTCCAAGGCGAACTTCGGCTTGACGGCAGGGCATCTGATGTAAGAAAGCTGTTGATCGGGATGCATTTCAATTTTTTATGCGCTATAAAAAATAAATATATTTCACAAAAAATGTAAAATCAATGGAAATTTTTAAAATGGCTGCGCTGGGCGGCTTTGCAGAAAGACATGGCGGGCTCGTGCTCGGCGGTGGTTGCCCCATCGCGCTGGCCGGTGTCCTTTTCATGCTGGCGTACCCAACCCAGCAAGGTCTGGGGCTTGCAGCCGATCTTGGACCGGCTGTGGCTGAGGCTGCGGGCGAAAAGTAGCGCTGCGAAGCGTGTCGCCATGATGGGACTTCCCAGTCTCCATCAGGAGCAAAAAATTGGCGACAACCTTGCCTGCGGCGGCCCGCGCCCGTCCTGCGTCCGCCACGGCATCGAGACTCCGCTGCGCTTCGCCTCTCGCCATGGCTGCCACACTGACTCTACGCCGGTTCGGTTGCCTTATGTTTTGTCTCCGCCTGCGATGGAGCCGCAGACTTCGACAAAACATCCGGCCCTCCGGCTACGCGGGGGGCGTCGCACTTCCTGTGCTCCTTCTCGGACAGGAGCGCCTGGGCCTGCGTGAAGTTCCCCCCGAAGTACCGGGCCGCCACCAGTGCCGTG